>NZ_JBFAWA010000002.1:95835-578812 GCF_040680035.1 Nonomuraea sp. NPDC052116 | reverse complement strand
CGGTTACATTCCGAACCCGGAAGTTAAGCTTCTCTGCGCCGATGGTACTGCACTCGGGAGGGTGTGGGAGAGTAGGTCGCCGCCGGACAATCTTTGAGGGGGTTCGACGCCTTGGGCGTCGGACCCCCTTTTTTTTGTGTTCAATGGGTGCCGAGCGTGGCGGCCGCGACCACCAGGAGCATCGTGCCGGAGACGGCCGAGATCCGGCGGGCGGCCTTCGGGGTCCGGGTCAGAGCGTGGCTGGCCCGTGCCGTGGCCAGGGCGAGCAGGCCGTACAGGACGGCGCAGTTCGCGACATGGAGCAGGCCGAGTACGGCGAGTTGAATGCCCAGGGGGACGCCCGCCTCCGTGGAGATGAACTGGGGCATCAGCGACAGGTAGAGCAGCACGCCCTTCGGGTTGAGCAGGGCCGTGAGCATGCTCTGTCGCAACACCCTGCCCGTGGGCTGCGGGGTCGCGCCCGGGAGCGGGGTGGCGGGGTTTCTGAGCGACGCCAGGGTCTTGATCGCCAGGAAGACGAGATACGCGGCGCCGGCGTACCGCATCGCGGGCAATGCGGCGGGGACCGCGCGAAGTGCGGCGGCGAGGCCGACGGCGGCCAGGACCGTGTGCACGGTGTAGCCCGAGCAGATCCCCGCCACCGCCGTGAGGCCGGTGCGGCGGCCCTGGCCGAGCGAGCGGGCCATGACGTAGAGCATGTCGGGGCCCGGCGTGCAGATCAGCAGCAGGTCCATGCCGAGGAAGAGCACCAGCAGCCGGGTTTCCATGAGAACCACCTCCTTGTGGGACGGTAGTCAAGGAGGGCTGGCACGCGATGGTCTGTTCGTGCTGCTTCGGGCGGGGGAGTGGCAGGATATTGCGCTGTGGACAGGATTGACCGCAGGATCCTCCAGGAGCTGCAGCGGGACGGGCGGCTGAGCAACACCGAACTGGCCGACCGGGTCGGGCTCACACCGTCGCCGTGCCTGCGTCGGGTGCGGCAGTTGGAGGAGTCCGGCGTCATCCGCGGCTACCGGGCGCTGGTCGACGGGGGCGCGGTGGGACGGGGGTTCCAGGCGTTCGTCACCGTGGTGATGAGGTACGAGGATCACGACACGGTGGCGGAGTTCGAGCGGCGGGTGGCGGGGATGCCGGAGGTGGTGGAGGCGCACCGGCTGTTCGGCGATCCGGACTTCCTGCTGCGGGTGGCGGTGGCGGATCTGGCGGCGTACGAGCGCTTCTACTCCGAGACCCTCTCCGGGCTGCCGGGGGTGGCGCAGGTGACGTCGCACCTTGCAATGAAGGCCGTGAAACCGGACATGGGTCTGCCGGTGGACGCTTAAGATCCGACGCCCGCACATCACGCGTCCACGCCCGCACGGCGCATATCGGCGTCTGCCCGGGGATGTCGGCGCTCGCACGTCGCGCGTGCACGCCCGCACGGCGAATGTCGGCGCTTGCACAGCGCACGTCGACGCCGTGCATGTTGTCATGGCCGTCGCGCGGCTCGTGTGCCTCTCAAGCGACCGGCCATGGCGTCGCGTCCGACTCCGTTTATGGCGTCAGAGCACGGCGGCGTTGTGTCTGATTCCCGCTCAAGGAGTCAGAGCGCGTCGGTGTAGGCCTTGGCGAGGCGTTCCATGACGCTTGGGCCGTTCCGTTCCGGCGGCGGGGCGCCGAGGTGGATGGTCCGGAGCTCGGCCATGAACTCGTTCCACAGCTCCGGTCCGCCGGCCGCGAGCAGTTCCGCTCGCACCCGCAGCCGCTTCGTGGTGGGGCGGTGGTGTAGCCCCCACTCGCCGAGCTGCGCGAAGATCGGGACCAGTTGGATCGACGCCTCGGTCAGGCTGTAGGCGGCCCGCCGTCCGGGCCCCGCGTCCTCGCGGGTCAGCAGGCCCGCGTTCACCAGGCGCTTCAGCCGGTCGGCCAGGATGTTGGAGGCGATCCCCTCCTCGGAGCCGGCGAGCAGCTCCCTGAAGTAGCGCCGGCTCCCGAACATCACGTCCCGCAGCACGAGCAGGCTCCAGCTGTCACCGAACGCCTCGACCGCGGCATTGATCGGGCAACCAGAACGCGCCGACTCTGCCAACTCGCACCTCACCTCCGAACTGGTTGCAATCTACCACCGGGTGGCCTAGCGTGAGGCTACCGGTTGCAAATCGCAAGCAGATGTAGGAGGCAACGAATGAGCGACACCGAGCCGCAGACCGCGGGCGGAAAGGTGCTCTGGCACTTCACGATGTCGCTGGACGGGTTCGTGGCGGGGCCGAAGCATGAGATGGACTGGATGGTCGGGAGCTCGTTCCGGCCGGGCCTGGTCGATGAGTACGTAGAGACCACGGGCGCCGTGCTGGGCGGTCGAGACGGTTGGGACCATTACCCCGATCCCGGCGGCATCTACGGTGGCGCCTGGAAGGGACCGCTTTTCGTCCTCACCCACCACCCCGAGGACGCGACGCCTACTGACGGAGTCACGTTTCTGAGCTGCGACCCGGCCGAGGCGGTGCGGATCGGCCTGGAGGCGGCAGGGGGCAAGAACATCGAGGTGTTCTCGCCGACCATCGGCCGTCAGCTGCTTGAGCTCGGGCTGATCGACGAGATCGACCTGCACATCGCGCCGGTCCTGCTGGGTGAGGGCATCCGGCTGTACGACAACCCCGGCGCCGAGCCGATCCGCCTCCACCGGCTCGGCGAGGACGACCCCGCGTCGGTCGTGAACGTGCGCTACCGGCCCGCCACCACGGCGAAGACGACCCCGCCTCGGCCGTGAACGTCCGCTACCGGCCAGCCCTAACGGCGACGGCCCCCGGGTAGGTGGGGTGCAGCCGTGCACCAGGGGCTGGTGGCACGGCTGCGGTTCGTTCGGGCCTGGTGTGTTACTTGGGCAGGACCAGGAGGGCGTCGCCGACGCCGCGCTCCACGCCGTCCGAGGGCCGGTTGATCAGCTTGTTGCCGACCACCATGGCCGTCGAGCCGCCCCCGTCCAGGTTGATGGCCTGCGTGGCACCCAGCCACCGCATGAACTGGGCGGCCTCGAGGAAGTTCGCCCCCACGGTCACGCCCGGGTTGCGGCCGTCGATGGTGGCGATGATGAGGCTGCCGTTCCTCGTGGTGCCGAGGAGGGTGCGCGGGTGGCGGCGCAGGATCATGTTGACGGAGTCGTGGCCGTCCTGCTTGGCGGTGATCTTCACCTTGCCGTTCCGCACGAGGCCGACGCTGCCCGCGATCACGTTGAGGTCCGGGGTCAGCGCGAGCGCCTTGTCGGTACGCAGGTCCACGACCTTGGTGTCGACCTTGACCGTCCAGTCCTGGGAGGCGTGCTCGTTGAGCCAGTCGGCGGCCAGGCCGTTGCCGTGCAGCACCCGTGTCCCGGCGGCCACCGCGGCGCCCGACTCGCGCAGGCCGACGACCTTGCCGTTGGCGTCGAGGACGGCGTCGGTCCCGCCGGTGGGCGTCTTGGCGCCCCACTCCTCGGTGTACAGCACCAGCTCGTCCGTCGTGACGGCCCGGTTGACGCCGTTGACCTCGGTCTTCTGGCCGTCCTGGGAGGTGGCGGTGACGGTGGTCTTCAGCTCGGTGATCTTGGCCGTACGGCCCTTGAGGACGACGGCCGAGCGGCCGGGGACGGCCTCGCTGAGCAGCTTGCCCTTGACCACGGACGCGCCGACGGGCTCGCCGCGCAGGGCCTTGTCGGTGTGGATGTTGAAGAAGCCGCCGTTGACGCCGACCAGCGCGTTCTGGGCCTTGGCCATCGACGAGACGGTCTCCCGCTTGGCCACGCTGGTGCCGAGCGAGGACGCGAACGAGCCGCCGAACGCCCCGGCGTCGATCATCACGACCTTGACGTCCCAGGGACCGGTGGTCTTGAGCCCGTCGTCGCCGAGGTAGTCGACCTTGACCTTCAGCCCCGCTTCCTTGAGCTTCTTGGCGGTCTCCTCGGCCTTCTTCTTGTCGTCGAGGGACCAGAGGCCGACCCGGACCATGTACACGGTCTGGGAGGCGGCGTCGGCGACGCTCGGCCGTACCACCTTCTGCACGCTGGGGGTCTCGCCGGCGGCCTCCACCTCGGCGGCCTTGGACTCGGCGGTCGTCTGCATTCCGTAGTCGCGGCCGCTCGGCATCAACACGGTCACCGTGTAGCCGTCGGTCGCCGAGCCGGCCTTCACGTCGTACATGTCGATGCCCTGCGCGACGGCGGTCATCGTCTTGGTCGGCACGGGCCTGCTGCCCAGCGGGAACTTGGCCGACGGGAACCGCACCGACGCCTGCTCCGCCGCGGCGGGCAGGGTGGTGAGGGAGAGCGCGGCGGCTATGGCCAGGCCACCGGCAAGGGTGCGTCGAGACATGAATTCTCCAGAGGGCGGAAAAGGGACCGCACCATACTGGCGAGATCATGGTCGCCGGGGCAGGCGAACACGCGAAACGGTAAAAGAGGTTACGAGATTGACACCGCAAACGGATACACTTCGCGTATGACACGCATCAGCATGTGGTGGCGGCCGACAGACGGCCGCTGATTTCCCCATGCACGGGCCGTCTTCGAGACGGCCCTCCAAGCGTGCGGTCCTCTCCGAGACGGCGTGACCTGAAAGAGAGAGACCGAAATGAACGACGTCGTACTCACCGGTGACCGTCCGACCGGATCGCTGCACCTGGGCCATTACTTCGGCTCGCTGGCCAACCGTGTCACGTTGCAGGACAAGTTCCCGATGTACGTGCTGATCGCCGACTACCAGGTGATCACCGACCGGGATCTGCCCGGCGCGATCCAACGCAACATCACCGAGCTGCTGCTCGACTATCTGGCGGTGGGCATCGACCCGGCCAAGGTGACGATCTTCCAGCACAGCGCCGTCCCCGAGCTGAACCAGCTGCTGCTGCCTTTCCTGAGCCTGGTGTCGGTCTCCGAGCTGCACCGCAACCCCACGGTCAAGGACGAGATCGCGCACAGCTCGCAGCGGGCGGTCAGCGGCCTGATGTTCACCTATCCGGTGCACCAGGCGGCCGACATCCTGTTCTGCAAGGGCACGCTGGTGCCCGTGGGCAAGGACCAGCTCCCGCACGTGGAGGTGACGCGGCTGGTGGCGCGCCGCTTCAACGAGCGCTACGGCGAGGTGTTCCCGGAGCCCGAGGCCATGATGGGCGAACGGCCGCTGCTGCAGGGGCTCGACGGCGGCAAGATGAGCAAGAGCCGCGGCAACGCGATCGCCCTGTCGGCCACCGAGGACGAGACGGCCGCCCTCATCCGCAAGGCCCGCACCGACTCCGAGCGGCTGATCACCTTCGACGAGACGCGCCGGCCCGAGGTGGCGAACCTCCTCACCCTGGCCGGCCTCTGCCTCGGCCGCTCGCCGCAGGACATCGCCGAGGAGATCGGGGACGGGGGCGCGTCCGCGCTCAAGAGGCTGGCCACCGAGGCGGTCAACGAGTTCCTGCGGCCGATCAGGAAGCGCCGTGCCGAGCACACCGAGGAGGAGGTGCGGCAGATCCTGACCGCGGGGAACGCGGCGGCGAGAGAGCGGGCGATCATGACGCTGGACGAGGTACGGGCGGCGATGGGCTTCTAGCGCTTTTTACCGGGGTTCGTGGCGGCGGGCAGCCGATGGGCTTCGCGGCGGCGGTGCCTATCGTGGCCGGTGGGCGGGGAGTGAGGCCAGGGCCAGTTCGGTGGGGACGGAGCGGAGGGGGCGGCGGTGCCGGGGTGCGCGGAAGCCCGCCGCCCGCAGCAGCTCCGACACCTCCCGGAAGCCGCGTACCCTGCCGCCGGCCGTGACCAGGTAGTTCAGGTCCAGCAGGTGCAGCAGGGCGCGGCTGGCCCGGCCGGGCATGACGCTGTCCCCGAACTGGTCGCCCACCACGACCGTCCCGCCCGGGTTGAGGGCCGCGGCCACCCGCCCCAGGAGAGTGGCGGCCTGCGCGTCCTCCAGCCCGTGCACGACGTTGAACAGCAGCGCGATGTCGTACCCGTCACCCAGGTCGCCGTCCAGGAACGACCCGGCACGCACGCTCAGCCGGGGATGGGCGGCGGTGGCCTGGAGCGCCTGCGGCAGGTCCAGCACGGTGGCGTGGAGCCGGGGGTGCCGCCGCAGCAGCTCCAGGCTGAACCGGCCGTGGCCGCCGCCCACGTCCAGCACCCGCCGGGCGCCGCGCGGCACCGGGACGGCCCTGGCCATCGCCGGAGCCTGCCGCCCGGCCAGCGCCGCCGTCCACGCCTGGAACGACCGGGACAGCTCGGGATCGCCTTCCAGCAGCTCGTAGAAGGGCGTGGCGGGCGCCCCGTCGCGCACCGCCTTCTCCAGCCGGGGCCAGATGACGCACGCCGTACGTTCCCAGAACTCCAGCCCCGCCACCAGGGACTGCGGCGAGTCCGTCGTGAACCACAGTCGCGAGGCGCGGGTCAGGCGGTAGCGACCGCCGCGGACCCGCAGGTAGCCGAGCCCGGCCAGGGAGCGTAACAGCATGTCCGAGGAGCGGGCGTCCAGGCCGAGCGTGGTGGCGAGCTCGGCGCCGGTGGACGGGCGCTCGCGCAGGGCGTCGAAGACGCCCGTCCTGGCCGCCGCGACGAGCGCGTGCAGGCCCAGGACGCCGAAGTAGTCGAGCATCGGAGGCACGATCGACAGCCGGTGCGCCGCGGCCTCCACGGCGTTGAAGAAGAGGGGCACGAATGCGACGCTAGGCGCCCGGGGCGGTCAGCGGGGTTCGCGGCGGAAGGACTCCAGGGCCAGGAGCGCGACGTGGAGTGACATGCAGGACTCGACGTCGTCCAGATCGGTGTCGAGGACGCGTTCGAGGCGGCGCAGGCGGTCGTAGAAGGCGGGCCTGGACAGGTGGGCCTTCTGCGCGGCGACCGCTTTGTTGCGCCCCGCGTCGAGATAGATGCGCAGGATCCGGGTCAGGTCGCCGCCCCGCTGGGCGTCGTGCGCCAGCAGTGGCCCCAGCTCCCGCTCCGCGAACGTCTGCAGCCGGGCGTCGTCGCGCAGCAGGTGCAGCAGCCCGCGCAGGCGCAGGTCGGGCAGCCGGTAGAAGGCGCGCCCGTCCGGCTGGCGGACGGCCACGTCGGCCACCTGCTCGGCCTCCAGGAAGCTGCGCCGTACGTCCCTGATGGACTCCACGACCGAGCCCGCCGCCAGCACGAACGCGAGCCCGCCCGGCCGCCACAGCACGCGCAGCCGCTCGGCGAGCGCGGT
This sequence comes from Nonomuraea sp. NPDC052116, assembly GCF_040680035.1. Taxonomy (NCBI): domain Bacteria; kingdom Bacillati; phylum Actinomycetota; class Actinomycetes; order Streptosporangiales; family Streptosporangiaceae; genus Nonomuraea; species Nonomuraea sp. NPDC052116. Next base: position 571,646 of record NZ_JBFAWA010000002.1, on the reverse strand, counting down.
CAGCGCGGGCTCGGCCTGGGTGCGGGGCGGGAGGGGCAGCAGGACCCCGACGCGTTCCTGGTCGAGGGCTCCGACGAGGGCGGGCAGGCGGGCGTCGCGGCAGGCGGCGGCGGTGGCCTCGGCCAGTTCGCCGAGCTGGGCCTGGCCGTCGAGCGCCTGGTCGGCCGGCTCGGTGGGTCTGATGACCACGCTGATCAGCTTGCGTCCCGTGAGCGGCACGCCGACGGCCCTGGCGCGGGCGGCGGCCTCGTCGGGGTCGGCGTAGGCGTGGGTCAGGATGCCGGTGATGATCGTGCCGTGCGCCTGGCGTTCGAGGGACTCCTGGTGGCGTTCGAGCAGGCGGCCGAGGGCGAGCGTGGTGGCGGCGCGCTCGGCCAGCACCATGTCGCGCGGCGTCGGCACCGAGTCGCAGATCAGGATCAGCCGGCCCCAGTCCTGCCCGCGCGCCCCCACCGTGGTGACCACCCATCCGGAGGCGGCGTCGTACGCGGTCCGCTCGGCCGGGGCCACGCCCCTGGACCTGGCCTCCCAGCCGGCCAGCAGCGCGCCCGCGTCGCGCCCGGCGGACTCGCAGGCCAGCACCTGGTGGGCGAGGTTCTCCAGCAGCACGGGCCGGTTGGACAGCCTGGCCACCTGCGCCAGCACCTCGGCGGGCGAGGCGCCCTCGACCGACAGCTCGGTGAAGACCTCGTGGAGCTGCTCGGAGGCGCGCAGCTCCTCGAGCTGGATGTCGATGATCCGCGCGTGCACGGACTCGGTGATCTGCACGAACGGCGTCTCGCGGGCCAGCACGATGAGCGGCAGCCCGTGCTCCTCGGCCTTCTTGACCACGGCGGGCGGCAGCTCCTTGACGAACCTGCGGCCCAGCTCGACGATCAGCCCCGAGGCGCCCACGGAGGCGAGGTCGCCGATGTAGTCGGCGAGCTTCTCCGGGTCCTCGGGCAGCGCCACGCCCGTCGTGAGCACCAGCTCCCCGCCGCGCAGCATGTGGGCGAGGTCGGCGATCTCGCCGACGTGCACCCACCGGACCCTGGTGTCGAGCCGGTCGGCGCCCGCGACCACGCGCGGGCTGCCCCGGCGTACGGTCTCCAGTGCGAGGACATCGGCGATGGTGGGCAACACGGGGCAGAGCCTAGCCGATCGTTCTGTAAGAACGGCCATGCTCCCATTTACGCTTTGTCACGAGCTGAGGTCCTCCTCCCGGTACTCCTGGCGAGGTTCCCGCACCCGCAGCTCGACCCGGCGGATCTTGCCGGAGATCGTCTTGGGCAGCTCGGCGAATTCCAGCCGCCGCACCCGCTTGTAGGGGGCCAGCTCCCTGCGGCAGTGCTCGAAGATCGAGCGTGCGGTGGCCTCGTCCGGCTCGAACCCGGGCGCGAGCGTCACATAGGCCTTCGGTACGGCCAGGCGTACCGGATCGGGGGCGGGCACCACGGCGGCCTCGGCCACGGCGGCGTGCTCCAGCAGCACGCTCTCCAGCTCGAACGGCGAGATGCGGTAGTCGGAGGCCTTGAAGACGTCGTCGGTCCTGCCGACGTAGGTGATGTAGCCGTCCTCGTCGCGGGTGGCGACGTCGCCGGTGTGGTAGAAACCACCGCGCATCGCATCACTCAATCCGCCGACATATCCGGACATGAGGCCTATGGGGCGGCGGGCGTCCAGCGGCAGGCAGATCTCGCCGTCGTCCCCGGGTCTGCCGCTGACGGGGTCGATCAGCACGACGTCGTAGCCGGGCAGCGGCCGCCCCATCGATCCGGGCTTGACCGGCTCGTCCGGCGCGTTCCCGATCTGCGCGGTGGTCTCGGTCTGGCCGTATCCGTCCCGGATCGTGATGCCCCACGCCTTGGCGACCTGGTCGATGATCTCCGGGTTGAGCGGTTCGCCGGCGGCCACGGCCGTGCGCAGCGGCACCCGCCACACGGCGAGATCCTCCTGGATGAGCATCCGCCACACGGTCGGCGGCGCGCAGAACGTGGTGACCCGCTCGTCCCGCAGCACCTCCAGCAGCGCGGGCGCGGAGAAGCGATGGTAGTCGTGGATGAGCACGGTGGCGCCCGCGTTCCAGGGGGCGAAGACGTTGCTCCAGGCGTGCTTGGCCCATCCGGGCGAGGACACGTTGAGGTGCACGTCGCCCGGCTTCAGCCCGATCCAGAACATCGTCGACAGGTGCCCGGCCGGGTAGGACGCGTGCGTGTGCTCGACCAGCTTCGGCTGCGAGGTCGTGCCGGAGGTGAAGTAGAGCAGCAGCGTGTCAGTCGCCCGCGTCGGCGCGTCGGGGACGAAGAGCGGGTCCTCCTCGTACGCCTCGTGGTACGGCAGCCAGTTGTAGGCGTCGCCGACGGCGATCTTCGTGTATTCGCCGGCCCCGAACTTCCCCGCGTCGGCGGCGTTGGCGATCACATGAGCGACGCCGCCCCTGACGATGCGCTCCGAGATGTCCTTGGCGGTCAGCAGCGTCGTGGCCGGGATGATGACCGCGCCCAGCTTCATCGCGGCCAGCAGCGACTCCCACAGCTCGGCCTGGTTGCCCAGCATGAGCAGGACCCGGTCGCCCCGGCGCACGCCCTGGCGGTGCAGCCAGTTGGCGACCTGGCCGGAGCGGGCGGACAGCTCGGCGAACGTGTAGCGGGCGGTGCTCGCTCCCACGATCTTGAGAGCGACGGCGTCGGGGGTCTCGGCGGCCAGCACCCCGTCGAACCAGTCGAGCGCCCAGTTGAACTCCTCGAGCTCCGGCCAGCGGAAGTCGCGGCGGGCGGTGGCGGCGTCGGCGTGGAGGAGGAAATCGCGGGTGGCACGAAAACCGGTCATGCGACCGCCTTCGTCGGCCGCATGACCGGTGGATCGGCTGTGTTCGACTGGTCGCTCGCTTCGCTCGCTCATGCCGGGATCCTGCTACGTCGGCAGCCGCCGCTCAAGCCCGTCGAGCACCGACATGAGCCCGAAGTCGAAGGCCACCTGGCGGAGGGTCTGCGGATCGTCGTAGGCGGTCATGTCCATACGCTCAAGCATGTCGGGATAGTCCCTGACCGCCCTGGTGACCATCTCCTTCATCTCGGCGGGGTCGTACTCGTGCTCGCCCATGGCGGAGTTCCAGGCGACCTCGGGGATGGTCATGCCGTAGATGTAGGCGGTGAGGGTGCTGCCGGCGTAGTCGACGTCCATCCCCGCGAACCCGGCCAGCTTGAACATCCGGCGCATCCGGTCGGCGACCTGGATGGCGTTGGGGCCGAGCGCGGGCATGCGGCCGAGGAGGTCGGCCGACCACGGGTGGCGCAGGATCACGCTGCGCATGCTGTAGGCCAGGACCGAGGCCGCGTCGCGCCAGCCGACGTCCTCCGGCTCGGGCATGCTCATCTCGCCCCACACCTGGTCGTAGACCAGCTCCAGGAGCTCGTCCTTGTGGGCGACGTACCAATAGATGCTGGTGGCGCCCGCGCTCAGCTTGGCGCCCAGCTTGCGCATGCTGAGCCCGTCGAGGCCCTCCGCGTCGAGGATCTCGATCGCGGCGCGGACGATCTCGTCACGGCTGCGCCCCGGGCTCGCGGCCTTGCGCGGCTCGCGAAGCCATACGGAGGCGAACTGCTTGCCGGTCATCCTCCAAGGATAAATCCATTCGCACACTGTACGAGAGCTGTCGTACGCTGTGCGAGTGGACTCGAACACTGTACGAGACCCCCGCCGCTGGTGGATTCTCGTCGTACTCTGCTTGGCGCTTCTGGTGCTTGTCGTCGACAACACCGTTCTCAACCTCGCCATCCCCTCGCTGAACGAGGAAATGGGCGCGACGCCGTCGGACATCCAATGGATCATCGACGCGTACGTGCTGGCCTACGCCGGTCTGCTGCTCACCTCGGGCAGCCTGTCCGACAAGTACGGCCGCCGCCTGTTCCTGATCGTCGGGCTGGCCTTCTTCGGCGGCGCGTCGCTGCTGGCCGTGCTCGTCACCGAGCCCTGGCAGCTCATCGCCGCCCGCGCGCTGATGGGCATCGGCGGATCGCTGGTCATGCCCTCGACGCTGTCGATCCTGATGACCGTCTTCGACGAGACGGAGCGGCGCAAGGCGATGGCCTCCTGGAGCGCGGTGGCCCTGGTCGGCATGGTGTCGGGCCCCACCCTGGGCGGCCTCATGCTGCAGCACTACTGGTGGGGCTCGGTCTTCCTGGTGAACATCCCCATCGCGGCGATCGCCATCGTGGCAGCCGTCGTGCTCATGCCCGAGAGCCGCAGCAGCGGGCGGAAGATCGACCCGGTGGGCGTGGTGCTGTCGACGGTCGGCCTGACGGCGGCCGTGTACGTCATCATCGAGCGCGAGTGGAACGTGATCGGCATCGCGATCGCGGTCCTCGCCCTCGGCGGCTTCGTGGTCTGGGAGCGCAAGCAGGCGCAGCCGATGCTGCCCCTGCACCTGTTCGCCAACCGCAACTTCAGCGGCGCGTCGTTCTCGATCCTGCTGATGGCCTTCGGCGCGGGCGCCGTGATGCTCATGCTGACCCAGTACCTGCAGTTCGTGCTGGGCTACAAGGAGATGCAGGCCGGTCTGGCCATGCTCCCCTACGGCGTGGCCGCCGCGATCTTCAACGGCGTGGGCGCCGGCCTGGGCAAGAAGGCCAGCAACCGGGTGCTGATCGGGGCCGGCCTGCTGGTGATGGCCGGCGGGTTCGTCGTCATGGCCACGACCACCGGATACCTCCCGCTGCTGACAGGGCTGGTGATCATGGGCATCGGCGGCGGGCTGGCCGGGCCGTCCGCGTACTCCTCGCTCATGAGCGCCATCCCCATGGAGCACGCCGGCGTCGGGTCGGCGCTCAACGACACCGTCCAGCAGGTCGGCATGGCGATGAGCATCGCGGTCCTGGGCAGCGTGCTGGCCGGGCAGTACACCTCGCAGATGCCGGCCGACCTGCCCGCCGCCGCCAGGGAGTCGATCGGCGGCGCGCATCTGTCGGGCTTCGCCGAGGCCGGCAACCAGGCGTTCACGTCGGCCATGCACCTGGGCTCGTGGGTCGGGGCCGCGTTCTGCGTGGCCGCCGCGCTGCTCGCCGTGTCCGTGCTGCGCCCGGCTGCGGCAGCCCCGGAACCGGTGCCGGAAGACAGCAGGGTCTAGCGGACACGGGGCTCCCGCATGCTCTCCAGGCTGTCGAGCTTGTGGGTGCGCTCGTCGTGGCCGATCTGCCGGAGCAGGTCGGCCACCGAGCGGTAGCGGCCGTACTCGGCGGCGTACGTGCCGGGGTCGGGCACGAAGTCCAGCTCCGGGTTCTCGGCCACGAACGTCATGTACTCGTGCTCGGCGTGGTCCTCGAACTCCGCGTTCAGCCGGTAGCTCCAGTCCGGCCTGACCAGGAACAGCACCCAGGACACGTGGTAGTAGAAGAACGCGATCAGCCAGGGCGCGGCCCGGTGCAGCAGCCAGGTCTGCCGCTGCCCGGTGCGCTGCACCAGGTCCTGCAGGATCAGCAGGTGCCACTGCTCGTTGTCCTGGTCGGCGCGGGCCTCCACGATCCGCTCGAAGATCCGTCTGGCCAGGGCCGAGCGGCCCCGATGGTGGTGCACGGCCCAGTAGCCCATCCGCTCCCACGCCTGGTACGGCACGCGGGCGATGATCTCCAGCATGGCGAACTTCGTGTACGAGCCCTGCTTGCCGTACATGATGTCCACGGGCTTGAACATCATCTTGGCCAGCAGGCTGTACCTCATGCGCGGGGTGTCCAGCGTGTCCTGCTGGGCCCGGCGGAGCTGCTCGCGGTCGAGTTTGGGCGGGCCGGCGGGCGCCTCGGGGCGGTGGTCGACGGTGACGGTCATCTCGATGTCTCCTTCGTTCTCGGGATGATCCGATGGTGGCCGACTCCTCTGGCCCCGGTCGTCGCCCGCCAGTGGTCATTCGCGGTGCCTCCGGCGGCGTAGTGGCCGCGTGCCGCGTACATCGCCAGGCGGACGGGACATCCCCTAAGGGGCGACCTTTGAGGAAGTCCAGGTAGTTTGCAGGGTGTAAGTGGATTTTTCCCTCCCCCGACACGTTGTAGCGCGGGGCTGAGGAGAAGAAAAGAGATACTCGGTAACATGTCGGAGCTACTCGCGCGCCATCGGGCAGTCATGCCCAACTGGCTGGCCCTCAACTACAACGACCCCATCGAGATCGTCAGCGGCAAGGGCAACCGTGTCATCGACGCAGACGGCAAGAGCTACCTGGACTTCTTCGCCGGAATCCTGACCAACATGATCGGGTACGACGTGCCCGAGGTGCGCGAGGCCGTCGAGCGCCAGATCGCCACCGGCGTGGTGCACACCAGCACCGTCTACCTGCTGCGCGGCCAGATCGAGCTGGCCGAGAAGATCGCGCGGGTCTCCGGCATCCCCGACGCCAAGGTCTTCTTCACCAACTCCGGCACCGAGGCCAACGAGACCGCCCTGCTCCTGGCCACGTACGCGCGCAAGACCGACCAGGTGCTCGCCATGCGGCAGAGCTACCACGGGCGCAGCTTCGGCACGATCGGCGTCACCTCCAACCGCTCCTGGAAGAACAACTCGCTCTCCCCGCTCAACGTGACCTTCCTGCACGGCGCCGACCGGCATCTCGCGCAGTTCAAGGGCATGTCGGACGCCGAGTACATCCAGGCGTGCGTGGACGACCTGCGCCACGTGCTGGCCACCGCGGTCTCCAACGACGTGGCGGCGCTGATCGCCGAGCCGATCCAGGGTGTGGGCGGGTTCACGATGGCCCCCGACGGGCTGTTCGCCGCGTACAAGGAGGTCCTGGACGAGCAGGGCATCCTGTTCATCTCGGACGAGGTGCAGACCGGCTGGGGCCGTACGGGCAGCTCGTTCTTCGGCATCGGCAACCACGGCGTGACCCCCGACATGATGACCTTCGCCAAGGGCCTGGGCAACGGCTTCGCCGTCGGCGGCATCGTGGCGCGCGGCGACCTGATGGACGCCCCGCACGCCGTGGGCCTGGCCACGTTCGGCGGCAACCCGATCTCCATGGCCGCCGCCAACGCCACCCTCGACTACGTGCTCGACCGCGACCTGCAGGCCAACGCCGCACGTACGGGCGAGATCATCATCGGCGGCCTCAAGGAGGCCGCCAAGCGCCTGCCCGTGGTCAAGAGCGTGCGCGGCAAGGGCCTGATGTTCGCCGTCGAGCTGGAGAGCCCCGCCCAGGCCGCCCGCTTCATGGAGGAGACCAAGAGGGCGGGCCTGCTGGCGGGCAAGGGCGGCCTGTACGGGACCGCCATCCGCATGGCCCCGCCGCTGACCCTTACGGTGGACGAGGCCGTCGAGGGTCTCGGCATCATCGTGACCGCTCTGGAAACCATCAACGCAGAGGCAGCAGCTCAGTGAAGTCCGTCAAGCACTGGATCAACGGAGCGCTCGCGGACGGGGACTCCCGCGCCGCCGAGCTCTTCAACCCCGCGACCGGGGAGGTCAGCGGCCACGTGGCGCTGGCCTCCGCGGCCGACGTGGACGCGGCCGTGGCCGCCGCCGTCGCGGCCTTCCCCGCCTGGCGGGACGCGTCGCTGGTCAAGCGGGCGCAGGTGCTGTTCCGCTTCCGCGAGCTCATGTACGCGCACCGCGACGAGCTGGCCGCGCTGATCTCCGCCGAGCACGGCAAGGTCCACTCCGACGCGCTCGGCGAGGTGGCCCGCGGCCTGGAGGTCGTGGAGTTCGCCTGCGGGATCCCCCACCTGCTCAAGGGCGGCTTCTCCGAAGGTGTCTCGACCAGGGTCGACTCCTACTCGATCCGCCAGCCGCTGGGCGTCGTGGCCGGCATCACGCCGTTCAACTTCCCGGCCATGGTGCCGATGTGGATGTACCCGGTCGCGATCGCGTGCGGGAACGCCTTCGTGCTCAAGCCGTCGGAGAAGGACCCGTCGGCCTCGCTGCTCATGGCGCGGCTCTGGAAGGAGGCCGGGCTGCCCGACGGCGTCTTCAACGTCGTGCAGGGCGACAAGGTCGCCGTGGACCGGCTGCTGGAGCACCCCGACGTGCGCGCCGTGTCGTTCGTCGGCTCCACCCCGATCGCCAAGTACGTCTACGAGACCGGCACCGCGCACGGCAAGCGCGTGCAGGCCCTCGGCGGCGCCAAGAACCACATGCTCGTGCTCCCGGACGCCGACCTCGACCTGGTGGCGGACTCGGCGGTGTCGGCGGGGTTCGGCTCGGCGGGGGAGCGGTGCATGGCGATCTCCGTCGTGCTGGCCGTGGACCCGATCGGCGACGAGCTCGTCCAGAAGATCGTCGAGCGGGTGGACGAGCTGGTGATCGGCCCCGGCGACGACCCGAAGTCCCAGATGGGGCCGCTCGTCACCGAGGTGCACCGCGACAAGGTCGCCTCCTACCTCGACCTCGGCGTCGAGGAGGGCGCGAAGCTGGTCGTGGACGGGCGCGAGACGGCAGTGCTCGGCGGCGGCAAGGCCGCGGACACGCCCGGCTTCTGGCTCGGCCCGACTCTGCTCGACCACGTCCGGCCGGGCACGCGGACGCACACGGACGAGATCTTCGGGCCGGTCCTGTCGATCGTTCGGGTGTCCTCGTACGAGGAGGGCCTGGAGATCATCAACGGCGGCCTGTACGGCAACGGCACCGCGATCTTCACCAACGACGGGGGCGCGGCCAGGCGCTTCCAGAACGAGGTCGAGGTCGGCATGGTCGGCATCAACGTGCCCATCCCGGTGCCGATGGCCTTCTACAGCTTCGGCGGCTGGAAGTCCTCGCTCTTCGGCGACACCCACGTGCACGGCACCGAGGGCGTGCACTTCTACACCCGCGGCAAGGTCGTCACCTCGCGCTGGCTCGACCCCTCGCACGGCGGCGTGAACCTCGGCTTCCCCACGAACAAGTAGGCGTGCCACGCCCGGGGCGGGCGGGACGAGCGTCCCTCCCGCCCCACTCCCCGGTAAGCTCCAGCACACGGACCCAGCACATGGGGACAGGGGGGACATCGTGAATCGTCGTCGTGGTTATGCCCTGGCGCTCGCCGCGTCGGCGCTGATCGCAGGCATGGGCGCGGCCCGTCCGACCCCCACCCCCACGCGTACTCCCAGCTCCAGCCCCACCCCCACGCCGAGCGCGACGCAGAGCGACGGCACGCTCCAGATCCTCACCTACCGCGGTTACGCCGAGTACGGCGGCACCAGCCCCAAGGTCAACTGGGTCGGCGACTTCGAGAAGGAGACCGGCTGCCGGATCGCCAAGCTCGACACCGTGCAGAGCGCGAAGGAGATGGAGGACTTCTCCCGCCAGCGGGCGTACGACATCATCTCCGCCGGGCCCGTGCTGGCCGCCAAGCTGATCGAGGACAAGCAGGCGCAGCCCATCGACCCGGCCAAGGTGAGCGGCTACGACGACATCGACAAGCGCTTCCGCGACATGTCCACCGTGTCCGGCAAGGTGTACGGGGTGCCCTACCTGTGGGGCTATCACGAGTTCATCTACGACTCGACCAAGGTCAAGGGCGATCTCCAGCAGGCGTTCGCCTCCGACCGGGTGGCGCTCAAGGACAGCCCGCTGACGATCGCCGACGCCGCGCTGGCCGACGGCTCGGCGAAGGACCCGTACGAGCTGACCAAGGACCAGCTCGACCGCGCGGTGGCGCTGCTCGAGCAGGGCAAGGCGCGCACGTACTGGGGGAGCCCGATCGATCTGGTGCAGGGGTTCGCGACCGGGTCGCTCGACTACGCCCAGGCCACCCCGTACTACCGCCTTCTCCTGCAGAAGGCCGGAAAGCCGGTCAAGGCGCTCCAGACGCCCGAGACGACCGGGTGGGTGGACTCCTGGATGCTCGGCGCGAACGTCCCCGACACCACCTGCGCCTACCGGTGGCTCAACTGGGTGACCGCGGCGAACGCGCAGCGCGACGCCGCCGCGTGGGTGGGGCTGGCCCCGGCCAACGCCAAGGCGTGCAAGGGGCGGGCCAAGCCGATGTGCGACCTGTACGGGAGAGGCAAGAAGCTCGACCGGGTCGCTTTCGCCGTACAGCCTCCGGGGGATTGCCGGGCGGATGGCGGGGAATGTACTGATTACGCCACTTGGGACAAAAGGTGGACAGCGCTGCTCGCCAAGTGAGCGAGGCCGGCGATCGCCGCCTGTGACAGTGCCGCGGGCGCGCCCGTTCCCCCCTGGGCGCGGCCTGCAAGGGACGCCCCGGGCCTTCCCCCCCGTCCCGGGGCGTCTCGTCAGAGCGCGCTCGCTCAGCGGGACGGGAAGGCCACCACGGTCGACTTGGGTGTGGGCAGAAGGGCCTCGGCGCAGTCGCCACAGGCCAGGACCGACGAGTCGTCGGGCAGGCGCCCCACGCGCACGCGGGGTCGCGGCCATCTCTTGTGACAGACGACGCAGGCGTCGCCCTCGCGCTGGGCCCAGGTCAGGCCTTCAGGGTCGAACGTCAACATACTCCGCGCCGTTCTGGTCGGACTCCAGCTCATCATGCTTCCTGCAGTCATCGCCCATCCGTATACCGGAACCGTTATAACCCTGACCGCGGCCGTGAGTGTCCTGCTGAGCGTCAAGTCAGGGTGAATTCTCTACCCGAGCGACGCCACTTACACCACAAAATCGGGCATCCAGCCGCAAGCCGGATGCCCGATTGATGGAGTTTGTTCTAGAGTTCCGCGATCGCCTTCTCCAGGATTCCGAGGCCCTCCTCAAGAAGGTGCTCGGGGATGACGAGCGGGGGCAGGAAGCGCAGGACGTTTCCGTACGTGCCCGCGGTCAGGACCAGCAGGCCCTCGGCGTGGCAGCGCTTGACGACCTCCTGGACGGCGGTGGGGTTCGGCTCCTTGGTGCCCGGCTCGACCAGCTCGATCGCGATCATCGCGCCCCGGCCGCGGACGTCGCCGATCACGTCGAAGCGCTCCTGGAGGGCCTTGAGGCGGGGGATCATGATCTCGCCGATCCGGCGGGCCTTCGCGACGAGGTCCTCCTCCTCGATGGTCTCCAGCACGCCGAGCGCGGCCTCGCAGGCCAGGGGGTTGCCGCCGTACGTGCCGCCGAGGCCGCCGGCGTGCACCTTGTCCATGATCTCCGCGCGCCCGGTCACGGCGGCCAGCGGCAGGCCGCCCGCGATGCCCTTGGCCGTGGTGATGATGTCCGGTACGACGCCCTCGTCCTCGCAGGCGAACAGGTCGCCCGTCCTGGCGAAGCCGGTCTGCACCTCGTCGGCCACGAACACGATGCCGTTGGCCTTGCAGAACTCCGCGATGCGCGGCAGGAAGCCCCTGGCCGGCTCGATGAACCCGCCCTCGCCCGCGATCGGCTCGATCACCACGGCGGCCACGTTGCCCGGGCCGATCTGCTTGGTGATCATGTCGATGGCCTGCGCCGCGGCCTCCTCGGCGCAGTTCTCGGGGCCGGTGGGCCAGCGGTACGGGTACGCCAGCGGCACCCGGTACACCTCGGGCGCGAACGGGCCGAAGCCGTGCTTGTACGGCATGTTCTTGGCCGTCAGCGTCATCGTGAGCAGCGTGCGGCCGTGGTAGCCGTGGTCGAACACGACGACGGCCTGCCTGCCCGTCGCGTGCCTGGCGATCTTGACCGCGTTCTCGACGGCCTCGGCGCCCGAGTTCACCAGGAACGTGCGCTTCTCGTGCTCGCCCGGGGTCAGCTCGTTGAGCTTCTCGCACACCCGGACGTACGACTCGTACGGGGTGACCATGAAACAGGTGTGGGTGAAGTCGGCGACCTGCTTCTGGACGCGTTCGACGACCTTGGGCGCGGCGTTGCCCACGTTGGTCACGGCGATGCCGGAACCGAAGTCGATCAGCGAGTTCCCGTCGGCGTCCTGCACCACGCCGCCGCCGGCGCGGGTGACGAAGACCGGCAGCGTGGTGCCGATGCCGGGCGGGACGGCGGCCTGCTTGCGGGCCAGCAATTCCTGCGACTTGGGGCCTGGGATCGCGGTCACGACGCGCCGCTCCTGGGGAATGCTCATGATTCGACGCTACGGCGGGCTCCCACCTGCGCCGATACGTCGATATGTCACACTGAAGGTGGTCGTCTTTGCCGGAATGGACAAATTTCGTATGCCACCTACACTCCGGACCGTCGTACGCCGCATGAGGCTCCGGCCGGTGGCCGGAATTCCCGGCCATGTTCCCGGTCATGGGGCCCGCGGCGTGCTGGACGCCGCGGTGCGCTGGGTGGCGGTCAGCGAGCTCGCGGACCCGACGCCGTACCTGGAGGGTGGGGAACTCCTCCTCACCACGGGCATGCGGATGGAAGGCGACCAGTCCCAGTATGTCGCCCGCCTCGTGGCCCGCGGCGTCGCCGGGCTGGGCTTCGGGGTCGGCGTCTCGCACGAGGAGGTGCCCCCGGCCCTGGTGACCGCCGCCGAGGAGGCGGGGCTGCCGCTGTTCGAGGTGCCGCGGGAGACCCCGTTCATCGCGATCGGCAAGGGGGTCAGCGAGCTGCTGGCGGCCGAGCAGTACGACGAGATCAGCCGCGCCTTCGCCGCCCAGGGCCGCCTGACGCGGGCGGCGCTCCGGCCGGAGGGCATGCACGCGGTGATCGACCGGCTCGCGAAGGAGGTCGGGGGGTGGGCCGCGCTGCTGGACGAGGCGGGCGAGGTCCGCCATGCCACGCGCGGGGCCGACACGGACGCCGTCGTCTCCGAGCTCTCCCGCCTCCGCACCGCCACCCGCCCCCCTGAGCCCCGCCTCCTGGAGCCCGGCGGTGGCGGGCTGCTGCCCGCGAGCCTGGCGTTGTCGGGGCCGGGGGAGCACATCGTGGTGCAGCCGCTGGGCGGCGGTGCGCGGCCGCGCGGCTTCTTCGCCGTCGGGGCCGGCCGGCCCTTCTCGCCCGTCACCCACACGGTGATCAACGCCGCGGGATCCCTGCTCACCCTGGCGCTGGAACAGGGCAGGACCCAGCTGGAGGCCGCGCGGCGGGTCCGCTCCGCCGTGCTGGAGCTGCTGCTGTCGGGCGCGGGGGAGCAGGCGCGGGCGGTGCTGGGGCCGCTCGGCGGGCGGCTCCCTGAGGAGCCGCTGGCGGTGCTGGCGGTGGAGGCCGACGCGCTGGAGGCGCTGGAGCCGCTCGCGTTCGCGGCGCTGCTCGCCTCCTCGGGGGAGCGTCCGCCGGCCGTCGCCCTCGTGCCCGACACCGTGGCGGAGAAGGTGGCGCTGGAGGCGGACGTGCCGGTGGGCGTGAGCCTGCCGTGCGGTTACGCCTCCGAGGGCCTGAACGGCGCGCTGGACCAGGCGAGGCGTGCCCTGGCGGCGGCACCGGGGAAGGGGCGCGGCCGGGTGGTGAAGTTCGGGGAGCTGGCCGGGCAGGGGCTGCTCGGGCTGCTCGACCGGGCCGCCGCCCAGGCGTTCGCCGCCGCGCTGCTGGCCCCGCTCACCGCGTACGGGTCCCGGGCCGACCTGGTCGAGTCGCTACGTGCGTACCTCGACAGCAACGGCCACTGGGACGCGGCGGCGCAGCGGCTCGGCGTGCACCGCCACACCCTGCGCTACCGCATGAAACGGGTCGCCGAGCTGCTGGGCCGTGACCTCGACGATCCGGGCGTGCGCGCCGAGCTGTGGCTCGCGCTCGAAGCCGTCCGCCGATGACGCGCTAATCCTGCTTCTCCACCCGGTAGCAGCAGATGGTCGCCGTCGTCACCGCTTCGTACGTGCGCCCGTCGCGCAGGTGACCGGCGCGTTCCAAGCTGATGGCCCCCTGGGCCGCCGCCCACAGCGCGTCCGCGATCTTGCGAGGCTGGGTCGGGACCAGGTAGCCGGCGGAGATGCAGTCGGCGATCACCCGGTCGAGGATGTTCAGGGCGGCGCGGGCCAGGGTCCTGGCGCGCTCGCTGGGTTCGAAACCGGGGATCGCCCGCTCGAACATCAGGCTGTAGTAGCCGGGCTCCGACAGGCACGCCTGGCGGTAGGCGGGCCCGAGCGCGCTCAGGTGCTCGAACGGGTTGCGCCGCGTCGGCACCGCCTCCAGAAAGCGTCGAAACCGCTCGAACCCCTCCAGATAGAGCGCCTCCGCCAGCCCTTCCCTGTTGCCGAACATCGTGTAGATGACGGTCGTCGTGCATCCCGCCTCGGCCGCGATCCGGCGCATGGTCAGGCTCTCCGGCCCGTCGCTCTCGAGGAGGTTCACCGCCACGTCGAGGAGACGGGAGCGAAGTTCGTCGTGGGTGGCGCGCTCACCCAGCAGGTAGGCGCCTTGCAGCCCCAACGGGGCCGAACTCATGAGGCCTCCTTTGCAGCCAAGGAGCAGCTATGCGTCCTTGTGACCTCACGCTGTTCGGTCACGGGGCCCACGCCTTTCTCAGATCGGGGGCCCGCCGCGCTGGAGACCCGCAAACGATGACTTAGCCATGGCGGAGATCGCTCAAACCACTCCGCATGGTAAACATCCCGAATTGGGTCTACTTCTGTTACATCATGGGTATACCAGGGGGCTTGTACTTAACGGTGAGCCCTGGTGGGAGTCTTGTGCACCATGGTGTAAATCCCCATCTCCAGCTTGGCATAACGTCATGTGTATGGACGTGCGTACCTTCTGGCTGGCCGGCCGCGCCGCGACCGGGGACTCCGAGCTCACTGTGACCAACCCCGATGACGGCCGCGTGGTCGGGCGGCACTCCGTACCGACAGATACCCAGGTCGAAGAGGCCATCGCGGCCGCGCAGGCGGTGGCGCGGGAGGCCGCCGCGCTGCCCGTGCACGTGCGGGCCGAGGCGCTGGCCCATGTGTCGCGCCGGCTCGCCGAGCGGGCCGACGAGATCGCCCACCTGATCACGGCCGAGAACGGCAAGCCGATCTTCTGGGCGCGCGGCGAGGTCAACCGCGCCGTGGCCACGTTCCGCTTCGCCGCCGAGGAGGCCCGCCGCTGGTCCGGCGACGTGCAGCGGCTCGACACCGAGCCCGCCGCGGCCGGGCGGCTGGCGTACGTCTCGCGTGTCCCTTACGGGCCCGTCCTGGCGATCACCCCGTTCAACTTCCCGCTGAACCTGGTCGCCCACAAGGTCGCCCCCGCCATCGCCGTCGGCGCCCCCGTCATCGTCAAGCCCGCCCCCGCCACGCCGCTCTCCTCGCTCCTGCTCGGCGAGATCCTGGCGGAGACGGACCTGCCCGCGGGGATGTTCTCGGTGCTGCCGATCGAGAACGAGCGCGCCTCCGCGCTCGTCCAGGACCCCCGGCTCCCGGTGGTGTCGTTCACGGGCTCCGCGCCCGTCGGGTACGCCATCGCCGACCAGGTCCCGCGCAAGCACGTGACGCTCGAGCTGGGCGGCAACGCCGCCGCCGTCGTGCTGTCCGACGCCGACCTCGACTGGGCCGCGCAGCGCATCGCCCTCTTCTCCAACTACCAGGCCGGCCAGAGCTGCATCGCCGTGCAGCGGGTCATCGTCGAGCAGCCCGTGTACGACGCCTTCGTCGAACGCCTCCTCCCGGCCGTCTCCGGCCTCGTCACCGGCGACCCGGCGGACGAGAAGACCCAGGTGGGCCCGCTGGTCTCGGAGGCCGCCGCGAAGCGCGTGGAGCAGTGGGTCGAGGAAGCCGTCGCCGCGGGCGCCCGCGTCCTGGCCGGCGGCACCCGCGAGGGCGCCACGATCGCCCCGACCGTGCTCGCCGACGTCCCGCACGACGCCAAGGTGGCGTGCGAGGAGGTCTTCGGCCCCGTCATGATCCTCCGGCGCGCCGCCTCGATCGACGAGGCGTACGCGATGGTCAACGACTCGAAGTACGGTCTGCAGGCCGGAGTGTTCACCCGCTCCCTGGACGCCGCCTTCCGGGCGAACCGGGAGCTGGAGGTGGGCGGCGTGATCATCGGCGACGTCCCCTCGTACCGGGCCGACCAGATGCCGTACGGCGGGGTGAAGGACTCGGGGATCGGGCGCGAGGGTCTCCACTCGGCGATGGAGGACCTCACGTACGAGAAGGTCATGGTGCTCACGGGCTTGTCTCTTTAGAGCGGGGTCGCGCAGGTCTGGCTCTTCCGTGAGGAGGTTAAACGCCTCGCGGAAGAGCGGGTGGCTGCGTACCAGGGAATGAGATGGCACCCCGACCGGGGCCCGAGGGCCCGAGCCGTCCTCGATTCACCTCGATGCCCATGTCTTGACCGCTACGGCTGGGCGGGGGTGACGTCGGTGTGGGGGAAGTCCTCGCCTTTGAACAGGAGGGGTTGGTTGAGGTCTTTGGGGAGGGCATAGGCGAAGCAGTCGCCCATGTTGAGTTTCGCCTTGGAGTGGTTGCCCCGGCCGTAGTTCTGGTAGGCGGCGCGGGCGAGCTTGGCCTGGTCGGGGGTTACGGGTTCGACGATGAGGCCCATCTCGTTGATGAGGGCGTCGAAGGCGTTGCGCATGGCGTCGCCGCGGT
This sequence comes from Nonomuraea sp. NPDC052116, assembly GCF_040680035.1. Taxonomy (NCBI): domain Bacteria; kingdom Bacillati; phylum Actinomycetota; class Actinomycetes; order Streptosporangiales; family Streptosporangiaceae; genus Nonomuraea; species Nonomuraea sp. NPDC052116. Next base: position 555,342 of record NZ_JBFAWA010000002.1, on the reverse strand, counting down.
TGTCAGCCACGATGGCCGCTTCGACGTAGTTGACGGCCGAGATGCGGCATACGGCGGCGGCGATGGCGTGGGCGAAGCTGGTGGCTTCGGTTCGCCGTTGATGATGGCGATGACGGCACTGGAGTCGATGATCATGCGGGCAGGCCCGTGTCCGGGTCGTAGAGGTGATCGGTGGACAGCTTGTCGCGGCCGAGATGGCCGCGCATGTCAGCCGCGATGGTCAGGATGCGTTCGGCTCTGCCGGCGGCTTCGTTGCGGCGTTCCAGCGCTTCCAGACGGCGTTCGAGCACTTGGGCAGCATGTTGGGTTTCCTCCGCCAGCCGGATGACTCGGCGAGCGAGGTCGTGGATGGGCTCGTGTTCGAGGTCCACGCTCATGGTCACTCAACACCTCTCGGTCTCGTCACCTGGCCGGTGGCTTCAGCGTAGCTCGTGGCGGATCGCTGCTCCCGCTGGTTACGACATCGACCAGGTCACGGGCTGTGTCATCAGATCGGCGCCGCTTGTCGCTCGGCGACCGGCTATGGGCTCTGCCGGCCACCGATATCTGGGGATGACAGCCCTCCCGCCGGCCGGAGGAAGCCGGTATCAGAAGCCATCAGCTGACGATGACCTGGGGGCCGGAGTCGTCGTCGAGGTCGACGTCGACGCCCATCTCCTCGGCCAGCCGGAGCGCCTCCTCGATCAGGGTCTCCACGATCTGCGACTCCGGCACCGTCTTGATGACCTCGCCCTTGACGAAGATCTGCCCCTTGCCGTTGCCCGAGGCCACCCCCAGGTCCGCCTCCCGGGCCTCCCCGGGGCCGTTGACGACGCAGCCCATCACGGCCACCCGCAGCGGCACCTTCAGGCCCTCCAGGCCGGCGTGCACCTGGTCGGCGAGGGTGTAGACGTCCACCTGGGCCCGGCCGCAGGACGGGCAGGAGACGATCTCCAGGCCGCGCTCGCGCAGCCCGAGCGACTCCAGGATCTGGGTGCCGACCTTGACCTCCTCCACCGGAGGCGCGGAGAGGGAGACGCGGATCGTGTCGCCGATGCCCTCCGCCAGCAGCGCGCCGAAGGCGACGGAGGACTTGATGGTCCCCTGGAAGGCGGGGCCGGCCTCGGTGACGCCCAGGTGGAGCGGGTAGTCGCACTTGGCGGCGAGCAGCCGGTACGCGTTGATCATCACGACCGGGTCGTTGTGCTTGACCGAGATCTTGATGTCGCGGAACCCGTGCTCCTCGAACAGCGAGCACTCCCAGAGCGCCGACTCCACCAGGGCCTCGGGCGTGGCCTTGCCGTACTTCTGCAGCAGGCGCGGGTCGAGCGACCCGGCGTTGACGCCGATGCGGATCGGCACCCCGTGGTCGGCCGCCGCCCGGGCGATCTCGCCCACCTTGTCGTCGAATTTCTTGATGTTGCCGGGATTGACCCGAACCGCCGCGCAGCCCGCCTCGATGGCGGCGAAGACGTACTTCGGCTGGAAGTGGATGTCGGCGATGACCGGGATCTGCGACTTCTTGGCGATGATCGGCAGCGCGTCGGCGTCGTCCTGGGACGGCACGGCCACGCGTACGATCTGGCAGCCGGACGCCGTGAGCTCCGCGATCTGCTGCAACGTGGCGTTGACGTCGGCGGTCACCGTGGTCGTCATCGACTGCACCGAGACGGGTGCGTCGCCGCCCACGGGGACGCTGCCGACCATGATCTGGCGGGAGAGTCGGCGTTCGGCGAGCGGCTTGGGACGGACCGTCGGGATGCCGAGAGCTACAGAAGACATTTCAACCCTTACTGTGACGACGGTTTCCAGTCTAGGTAGTCAGCGGGACAGCTCGATCGCGCGGGCCCGGGCCCAGGCGTCGGCCGCGAGCACCTCCTCGACCGAGTCGGCCGGGGTGACCTGGTGCTCCTCGACCACCTTGGCCACGGTGTCGACGATCGCCAGGAACGGCAGCTCGCCCCGCATGAACGCGTCGAGGCACGCCTCGTTGGCCGCGTTGTAGACGGCGGGCGCGGTGCCGCCCTCGCCGCCGACGTGCCTGGCCAGCGCGACGGAGGGGAACGCGACGTCGTCGAGGGGTTCGAACGTCCACGTGTGCGCCTTGGTCCAGTCGATGGCCCGTGCCGCACCCGGGATGCGGTGGGGGTGGCTGAGCGCGAGCGCGATCGGCAGCCGCATGTCGGGCGGGCTGGCCTGGGCCACGGTCGAGCCGTCGACGTATTCCACCATGGAGTGGATGATCGACTGCGGGTGGACCACGACCTCAATGCGGTCGAAACCCAAGTCGAACAGCAGGTGCGCCTCGATGACCTCCAGCCCCTTGTTGACCAGGGTGGCGGAGTTGATCGTGATGACCGGGCCCATCGACCAGGTGGGGTGGGCCAGCGCCATCTCAGGCGTGACGCCGGCCATCTCCTCGCGCTTCATCCCCCGGAAGGGCCCGCCGCTCGCGGTGATCACGAGCTGCTTGACGCTGTCGGGGTCGTAGCCGTCGGGGCCCGAGGCCCACAGGCACTGCTGCACCGCCGAGTGCTCGGAGTCGACCGGGAGGATCTGGCCGGGCTTGGCGAGCCGCTTGACCAGCGGGCCGCCGATGATCAGGGACTCCTTGTTGGCCAGCGCGAGGGTCCTGCCCGCCTCGAGCGCGACCAGGGTGGAGGTCAGCCCGAGCGCGCCGGTGATGCCGTTGAGCACGGTGTCGCACTGCCAGGCCGCCACCTCCGCGACCCCTTCGGGCCCGCCGAGCACCGTGGGCTTCGCGCCGTGCGCGGACAGCGCGTCCTTCAGCTCGGGCACGGCCGCCGCGTCGGCCACCGCGACCACCTCGACGCCGAACGCCGCCGCCTGCCTGGCCAGCAGATCGACCCGCCCGCCGCCCGCCGCCAGCCCGGCGACCTTGAAGCCGCCGGGGTTGGCGGCGATGACATCGAGGGCCTGGGTGCCGACGGAGCCGGTGGAGCCGAGCACCACGACGGATCGGAGGGTCTCTTCTTGCACTCGTCCATTGTCCCCGCTGCAGGGCGCGCTCGGGCACGCGGCACCGACCGCGTCGAAATCCCAGCACTTATGTGACCCGAGATAACGCAGTGAATTAATGCCGGAATACGGCTATATCGGTATGCGCAAATCTTGAGAAATCCGGATATTGCTACGGCTACCTTCCGTACCCCAGGTCCGGTATTCGGGAGGTACGTAATGCACCGCGCAGTCGTTCTGCTTTCCATCCTCAGCCTCACCACCGGCGGCGCCGTCCTGCTGCCCGCCGGTGGGGCGCAGGCCGGCGTACAGATGCGGCCCAAACCCGCCCAGTACGCGGCGGCGGACACCGCGTCCGAGCAGCGGCAGGTCCTGACGTACTGGACCGAACAGCGGATGGAGGCGGCCCAGCCGCTGGACGCGCCCGGCCCGAAGAAGGGGGCGAAGATGGCGCTGGGAGAGCCTGCCGAGGGCACCCCGTGGACGGCGCCGCCCACCGGGGCGACGCGTGCCGGGGCGGAGCTGCAGGCGGCCCGATCGTCCGGCGAGCCGTGGACCGGCTCAGGCGCGGTCGTGAAGACCACCGGCCGGATCTTCTTCACCACGCAGGGACGCAACGCGTCCTGCTCGGGTTCGGCGGTGACCAGCGCGAACAAGAGCGTGGTCCTGACCGCCGGCCACTGCGTCAAGCTGAACGGAACGTTCCACACGAACTGGGTCTTCGTGCCCGGCTACAACAACGGCAACCGCCCGTCGGGCACCTGGGCGGCCACGAAACTGCTGACCACGCAGCAGTGGAACGCGAGCGAGGACATCAACTTCGACGTCGCCGCCGCCGTCGTCGCGCCGCTGGAGGGCAAGGCGCTGGTGGACGTCGTGGGCGGCCAGGGTGTCGCGTTCAACCAGGGGAGAAGGCAGCAGATGTACGGGTTCGGCTACCCGGCGGCGGCACCGTACGACGGCTCGAAGCTCATCTACTGCAGCGGGCGGACCTTCGACGACTTCCTCGCGAGCGAGGACCACGGCCTGACCTGCAACATGACCGGCGGTTCCAGTGGCGGCCCCTGGATGCTGAATTTCAACGAGTCGACCGGCCTCGGCACCCAGAATTCGGTAAACAGCTTCAAATACAACTTCGCCCCCAACTGGATGTTCGGCCCATATTTCGGGAACGAGGCGCAGAGCGTCTACCAAGCGGCACAGAGCACCAACGCACTCTGAGGTATTTACCGAAAGTAGTCACAAGAACACATCTCGTAGTGCAGACTCGGGGGGCATGACCTTGAGCACCCCCCTGCTAGCGGCCGCCCCGCTTCTGGCGGGGCTGATCGGGCCCGCCCTCCTCGGTGCGGCCCCCGGCCAGCAGCAGGCCGACCCACCCGACCACAGGGCGATGCGTCACCAGATAGTCGAGCACGTGGCCGCCCGCACCAGCGCCGAGCAGCGGCGCGTGCTCGACTACTGGACGCCGGAGCGCATGGCCAAGGCGCTGCCGATCGACCTGCTGGACAGCGTGACGGACGGCGCGGGCCTGCTGAGCGGCGTGACGGGGCGCACGGAGGTACGCACCGCTCCTGACGTGTCGAGCCGGCGCCTGACCCCGCGAGGCGACGGCGTGACCACGGGCGTGCCGGGTGACGGCCTGGCCGCCTGGCTGTGGGGCCGCACGCCCCGGCACCAGGCGGCGGCCGCCCGGCGCGACGAGGGGGCCGCGGTCAAGCGGCCGGAGACGACCACGGTCGGCTCGCGCTGGATCACCGGCGGCGCCGTGGCCAGGACCACCGGCCGCGTCTTCCTGACCGTGCGCGGGGCGGACTTCGTCTGCTCGGCCAGCACCGTACGCAGCGCCAACAGGGACGTCGTGGTCACCGCCGGGCACTGCGTCAAGGACGGCGCGGGCGGGTGGGCCGCCAACTGGACGTTCGTCCCGGCGTACGGGATGGGCGGGGCGCAGCGGTTCGGGCAGTACGCGGCCCGCCGGATGTTCGTCGCCGGGCCCTGGTCGAGCCGTGGCGACGACAACTTCGACGTGGGCATGGTGGCGCTGGCCACGTCCGGCGGCAGGCACGTGGCCGACGTGGTGGGCACGCAGGAGATCGCCTTCAACGCCGCTCGCGGGGGCCAGGTGTTCGGCTTCGGCTATCCGGCCGACCCGCCGTACGACGGGCATCACCTGGTCTACTGCGCGGGGCGGCTGCGGGCCGACCCGTACGGGCAGAGCCGCGATCAGGGGGTGGGCTGCGAGATGACGGCGGGATCGAGCGGGGGGCCGTGGATGACCACGTTCGACCTGGCCACGGGCAAGGGGACGATCACGTCGGTGAGCAGCTTCAAGTACAGCGACGACCAGCGCACCATGTACGGCCCGTACTTCGGCGACGCCACCAAGGCTCTCTTCGACACGGCGGAGCACGCGTAGCCCGGCCGCCGTCGGCGATCAGCGCAGGGATTCTGTCGCCATGGCGACGAGTCGCAGGACGAAGCGGGCGTTCCTCGATTCCCTCAACAGGTCGGCGAGGAGCTCGTCCCGGTCGGGGGCGCTGATCAGGGCCAGGTCACCAAGTATGGCCTTGATCAGCGGCACAGCCTTGCTCGACTGCCAGTCCCCCATCGCGCGAAGGTAGGTCTCACGACGCACTTGGCCGCTGTCTGTATTCAATTTCAGCACCTCCAGCAGCCCCCGCAACGGCTCTCCGCGCCCCCAAGCAGGGTCGCCGTCGTTGATCTCGCCTATGAACGGCCATATCGCCTGGACGAGCGCCATCTGGTCCGCGTCGTAGCAGAAGCGGGCTTCGACTTCGAGTTGCATGACACCACGCGCGTCCAGCAGCGGGTTGGGCAGAGGGTTGAGCGTGATGCTCCGACTGTCCAGGGCCAACCGGAGGGCCATGTCCGTGTGCTCCGGAATAGTGTTGATCATGGAGGTGAGGCTGGTCCACTCCTCGGGCGCGCACTGCGAGCGCCACAGCAGCGCGTACCCCCGCCATTCCCGGATCACTGGTTCGTGCCCCGGCATCAGCGCACTCGCAGGCAGGTCTCCGCAGACCAGCGCGAGCAGCACCAGGTTCGCCGAGTAGTAGGCGAACCGCCGCTGAGGACCGGCCTCCCACGGCCGATACCGGTAAGGCGGCTCGTCCCGCGACTCCAGCCGCCGCAACAGCCGGACGATCAGCCTCTGCCACTCCGGCTTCGAGAGCTCCTGCAGGAAGACGATGACGGGACGGCGGGTGGAAAGCGTCGCCCAGGACAGCAGCGTCCTGAGCAGCCCGTCGTCGACCTCGCGCAACACCGAGTTGGCGGCTCCGACGATCTCGTTGAGGAGAGCGGCCACCAAGCGCGCGATGAGGAACTCGCCGAAGGTCGCGTGCAGGAATTCGTAGGTATGGAGCACCTCCTCGTCGCGGGTGGCCCGGGCCTCGTGCACGAAGAAGAACTTGCCCGGCGCCAGGTCGCCCGAGCTGAGCGGGGCGGCGAACCCCGCGCCGGCCTCAGCCGGGACCAGCTTCAGCGCCTTCAGATCCTGGTCGAACTCGGCGCTGGTCGCCCACTGCCGCCCCCGGTTGAACATCGAGAATGCCACGCAGGCGAGATGCACCAGCTCCCGCTCGACCAGCCCGGCCACCTCGGCACGCGGATGCGCCTTCTCCAGCTCGCGCTCGACGAACCTCCGCACCAGGCGCTCGTAGAGCTCCGCCTGGCCCAGTTCGGCGGCGGAGTGCAGGGCGTTGCTGTCGGCGTCGTACAGCGCGAGCATCAGCAGGAGCAGCGGCTGCCCGGCGAGGGCGGCCTGCCGGCTCACCACGTCGGGGGTGAGCCGGAGCAGTCCGCGCTGCTGGAAGTAGTCGGCGTTGGCGTTGTTCCAGATCCGCAGCCAGTGTGCGATCTGCTGCTGGTCGAACGGCGCCAGGCTGACCACGCAGGTGCCCTCGGGGAAGCTCGCCCGGTTGGCGACGGCGGTGCGGCTGGTGACGATCACGGCCACGGCGCGGCCCGCGTCCGACTCCCGCTGCTGGAACCTGGCGACCTGCTCCAGATAGTCGGTCTGCCGTACCCCGGTGGCCTGCAGCAGCTCGTCGAACCCGTCGAGGAACACGACGGGCAGCACCCCGCCGGCGGCCCTGGCGACGTCGGGCCACTGCAGGCGCTCCCCGCTCAGCTGGTAGATGGCCTGCTCGATCTGCTGCTGGATGTCGGCTCCCGCCGACACCTCGCGCAGCGGCACCCTGATCGGCAGGAAGGACTCCTGGGAGAGCCTGGCGGCCAGGACCTTGGTGAGCACGGACTTGCCCGCCCCGGGCTGCCCGAGCACGACCAGCGGCCGTTCCGTGGCGCCCCTGCCCGCCAGGAAACCGGCCAGGAACCCGGCGAGATCCTCCCTGACCTCGGCCTCCTCCCACCAGGACTCGGCGCTCGGGTCGTCGGACGCGGTCGTCTCCGCGACCTTGTAACGAGGGGCGAGGTAGGCCTGGTCCAGCGTGGGCAGCTCCATGCCCGTCGGAACGTGCCCCGTCTCGGCGACCGGGCGGGTCAGCGCGGCCCGGTGCAGCCGGGACACGGTCTCCAGCTGAGCGGGCAGCGCGGCGCCCGAGGTGATCATGCCGAGCAGCCGCCGCAGCTCGGCCAGGCCCTCGCGCGTCGCCTGGTGATCGACCTGCCCGGCCCAGAACGCGAACTCCGGGACGTCCACGGCGAGCCGCCGGTAGCTGTCGGTGTAGCGGCGCAGGGCCTCTTCGACCAGACCGGTGTCGTCGAACGTCGCGCGGACTGTCTCCCACTCATGGTCGCGGAGCCGATCCCGGAGGTCGAGCTGGACGATGAAGTCCAGCATGTCGCTGCCGAACCAGGTGTATGTGAACTTGATCTGATTGACGTTCCGCTCGAAGGGCCGGTGCGGGGCGGGACAGGGGATCTCGCGCATCCTCATGACCACGCGCTGCTCGTCCTTGCCGAACCGCAGGTCCTTGAGATCGAAAGGCAGCTCGAAGTCCTCCAACGCCTCCAGGTAGGCGGTGACGACGAGGATCGCGTGCGCGGCCTCCAACCTCTCCGTACGGCTGCGCCACACCTTGTCGGAACGCCAGTCCCGCCACCGCCCCAGCAGGTCGTTCCCGACCTTGACGAGCTCGTTCTTGGCCTCGATCAGATCCCACAGCCCCAGGGTGCCGACCCCCAGCAGGGTGTCCAGGGCCTTGACCGCCGGGTCCTGCCCGCCCAGGAGCCGGACCGCGTCGACGTACCGATATCCCCTCGCCATGCCGGGATGGTAGGCCGTCGCCGGGCGATCCGCGCCCCGATACGCCACGGTCACTTCATGCAATCGTGCGATTACAAGTTGGCAAGCTTTTCCCCATACTCAACGTGATCAACCGGTCGCTCACGGGAGCATCGCAGGGCCTATGAACAGGGAGGGGGCCGGGTGAAGCGGGTCGTTGGGGTTGTCGCCGGTGTCGCGGTGCTCGTCGGAGCGATAGCCAGCGGGGATGGGACGGCGGTGGCCAGTGGTGCGAGACAGGCGCCGGCGGCCATCGCCTGGGGGCCGTGTCCGATAGGAAGTAGCGGGAGGCCGGCGCCGGCCAACCTGGAGTGCGGCACCCTACGCGTGCCGCTCGACTATCGGGAGCCGTGGGGCCAGACGATCGAGCTGGCCGTCAACCGCGTCCGGGCCAGGGTCTCCAGGAGCGCCAACTACCTGGGCGCGCTCCTGGTGAACCCGGGCGGGCCGGGCGCGCCGGGGCGGAGTCTGGCCGAGTTCGTGGCCTCGTCCCTGCCGTCGGACGTGAGCGAGCGCTACGACATCGTCGGGTTCGACCCGCGCGGCGTCGGGGGCAGCGAGCCGACGCTGCACTGCGTGGACCCGGCGGTGTTCTTCAAGGCTCCGAGGCCGGACGCGGTGCCGAAGGGGCCGGCCGAGGAGCGGGAGCTGCTCGACAGGGCGCACGAGTTCGCGGACCGGTGCGGCGCGCGCTGGTCCTGGCTGCTGCCGCACCTCACCACCGAGAACTCCGCCAGGGACATGGACTCGATCCGTGCCGCGCTCGGCGAGCAGAAGATCAGCTATCTCGGCTACTCGTACGGCACCTACCTGGGCGCCGTCTACGCCACGCTCTTCCCGTCCAGGGTCAGGCGGCTGGTCATGGACAGCACGGTCGACCCCACGGGCGTCTGGTACGACGCGAACATCCGGCAGGACAGCGCCTTCGAGCACCGTCACCGGCAGTTCCTGGCCTGGACGGCCAAGCACAACGACGTCTACCGGCTGGGCACCTCGCTCAAGCAGACGTCGTTCGCCTACTACGCGATGCGCGACCGGCTGCGGGCCCGCCCGGCCGGCGGCATCGTGGGGCCGAGCGAGCTGGACGACACGTTCACGGTCGCCGGGTACAGCGACCGGGTCTGGCCCGCGTTCGCCGCGGCCTGGTCCGCGTACGTGCGGCAGGGCGACGTGAAGGGCATGGTGGACATCTACAAGAAGCACGGCGAGGACGACAAGGCGGACGAGAACGGCTACGCCTCCTACCTGGGCGTCCAGTGCAGGGACGCCAAGTGGCCGCGCAAGTGGGAGAAGTGGCGCGAGGACATGACCCGGCTGCACCGCCGGGCGCCGTTCCTGACCTGGCCGAACGCCTGGTTCAACGCCCCGTGCGCCTTCTGGCCGGTGCGGGGCGGGACGCCGATCGAGGTGCAGGGCTCGTCGAACCTGCCGCCGGTGCTCCTCATCCAGTCCCGTGACGACGCCGCGACGCCGTTCAAGGGGGCCCTGGAGATGCGCAGGCACTTCGTCCGCACGGGCATGGTGATCGACGCCGGCGGCAACCACGGCGTGTCGCTGACGGGCAGCGAGTGCGTGGACGAGCACCTGGCCGCTTACCTGCGGGACGGCACGGTGCCGCCGCGGGACGTGGAGTGCGCCGCGCAGCCCGAGCCGCGCCCGTCGACCCACATGACGGCGGACGCGGTGAGCCCTCCGGCCGGGCTGCTCGGGATCCTCGGCACCCTTGGGCTCTGACTGACGTCAAGAAAGGATTACCGTGGCCGTCACCCACTGAGCCAATCGGTGCCCCTTCGCGTAGTGTGACCTTTGTGATGCTGCGTACATCGGCGTCGCGCGTGCTCGACGACAGCGACCGGGACGAGGTCCTAGCCCTGCTGGACACCGACCCGGTCGCGAACGTCTTCGTCTCCTCCAGAGTGCGGGCCGTCGGACTCAATCCGGCGAGGCTGGGTGGGCAGATGTGGGGGTTCGGCGCGCGAGGCGGCCTTGTGTCACTCTGTTACGCCGGGGCCAACATGGTGCCCGTCAACGCCGGTCCCGAGGCCGTGCACGCCTTCGCCGACCGTGCCCGCAAGCAGGGGCGCCGCTGCTCCTCCATCGTGGGCCCGGTCGACGCCGTCTCTCTGCTGTGGGAGCGTCTCGAGCCGCACTGGGGCCGGGCGCGCGCCATCCGCTGGGCTCAGCCGGTCATGGCCACCTCCCGCACGTCGCCGGTGCCCGCCGATCCGCTCGTACGCCGGGTGCGGCCGGAGGAGTTCGACATCCTGCTGCCCGCCTGCGTGGCCATGTTCACCGAGGAAGTCGGCGTCTCGCCCAACCTCGGCGACGGCGGCGCGCTCTACCGGACCAGGGTCGCCGAGCTGATCAGGATCGGCCGCTCCTACGCGCGCATCGACGACGGCCGGGTGGTGTTCAAGGCGGAGGTCGGGGCCGTCACGCCGCAGGCCTGCCAGATCCAGGGCGTGTGGGTAGCCCCCGAGCTGCGGGGGAAGGGCCATGCCGTGGCCGGCATGGCCGCCGTCGTGGAGGCTGCGAGGAGCCTGTTCGCCCCCGTGGTCACGCTGTACGTGAACGACTTCAACCTCTCGGCCAGGGCCGTCTACCGCAAGGTGGGCTTCCAGGAGGTCGACACCTTCATGTCCGTGCTTTTCTAGATACGGACGAGTTTGTCGAACAGCCTGGCCAGCTCGGTGTCGGGGTCGGCGGTGAGGCCCGCGTGCACGGGCCCGGTCTGGATGATCGTGCTGCGCGGCGCGGTCAGCCAGCGGAACCTGCCGCCGAGCGACTCCTCGGCCAGCGGTCCCGGCCGCTCGCCGCAGGCCAGCTCGTACGCGCTGAGCGCACGGCGTACCTCGTCGAGGTCGGCGTTCGGGTCGAGGGCGCGCAGCCGGGCGGCGTCGAGCTGGACCCGCGCGCACAGGTAGCCGCGCGGCTGGCAGTAGAGGAGCACGCCCGCGTTGATCAGCTCGCCGCGCTCGATCTTGGGCATCACGCGGATCACCGCGTACTCGTAGACGTCCCTGGTCACCGGCCGCCTCCCCGCCAGAACTCGCCCACCGACCCCGGGCCGCCGTGCGGCGACTTCGCCTCGCCGCGCACGAGCCACTCGCGCGGCCCGTGCGCCCGCTCCATCAGATGATCGACGTACGCCTCGCGCACCGCCTCCGGACTGTCGAACCCCGGCTCGCCGTCCAGCCACTCGTCGGGCACCATCGCGGTCACGCTCACCAGCAGCCCCCGCGTGATCCGCGCGGCCAGCTGGTCGCCCGCGGCCTCGACGTCACCGGCGAAGGGCGCGAGCACGTGGTCGCCCGCGTCGAACGTCCGCTGGGGGTCGGCCGTGCGCCAGTTGTGGTGGAACCAGAGCGCCGCGCCGTGGTCGATCAGCCAGGTCTCGCGGTGCCAGACCAGCATGTTGGGGTTGCGCCAGCTGCGGTCGATGTTGTGGATGAGCCCGTCGAACCACACCACCCTGGCCGCGAACACCGGGTCCGCCGCCCACGCCAGCGGCTCGAACCCCAGCGCGCCCGGCAGGAAGTCGATCGCCAGGTTGAGGCCGGTGCTGGCCTTGAGCAGGTCCTGCACCTCTTCGTCCGGCTCCCGGATGCCGATCTGCGGGTCGAGGTCGATGAGCTTGAGATCGGGGGTCCTGAGCCCCAGCCTGCGGCCCAGCTCGGCCGCGACGATCTCGGCGACGAGCACCCGCCGGCCCTGGCCCGCCTCGCGAAACTTCACCACGTACGTGCCCAGGTCGTCGGCCTCGACGACGCCGGGCAGCGAACCACCCTCCCGCAACGGGGTCACGTAACGGGTGGCTGAGATCCTTTCCAGCACAGGACGAAGGTTATCGCCCATCCCGGCCTCTCCTGCTCCCGGGACGGCGCGCGACGGGATCGGTCAGCCGGCCGGCCGGCGGCACGCTCAGAGGGGCCGGGTGGCGCGGGCGCGGAGGGCGGCGAGCATGACGCGGCGGATCAGGCCGCTGCCCAGCCGGATCGCCATCCAGTACCGCAGGAACGCGCGCCGCGCGTCCTCGCTCGTGGCCACCACGCGGGTCTCCGTGACGAGCCTGATCCGCCCCTCGCCCGCCTCGTCCAGCCGGAAGGACAGCGTGCCCTTCGCGTAGCCGGGACGGTCGAACGCGTGGAAGTCGGCGGCGCCGGAGATCGCGCCGCTCTTCTCGGCGTGCCCGAGGCGCCACCACTGCCCGATGAGCCCCATGACCAGCTCGTGCCCCGGGTCCTCGCCGAGCGGCGTGAAGCGGGGCGCGCTCCGGTGCGGCCGGCCGCCGCTGAGGCGCGCGGCCAGGTTGCGGATGGCCACGACGGCCCGCAGGTCGAACGAGCCCGGGTCCGCGACGGCGGCCCAGACGCGCTCGCGGGAGGCGTTGATCACGATGGAGTGCCGCTCGGAGGCGTCGGGCCGCGGGATGAACCGGTCCGTGAGCGTGGGCATGGGGGCCACCTCTTTCCATACGGATGCGTATGGTCCGACTATACGGTGGCGTATGGAAGGATGGGAGAGTGGGTCGGTTGAACGCGGACGACTGGGCGCGGGCCGCGCTGGAGGCCCTGGCGGAGGGTGGGCTGGCCGCCGTGGCCGTGGAGCCGGTGGCGGTGCGGCTCGGCGTCTCGAAGGGCAGCTTCTACTGGCACTTCCCCAACCGCCAGGCGCTGGTCGAGGCGGCGCTGCGGCGGTGGGAGGCCGGCACCGAGGAGATCATCGCCCGGCTGGAGCCGGTGCCCGATCCGGCCGAGCGCATGCGGACGCTGCTGGAGTGGGCCTTCGGCGACGGGCGTGACGCCGCCGTCTCGTTCCGGCTGATCAGCGAGGCCGACGACCCGGTCGTGGGTGCGGTGGTGCGGCGGGTGAGCGAGCGGCGGCTGGCGTTCATGCGAGCCGTCCTGGAGGAGGTCGGCCAGCCGCCGGACGAGGCCGCCCGGCGGGCGCTGACCGCGTACGGCGGCTATCTCGGCCTGGCCGCCCTGGCCCGCATCGGCGCGGTGACGGAGTCGCCGAAGGGCCTGGCCGAGGCCCTGGAGGAGCTGGGCCTGCGGCCTCGGTGACGTCAGAGCTTGGCGATGACCTCCTCGGCGAAGCGCTCCATGGTGGCGATCTTGAGCTCCAGCGTTCCCTCGCCGTACCTGGCCTTCTCCTCGGGAGTGGCCAGCCACCACGGCGCCGCCATGGTCCCGGTGACGCCCTTGGCGGCGAAGCGGCGGTACGTGTCGGCGTCCGGCATCACCGCGAGCGGCGCGATGATGTCGAGGGGCTCGCTCCGGCCGCTCTCGTCGAGGTGGCCGCGGAGCGTGGCCAGCACCACGTCGAACTGCTCCTCCGTGTAGATCCGGTTCCCGATCCAGCCGTCACCCAGCCGGGCGGCCCGGCGCAGGGCGGCGTCGCTGTCGCCGCCCACGTAGACGGGGATCGGCCGGTCGGGGGTGGGCGAGATCGACAGCTCGGGCAGGCCGTCCAGGGCGACCGTCTCGCCGGCCCAGAGCGAGCGCAGCGTCGGGAGCATCGCGTCCAGCCGCCGTCCCCGCGTGTGGAAGTCCTGCCCGGTGCCGACGAACTCCTCCTTGCACCAGCCCACCCCCACCCCGAACGTCACCCGGTCCCCCGACAGCACCGCCGCCGTGGACACCTGCTTGGCCACGGTGAACAGGTCGCGGGCGGGCGCGATGTAGACGTTCGGGGAGAAACGCAGGGTCGTGGTCACCGCCGCCATGGCGCCGATCGTCACCCACACGTCCGGCCAGTGCGTACGCGCGTCCCAGCGCGGCCGTCCGGACCGCGAGTACGGGTACGGCGAGGCGAAGTCGGCGTAGAACAGGTGGTCCGACAGCGTGAGCGTGTCGAACCCGCACCGCTCGGCCGCCCGCGCCAGCTCCAGGAACTGGTCGGTGTCGACGAACGAGGCTCCCAGCCAGAATTTCATTGGAACTCCGGGATGACCTTGGTGGCGAACAGCTCCAGATTCCGCTTGACCGTGTCCAGCGGCAGCACGCCCTGCTGTCCCTGCATGTAGAGCCCGAACCACTCCAGGTCGGGCATGCGGTCGAGCATCCGCTGGATCCCGCGCTTGACGTCGTCCGGCGTGCCGAACAGCGCCATCTCCACGTCGTTCATCCGCTTGGCGTCGCCCTTCTCGGGGGAGATGGGCTTGTGCTTCTCGTCCTCCTTCTTGCGCAGCACCTCCAGGTAGCCGAACGGGCCGAAGAAGGCGGCGAAGTCCTTGGGGATGCTGCGGCCGAAGGTGTTGATGGCCTCCTCGGTGGTGTCCGCGATACCGACGATCTTGAGGATGCCGGTGTGCTCGCCCAGCTTGTACTGGCGGCCCTGCTTGGCCGACTCCTCCTGGTAGAGCTTGGCCTTGGCGGCGTGGTCGTCGGGGTTGGGGGTGAACATCCACGGCAGGATGTCCTCCTGGGCGGCCCTGATGACCGACCGGTCCGAGATCGTGAACGGCTGCCACAGCTCGGGGTGCGGGTTCTGGTACGGCCTGGGGCAGACCGAGACGGCCTGCACCTTGCCGTCCTCGGAGAGCTCGCCCGGCGCCCCGAACGTCTGGGTCCACTCCTGCGCGGGCCATCCCTCGATGCCCTCGAACGGATACGGCACCTGGTAGTCCAGCACGTCCGATTTGTAGCGCAGCGTCTCCTGCGTCCACGCCATCTTCATGATCTTCAGCACCTCGCCGAAGACGTCGAAGTTCCGCGTGTCGGAGGCCGACCCGTCGGAGCGCGCGGCGGCGGCGTGCCAGCGCTGGCCCAGCACGTTCATCCACCGGTTCTGGTAGCCGCGCGCCACGCCGAGCCGCAGCCGTCCCTTGCAGAACTGGTCGAGCAGCGCCACGTCCTCGGCGGCTCTGATCGGGTCCCAGGCGGGCAGCACCAGGCCGAGCGGCGCGAGCAGGATCCGCTCGGTCCTGGCGGCGAGGTCGGTGAGGACCATCAGCGGGTTGACCGAGAACTCCATGCCCTCGGAGTGGAAGTGGTGCTCGGTCATCATGAGCGCGTCGAACCCGAGCTGGTCGGCGTGCACGGCTATCTCCCGCACCTCGTGCAGCAGCTTCTGGTACGACTCCGTGTCGCGCCCGATCGGGCGTTTGGCCTTGGCGTTCTCCTCGGCCGCGTACCCGGAGCCGGGAATCTGCGGATTCAGGAAGATAGAAAACTTCACCGGGGACCTCTTTCCGCGGAATGGTCTTCTGCAAGGTACTCTGGAAATCTTAACCGAGCAATCGCTTGGTTAACTAGAAGGAGGTCCCATGAGACTCGGGGTCACGATGTTCGCCACGGATCTGACCATGCCGGTCCAGGACCTCGCCCGAGCGGCGGAGGAGCGCGGCTTCGACTCCCTCTACGTGCCCGAGCACACCCACATCCCGGTCTCGCGCCGCACCCCTCCCGCGGCGGGGCAGGACATGCTGCCCGAGGAGTACAAGCGCACGCTCGACCCGCTCGTCGCCCTGTCCTTCGCCGCCGCCGCGACGCGCCGGCTGCGCGTCGGCACCGGCATCCTGCTCGCCGCCCAGCGCGACCCCATCGTGACCGCGAAGGCCATCGCCACGCTCGACCACCTCTCGGGCGGACGGGTCGTGGTCGGGGTCGGCTTCGGCTGGAACGTCGAGGAGATCGAGAACCACGGCGTCCCGTACGCGCGCCGCCGCGAGGTGGCCAGGCGGAACATGCTCGCCATGCAGGCGCTGTGGCGGGACGAGGTGGCCTCGTTCGACGGGTTCGAGCCGTCCTGGTGCTGGCCCAAGCCGGTCCAGGACCCGCCGGTGTACGTGGGCGGCGCGGCGGGACCCAAGCTGTTCGCCCACGTCGCCGAGTACGCCGAGGGCTGGATGCCGATCGGCGGCAAGGGGATCAGGTCGGCGCTGCCGATGCTCCGCGAGGCGTGCGAGAAGGCCGGGCGGCCGATGGCCAAGGTGATCCCGTTCGGGACGCTGCCGACGGAGGAGAAGCTCGACTATTTCGCCGGGCTCGGCATCGAGGAGGCGGTGGCCACCTTGCCCAGCGCGCCTGCGGATACGGTGTTGCCGATCCTTGATGATTATGCGCGACTGATCGATTGCCCGGCATAATCAGGAGATATGTCCGCACTCCGAGCCGATGATCCGCGACAGCTGGGATCGTACCGCCTGTCGCGCAGGCTCGGCCAGGGCGGACAGGGCGTCGTCTACCTCGGCCACTCCGAGCAGGGCGCCCAGGTCGCGATCAAACTGCTGCACGCGAGCCTGTCAGGCGACCCCGACGTGCGGCGCAGGTTCCTGGGAGAGGTCGAGGCGGTCCGCAGGGTGGCCGCGTTCTGCACGGCGCAGCTGATCGACGCCGATCTCGAGGGCGACCGGCCCTACCTGGTCAGCGAGTACGTCGAGGGCCCCTCGCTGCTGGAGCACGTGGTCGCCAAGGGGCCGCGCCTGGGCGGGTCACTCGAACGCCTGGCCATCGGCACCGCCACCGCGCTCGGGGCCATCCACCGGGCCGGGGTGGTCCACCGGGACTTCAAACCGGGCAACGTGCTGCTCGGGCTCGACGGGCCGCGGGTGATCGACTTCGGGGTGTCCCGGCTCATGGACACCGCGGCCACCACCAACGCGATGCCCGTCGGCACCCCGGCGTACCTGTCGCCCGAGCGCATCAAGGGTGAGCCCGCCGGGCCGCCCGCCGACCTGTGGGCGTGGGGGCTGACGGTCGCGTACACGGCGACGGGGCGGCACGCGTACACGGCGGACACCTACCAGGAGGTCCTGGCCAGGATCCTGTACGCGAAGGCGGACCTCGGGCCGCTGACCGGGCGGCTGCGGGAGATCGTGGCGGCCTGCCTGGCGCCGGAGCCGGGGGAGCGGCCGGACGCGGAGGAGGTGCTGCGGCGGCTGCTGGGCCAGGCGGCGGGGGGCGGCGACGTGCTGTCCTCGGGCGCGCAGGCCGCCGTCGGCCCGTCCGGTGTCTCGCCCGTCACCGGGTCCGGCAGGACGTTCGCCGATCGCGAGCTGAGCACCGCCGGGCTCCGGCTGGTCATGGAGACCGCGCCGCCCAGCGCCGAGCCGGGGCGTATCCACGACCCCGACCCCACGACGAGCTTCCCCGCCGTCAGCCGCGACACCGTTCCCGAGCCCCCGCCCCGCAGGCGGGTGAAAGCCTGGCAGATGGGCGTGGCCGCGGCGGGCGTGGCCATGGCGGTGGCCGGGTTCGTGTTCTGGCTGCGCGGTGCCCAGGAGCCGGGGCTGGTCGGGACGTGGACGGGCTCGGCCGAGCACTTCACCGCCCAGCGGGTCTTCCCCGTCGAGCTGCGTCTGGGCCCCGACAACGACGGCGGGGCCATGCTGTGGGGATCGGACCTGCACTGCTCGGGACGGCTCCTGCGGCAGGGGAGCGGGATGGTCTTCACCCTCGACCGGGTCACGGGCGATGAGTGCTATCCGGGGACGTTGCGGATGATCCCGACATCGGCGTCGAACCAGATGGACATCAAGGTGACGCGCGAAGGTAAGGACGAGGTGACCTATTCGGGCACGGTCACCCGCGAATCCTGACCAGCTGTGTCACGGTCAGGCGGCGATGCCCTGACCACCGTTGACTCGGGGCGGCCCGTTGCTTTCAGTAGAAAGCAGGCGAGGGTGGCGGCGAGGGGAGACGCCCGTGCCGACGGCGCAGCCGCTCAGAACGGGGGACCCGCAGCGACTCGGACAGTACGAGCTGTCCGGGCGACTGGGTGAAGGTGGTCAAGGCGCGGTCTTCCTCGGCTGGAGGAGCGGGGAGACCTACGCGGTCAAGCTGCTGCACGGACCCGTGGGTGACGAGCGGGCGGCGTTCCTGCGGGAGGTCGAGCTGGCCAAGCACGTGGCGAGGTTCTGCACCGCGCAGGTGATCGACGCCGGGTTCGACGAGGGGCGTCCGTACATCGTCAGCGAATATGTCGACGGGCCGTCGCTGCACAGGGAGGTCGCGCTCACCGGGCCGCGGCGGGGCGGGGCGCTGGAGCGGCTGGCGGTCAGCACGGTGACCGCGCTCACGGCCATCCACCGGGCCGGGATCGTGCACCGCGACTTCAAGCCGCAGAACGTGCTGCTCGGCTCCGACGGGCCGCGCGTCATCGACTTCGGCCTGGCCAAGGCGCTGGACGCGGCGGCCACGGTGAGCGGGCGCGGGGTGGGCACGCCCGCCTACATGGCGCCCGAGCAGATCACGGCGTCGGCCGTCACGGGCGCCGCGGACGTGTTCTCGTGGGGCGCGACGATGTGCTTCGCGGCCAACGCCACCGCCCCGTTCGGGCAGGACTCGGTCGCGCCGGTGCTGCACCGCATCCTGACCGCGCCGCCCGAGCTGGGACGCCTGGACGGGCGGCTGCGGGCCCTCGTGGAGGCGTGCCTGGACAAGGACGCGCGCAACCGGCCCACCAGCAGGGACCTGCTGTTCGAGCTGCTGGGGGAGTCGGAGGTGCCGTCGGAGGTGCTGAGCTCGCCGCCGGCCCACATCCTGCGGGTGCCGCCGCTGGTGCCAGAGCAGCGCTCGTCGGAGCGGGCGCCGATGGCCGAGCCGGAGGCCACGGGGGTGGCCGGCGGCTACCTGCTGCCCGACTCCCGCGCCGGTGCGTCCGCGCCCACGGAGGAGACCGGCGCGTTCACGCCCACGGAAGAGGCCGGAGCGTCCACGCCCACGGAAGGGAGCGTGTCCGCGCCCGCGTCGTTACCCGCGGGCTCCGGGCCGGGGAACGATCCATCGCCGGCGGGGTTGTCCAGGGTCGCCTGGCCCAGGGCCGCGATCGCAGTCTGCGCCGCCCTGCTGGTGACGGCCGCCGTGCTGCTCACCGCCCACATACCCACGGCGAACACGGCCGAGCGGCCCCAGGCGCCGCAGGGGGCCGGCCCGTCGGTCCCCCCGCAGTCGGATCCGGTGAAGTCCCGGCCTCCGGCGGACAGGACGACCGCGCAGAAGGTCCCGCTCAAGACCACGGGGACGCTGGAGGCGCGCGGGCCCACGACGCCGCCGCCGTCGGCGGTGCGCCCCGCCGCGGTCCCGGTCCCGGCGCTGGCGGGAATGGACAAGGGCGCGGCCACGAAGGCGATCAAACAGGCCGGGCTGGTGCTCGGCACCGTCACCCAGCTCGACTCGCCGAAGCGGATCGGCCAGGTCCTCAGCGCCCAGCCCGCCCCGGGCATGCTGGTGACCAGGGGCAGCAAGGTCTCGCTGGAGGTGTCGGCCGGGGTGCCCGTGCCCGCGGTCACGGGCCTGCAGCGCAAGGCCGCGGAGGGCGCCCTCACGGACGCGGGCCTGGCGGTGGGCGCCGTCACCCGCTCCTGCGTCGACCGGCCGGACGGGCAGGTGCTCTCCACGCAGCCCAAGGCGGGCGGGCGCGTCACGGGCGGCACCCCGGTGGCGCTCACGGTCGCGCGCAACGGCGCCACGGTCCCGTCGGTCGTCGGCCAGGCGCTGGAGGACGGGCGGGCGGCGCTGGTCGCGGCGGGGTTCACGGTGCGGACGAAGGGTCAGGTCGTGGACGACGAGTCGCGGGTGGGCACGGTCCTCGACCAGAGCCTCCAGGCCGGCACCTGCGCCAGGCCGGGCAGCGCGATCGAGATCGCCTTCGGCCTGGCCGGCCAGTCGGGCCCGGACCCGGGTGAGCCCGGGGAGACCCCCACCACCGGCCCGACCTCAGAGGAGTGACGACTCACGCTCAGTCCTCAGGAACGGTGACGGTCTGGCCGTCCAGCCGCGACCTCTCGGCGGCCCAGGCGATGAGATGGCTGTGCAGGCTCTCGCCCGGCGAGGAGAGGATCGAGGAGCGGTCCCGGGTGGCGACCGCGGTCAGGAACGCGTCGACCAGCGCCTCGTCACCGCCCCCGTGGCCGCCCCGAGCCGTCGCGTCCCCGGTGGGGCGGGTGTCGACGGTCTCCTCGCGGCCGGTGACGAAGTCGAAGACGGTCAGGCGGTCGCCGTCGCCCTCGATCCAGCCCCGGGTGCCGAAGATCCGGGTCTGCCGGTGGAGGGAGGGGGTGAAGGCGGTCATGGTGAACGACGCGGTCGTGCCGCCCTCGAACTCCATGTTCACGACCTGGTGGTCGACCACGTCGTTGTCGCAGGCGTACACGCACCTGCCGTACGGGCCCGTCCGCAGCGCCGCCAGCACGCCGGCCTCGGAGACGTCGTCGGTGAGCACCGAGACCGGCCACACCGCGCGCCCGGCCAGCGGCAGGTAGATGCGCTTGGCCGAGTACGGGCACGCCGCCTCGACCGCGCAGTCCAGGCAGCGGTCGGCGGCGCCCTCCGGGCGGTTCTCCGGGCGGAAGTGCTTGAGCCCGCCGAACGACGACACGCGCGTGACCTGCCTGCCGGTGAGGTGCACCAGCCAGTCGAGGTCGTGGCTCGACTTGGCCAGCAGCATGAACGTGGACTCGTCGGAGCGGCGCCAGTTGCCCCGCACGTACGAGTGCGCCTGGTGCCACCACCCGACCGGCTCCAGGTGCTGGACGCTGACGATCTCGCCGATCCTGCCCCCGTCCAGCAGCGCCTTCAGCGCCCGCGTGTACGGCGTGTACCGCAGCACGTGGCAGACGGCGAAGACGGCGTCGGACCGTCCGGCGGCCGCGACGATGCGCCGGCAGTCGTCCTCGGAGACCGCCATCGGCTTCTCCAGCAGGATGTCGTAGCCCAGCTCGGCGAAGCGCACCGCGGGCTCGACGTGGTCCCTGTCCTGGGTCGCGATGATCACCGCGTCCGCCTGGCGGGGGAGCGCGGCCAGCTCGCGCCAGTCCGCGTACGCCTCGGCCTCCGGGAACCTGGCGCGGCGGGCCGCCAGCGGATCGGCCACCGCGACCACCCGCGCCCGGCCGCTCCCGGTGGCGTGGCGGGCATAGGAGGAACCTCGCGAACCCGCGCCGACGATGGCGAGCGTGACCATTGCGCCTCCACATATGTAACCAGTTCACGTATGTCGGCCCGATGCTAGGATCCTGGCTGTTCCCCGTCAATGGGAGAGTTATGAGAAAAGGTCTCATAAGTTGACCGAGCTTCGCCCAGGTGACGCGTCCCTGCTGCGCAAGGTGAACACCCAGATCACGCTCCGAGCCCTGCGCCGCGAGGGCGTGGCCACGCTGACCCGGCTCGGCCGCATCACCGGGCTGTCCAGGCAGACGGTGGAGGCGGTGCTCGACGAGCTGGGCGAGCGCGGCCACGTCAGGGAGGTGCCGCCCGACGAGGGCGTGATGGGGCGGCCCGCGCGGCGGTTCGGGTTCCGCGCGGACGCCGGCTACGTGGTGGGCGTGGAGGTCGGGGGCGACGGGATCGTGGCCGCGCTGGCCGATCTCAACGGCGAGGTGATCGCCTGGGAGCGGGCCGACGTCTCCGGCGACGCCGCGGCCCACGAACGGCTGGAGGCGGCCCGGCGTACGGCACTGAAGTGCGTGGACGGCGCGGGCGTCGCGCGCACGCGGGTGTGGGCGGTCGCGGCGGGCACCCCGGGCATCGTGGACCGCACCGGCCGGGTGAGGTTGTCGATCACGCTGCCCGGCTGGACGGGCGTGGACCTGGCGGAGCTGGCCGGGCGCTGGTTCGGCGGCACGGCGCTGGCCGCCAACGACGCCAACCTCGCCGCGCTCGCCGAGCACTGGCGCGGCAGCGCGCAGCACGCCTCCGACATCGTGTACGTGCTCGTCGGCCACCGGGCGGGCGCGGGCATCCTCATCGGCGGGCGGCTGCACCCGGGGCGCAACGGCGCCGCCGGCGAGATCGGCACGCTGCGCCAGGTCGGCTGGGAGGACGCGGCCCGCGAGCTGGGCGAGGACGCCTCGGCGGCCGAGGTGTTCGAGGCGGCCCTGGCGGGCGACCGCGACGCGGCGCGGCGGGTCGACCGCTACGCCGAGAACCTCGCGATCGGCGCCTCGGCGCTCGCGCTGGCCATCGACCCCGACCTGCTGGTGCTGGGCGGCGGTCACTCGCAGGCCGGCGACGTGCTGCTCGAACCGCTCCGCCGGCACCTGGCCGAGCTGTGCGTGAGCGTGCCGGAGGTGGTGGCCTCCACGTTCGGGGACGAGGGTGTGGCGCTGGGCGCCGTACGCCTCGCGCTCGACCACGTCGAACGGGAGGTGCTGGGTCTCTAGAAAGCCCGGCAGGCCTCCAGCAGCACCTCGCGGACCTGCTCCTCCGGCAGGTCCATGGTCCTGACCGCGCCCCACTGCAGCGCGCCGAGCAGGGCCCAGCTCTTCAGCCTGGTCTCCGGGTCGGGGTCGTCGCCCACGAGCCGGCCGAAGATCTCGTCCCTGAACGTCCTGACCGTCGCGCGCTCCGACTCCGGCGCGCCGGGGTCCTCGGCGGCCAGGTCCTCCATGAACAGGCGGATCACCGAGCGGTAGCGCACCGCGAAGGTCACCAGCGCGTCGACGAACGCCTCCCGGCTCGGGAAGTCGGTCCCGAGCAGCGCCAGCATGTCGTCCCCCGCCGGGGCGAGTAACTCGGAGGCCAGGCGGTCCTTCGGGTGGAAGTGGTAGGCGACGGCGGTCTTGGTCAGGCCCACGGCCGCGGCGATGTCGGCCAGCGAGGTGCCCGCGTAACCGCGCTCGGCGAACAGCTCTCTGGCCGCGGCCAGGATCCGGGTCCGGGTGTCGTCGGGTGTGGTCATCATCTCATTTCCATGCGATGCATCCCCTCCGGATATTTCCTGCTTTATCGTAGTCCTGTACGACCGTACAGGACGGCCGTCGAGAGGGACTTGGGCGATGACGCGGTTTCTTGGGCGGCTGGGCGGCTGGTGCGCGCGGCACGGGCGGTTGGTGCTGGCGTTATGGGTGGTCGTGGCGGCCGCGCTGATGGGCGGGAGCCTCGTGCTCGGCAGCCCGGTCAGCAACGACGCGACGATTCCCGGCACCGACGCGCAGCGGGCGCACGACCTGATGAAGACCGGCTTCGGGCCGGGGTACGACACCGGCGGGACGGTGCAACTCGTCCTCTACTCCGCGGGCGGGCCGCTCGTCGAGAAGTCGCGCAAGAAGGCCGTCGAGGACGTCCTGGCGAGCCTGCGCACGATGCCGCACGTCGTCGGGGTGGACACCCCGTTCAGGCGCGGCGGCATCTCCGCCAGCCTGCAGATCGGGCTCATCGCCATCCGCATGCAGGGCCAGGACGGCACCAAGGTCGCCGAGACCACGCGGGCGCTGTCGAAGGCGGCCGACCCGGTGCGGGCCGCCGGGATCGAGGTGGTGGCGGCCGACAGCTCCACCCCCGCCGACAAGGACATCAAGACCGGGCCCAGCGAGATCATCGGCGTGGTGTGCGCGCTGCTGGTGCTGGTGTTCGCGTTCGGGACGCTCGCGGCCGCGCTGGTGCCGATCTTCACGGCCCTGGTCAGCGTCGCCACGGGGCTCGGCGTGATCGGGCTGCTCGGACACGTGCTGGACGTGCCCAAGCAGGCGGGCATCATGGCCACGATGATCGGGCTGGGCGTGGGCATCGACTACGCGCTGTTCCTGCTGTCCAGGCACCGGCGACTGCTGGCCGACGGGGTGCCGGTGGTGGAGTCCGTACGGCGGACCGTGGCGAGTTCGGGCGGGGCCGTGGTGTTCGCGGGCGGCACGGTGATCATCGCGCTGAGCGCGCTCATGCTGGGCGGGTTCCCGCTGCTGGCGACGCTCGGCTGGATCACCGGCATCTCGGTCGTCACCGCCGTGCTGACCTCGGTCACCCTCGTTCCCGCCCTGCTCGGGATGCTCGGCCACCGGATCAACGCGCTCAAGGTGCCGTTCCTGCGCGGCGGCGGTTCGTCCGGGTCCGGATGGGCCGGCCTGGGGTCGTGGGTGGCGCGCCGGCCGTGGCAGGTGCTGTTCGGCAGCGTGCTGGCGCTGGGCCTGCTGGCCGCGCCGGCGCTGGCCTTGAAGCTCGGGCCGCTCGACGACGGGTACGGCACCAAGGGCTCGGAGCCCAGGCGGGCCTATGAGCTGATGGCCGCCGGCTTCGGCGACGGGATCAACGGTCCGCTGCTCGTGGTCGCCGAACTGCCCGCCAAGGTGGCCGACCAGAAGGACCCGGTCGTCGACCAGCTCGTCCGCGAGGTCGGCGACGTCGACGGCGTCGCGCACGTGGCCACTCCCAAGGTCAACTCCTCGGGCCGCTCGGTCCTGCTCCAGGTCGTCACCGAGTACAAGCCCAGCGACCCGCGGGCGTCCGACGTGGTCAAGGACATCAGGGCCATCTCGCCGCCCGGGGTGAGCGTGCACGTCGGCGGCAAGGTGGCGGCCATGACCGACGCGGGCACCCGGATGTCCGAACGCACTCCGCTGGTGATCGGCGTGGTGGTGCTGCTGAGCGCCCTGCTCCTGCTGTTCGCCTTCCGCGCGCCCGTCGTCGCGGTGAAGGCCGCGGTGATGAACCTGATCTCGCTCGGCGCCGCCTTCGGCGCGCTCGCCCTGGTGTTCTCGATCGGCCTGGGCAGCCGCCTGGTGGGCATGGACGCCCCGGCCAGCTCCTCGTACCTGGAGACGGTCTTCTTCTCGGTGCCGATCGAGAGCTTCGTGCCGCTGATGCTGTTCGCGGTGCTGTTCGGGCTGTCGATGGACTACGAGGTGTTCCTGCTGACGGCGGTGCGCCAGGCGTACCTGCGGCACGGGGACAACGCGCGGGCGGTGGCGGAGGGGCTCGGCTCGACGGGCCGGGTCATCACGTCGGCAGCGCTGATCATGGTGGCCGTGTTCGTGGCGTTCATCGCGTACCCGGACCCGATGGTCAAGACGTTCGGGGTGGGTCTGGCGGTGGCCATCGCGGTGGACGCCACGATCATCAGGGGGTTCCTGGTGCCGGCGACGATGGTCCTGCTCGGGCGGCTCAACTGGTGGTGCCCGCGCTGGCTGGACCGCCTCCTGCCGAACCTCTCGGTGGAGGGTCACGAGGAGGAGGAGGAGCGGCCCGCGCCCGAGGAGCGGCCCGAGCCGGTCACGCTGGGGGTCTAGTCGGCGTCGGCGAGGTTGCAGGCGGGGACCCAGCCGACGATGCCGGTGGCCGTGTTGCGGCCGTGGTGCCACAGGATGCTGTCGAAGTAGTCGTCGCACTGGAAGAAGCCGTGCTCCTCCGACCGGTCCGACTCGAAGCCCTGGCCCGGGTAGCCGAAGCCGACGAGGACGGCGTCCCTTCGCGGGTCGCTCCAGATGACCACGCCCTCGGTGCCGAAGTCGTACACGCCCTTGGCGCCGGCGGGCTCCGGGCCGGTCATGGCCAGGGCCGTCAGAACCGTGGCCATGGCGGCCCGCCGGACGCGCACCCTGAGTCTTCTCTCCGTCATGACACACAGGGTATGAGTGCGGTGACGCCGGGTGTTCGTATTTCAGAAGGTGATGACGGTACGCGCCACCGAGCCCTCCCGTACGTGGGCCACGGCGTCGTTGATCCGGTCGAGCGGCAGGCGTTCGGAGATGAGGCCGTCGAGGTCGAGGCGGCCCCGCAGGTACTGCTCGGCCAGCATGGGCAGGTCGCGGTGGGGCGCGGC
The DNA here is from genome assembly GCF_040680035.1 of Nonomuraea sp. NPDC052116. Classification (NCBI taxonomy): domain Bacteria; kingdom Bacillati; phylum Actinomycetota; class Actinomycetes; order Streptosporangiales; family Streptosporangiaceae; genus Nonomuraea; species Nonomuraea sp. NPDC052116. Next base: position 529,634 of record NZ_JBFAWA010000002.1, on the reverse strand, counting down.
GTCGCCGCCCTGGGTGCCCATGAGGCGGCGGGAGGCGAACAGCAGGCCGGGGTCCACCTCCACGGCCTGGCCCTGGGGCGGGCTGCCGACCATGACCGTGGTGCCGCCGGACCGGGTCGCGGCGAAGGCCTTGGACAGGACGCCGGGTGCGCCCGTCGCGTCGAAGGCGTAGTCGACGCCGCCCTTCACCAGCTCGTCCACCTGCCGTGGCAGGTCGTCGGCCACGAGCGTGTGGGTGGCGCCGAAGCGCTCGGCCAGCTTGAGCTTCTGCTCGGCCACGTCGGCCGCGATGATCGTGGTGGCGCCCGCGAGCACCGCGCCCTGGATGACGTTGAGGCCGACGCCGCCGCAGCCGACGACGAGGACGCCCGCGCCGGGCGGGACCTCGGCGACGTTCATGACCGCGCCGACGCCGGTGACGACTCCGCAGGCCAGCAGGCACATGGCATCCAGGGGCGCGTTTTTCGCGATTTTCACGCACATGGCCTCGGCGACGACCGCGTACTCGGCGAACGAGCCGATGCCGATGAACCGGCGCGTCTCCTGCCCGTCCAGGGTGATCCTGGGCGCGCCACCCATGATCGTCTGCAGCCTGGCGGGGCCCGAGCACAGGTGGAACCGGCCCGCCCCGCAGTGGCGGCACCGCCCGCAGGGGCCGTTCATCGAGATGATGACGTGGTCGCCGGGCCGGACGCCGGTGACGCCCGCGCCGACGCTCTCCACCACTCCGGCGCTCTCGTGCCCGAGGATGAACGGCAGTTCGCCGACCACCGGGCTCTTGCCGTCGATGGCCTTGAGGTCGGAGCCGCACACGCCTGACGCCTTGATCCGCACGCGGACCTCGCCCGGCCCCGGATCGGCGATCTCCACCTCGCGGATCTCCATGGGGGAGTGGAAGCCGGTCAGGACGGCCGCGCGCATCAGCATGCGCCACACGGTAACCCGGTCTCGCGATTGCGAGCAAGCGGTTGCTCGGGTGCCCCCGTTGACACCCTTCCTGGGCGAATTTACGCTCGGCACAAAACCAAGCGAGCGCTAGGCCAAATCGCGGGAGGCCAGGATGGTACGGCGGGTCGCGGCGGCACTCACGGTAACAACGCTGCTCGTCTCCGGGTGCGCGGCCCAGCAGAAGAGCCCGGTCGGCTCGGCGGCGCCCGGCGTGACCGACACGACGGTCAAGGTCGGCGGCGTGCTGACCAAGACGAGCGCCAGCGGCTACTCGACCAAGGACGCCGAGATCGGGGCGAAGGCCAGGTTCGAGCGGGCCAACGCCGAGGGCGGCGTGAACGGGCGGAAGATCGAGTTCATCGGGGCGGAGGACGACGGCCAGGACGCGGCCAAGGGCGACGCGGCCGCCAAGAAGCTCGTGCAGAAGGACCAGGTCTTCGCCCTCGTCCCCGTGCACGCCCCGAACTTCGGCGGCGCCGCCTTCCTCGAGCAGCAGGGCGTGCCCTGGTTCGGCTGGGCGACGGGCCCGCAGTGGTGCGGCACGAAGACCGGCTTCGGCTACAACGGCTGCCTGGCGCCCAAGCAGGGGGCGGGCTCCCAGACGTGGTGGGGCCGGCAGCTGGCCGACCTGCTCGGCGGCGCCGAGGGCAAGAGCGTGTACGTCCAGACCTCCGACTCCAGCGGCAGCAAGTACGGCGGCACCACCATCTCCCAGTCGTTCACCGCCGCCGGATTCAAGCTGGTCGGCGTGAACTCCGGCCTCCCGGCCGCCGCGCCACCCCCTGACTGGCTCCCGTACGTCAACAAGATCATGACCTCGAACGGCGGCAAGGCCCCCGACGTCGTGGTCTCCGTGATCGCGGGCACCAAGTTCAACGTCGGCCTCTACTCGGCGCTCAAGCGGGCCGGCTACACGGGCGTGCTCACCGACGCGACCAGCTACGACGCCGCCATCCTCAAGGACCAGGCCAGCGCGCAGGCCCTGGAGGGCGTGATCGCGGCGCCGATGTTCGAGCCGTTCGAGTCCACCGCCCCCGAGATCGCCCGGTTCAAGCAGGACGTCGAGAAGGTCGCGCCGGGCGCCGTGCCCACCCAGCACATGGCGATCGGCTACTGGGCCGCCGACATCTTCCTCGACATGCTCGGCAAGACCGGCAAGGACCTCACCCGCGAGAAGTTCCTGGCCGTCGGCAACGGCGACTACCTCTACGAGAACGCCGGGTTCGGCAGGATCCAGTACCCCAAGGACCACAGCGAGCCGAACGGCTGCGGCGCGCTGGTCAAGCTGGAGAAAGGCGCCTTCCAGGTGGCCAAGAGCATGAAGTGCTTCGACAACGTGCCGCTCAAATGATCCTGGGATACGTGCTCAGCGGCCTGGTCACCGGGGCGATCTTCGCGGTCATGGGGTCGGGCCTGACGCTGTCGTACGCGGCGACCGGGGTGTTCAACTTCGCCCACGGCGCCGTCGGATTCCTGTCCGCCCTGCTGTTCTACGAGCTCAACCAGGCGGCCGGGCTGCCCGCGTGGCTGTCGGCCCTGGTGTCGGTGGCGCTGTTCGCGCCCGCGCTCGGATACGTGCTGCACAGGACCATGTTCGGCGGGCTCGCGCAGGCGGGCGAGACCGCGCAGATCGTCGCCACGATCGGCCTGACGATCGCGCTGCCCGCGCTGGGCCTGCTGGTCGTGGACCTGGCCGGGCTGCCGAGCGCGGACGCGACGTCGCTGCCGCGCGGCGTCGGCCCGCATCCGGCGCTCTCCTTCGAGGTGCTCGGGGCCCGGCTGGACACCGACCAGCTCATCACGTTCGGCTTCTCGGCGGTGGCGGCGGCCGGGCTGTGGGCGTTCATGCGGCACTCCCCGTACGGGCTGCGCATGCGGGCCGCCGTGGACCGGCGCCGCCTGGCCACGCTCCGGGGCATCGACGCGGACGCCACCTCGGCGCTGGCCTGGATGCTCGGCTCGGGACTCGCCGGGCTCGCCGGGGTGCTGGCCGTGTCCGTGCTGGGGCTGGACGCGACGGCGTACACGGTGCTGCTGTTCGCCTCGGCGACGGCGGCGGTGTTCGGGCGGCTGCGCTCGATCCCGTGGACGTTCGCGGCCGGGCTCGCGCTCGGCGTGGTCCAGAACCTGGTCGCCGGATACACCGACTTCCTCGAAGAGGTCACCGGGCTGCGCACGGCCGTGCCGGTGATCCTGCTGTTCGCCGGGCTCGTCCTGCTGAACAGGTCGCGCGAGCGGGTCGCGGGCAGCGCGGCCGAGGACGCGCCCCCGCCCGACCACCTGGCGGGGCTGCCGCCGTGGCGCCGCAGGCTGCCGTGGGCGCTCGCCCTGGCCGCGCTGCTCGCGTTCACCTTCCTCGCCTCCGAGTACTACGTGGGCGTGGCCGCGCAGGGGCTGGTGCTGGCGCTGATCTTCTGCTCGTTCGTGGTGGTGACCGGGATCGGCGGCATGGTCAACCTGGCCCAGGCCGCTTTCGCCTCGATGGCGGCGCTGACCTGCGGATGGGCGTTCTCGTCCGGGCTGCCGTTCTTCGTGGCGATCGTGCTGGGCGTGCTGGCGGCCGCCGCTGTGGGGATGCTGGTGGCGCTGCCCGCGCTGCGGCTGGGCGGGCGGGTGCTGACGCTGGCCACGCTGGCCATGGCGCTGCTGGCCGACCAGGTGCTGTTCCAGGTGGACGCGTTCAGCAACGGGACCATCGGGTGGCCGGTGCCCGCGCTGGGGCTCGGCTTCGCGGACACCTCGGATCCCCGGGTGCGGGTGGTGGTGCTGCTCGTGCTGATCGGGGCGGTCGCCCTGCTCGTACGGAACCTGGAAAGGTCGGCCTCCGGGCGGGCGATCCTCGCGGTCAGGTCGGCCCCCGCCGCCGCGACGACGTCCGGGCTGTCGGCGCCCCGTACCAAGATCATGCTGTTCGCGCTGGCGTCGGCGATCGCCGGGCTGGGCGGGGTGCTGTTCGCCGTCTCCAAGGGCTCGATCACCGCCACCGACCTGCCGGCGTTCTCCGGGTTCGTGTGGCTGGCCGTGGTGGTGCTCCAGGGCGTGCGCCGCGTCGGCGGCGCGGTGCTCGGCGGCCTGATCGCGGTGGCCGTGCCCGAACTGCTCGCCACCTGGGGCGTGTCCGCGCACGTCGGGGCCATCCTGTTCGGGGCCGGCGGCGTGATCCTGGCCAAGCACCCCGACGGGGTGCTCACCCAGCTCGCCGAGCTCCGCCACCGCCGCCGCACCCCGGCGGAGCCGGTCCCGGCGCCGCCGCCGGTCCAGGTGGACGGGCCGCTGTTCAGGCTGGAGGGCGTCGTCGCCGGTTACGCGGACAGCACGGTGCTGCGCGGCGTGGACCTGGCCGTCCGGCCCGGCGAGGTGGTCGCGCTGCTCGGCGCCAACGGGGCGGGCAAGTCCACGACCTGTGCGGTGGCCGCCGGCGACCTGGCCGTCACCAGCGGCCGGATCGTGCTCGACGGCGAGGACGTCACCGCCTGGCCCGCGCACCGCAGGGCCCGCGCGGGCATCCTGCTCGCGCCCGAGGGCCGGGGCGTGTTCCCCGGGCTCACGGTGGAGGAGAACCTGCGGACCTGGCTGCCCGACCCGGGTCCCGTCTACGAGCGCCTGCCGCAGCTCGCCGAGCGCCGTACCGTGCTCGCCGGCGCCCTGTCCGGCGGCGAGCAGCAGCTGCTCACGCTCGCGCCCGCGCTGGTGCGGCCGCCACGGGTGCTCATCGCCGACGAGCCGTCACTGGGGCTGGCGCCGATGATGGTGCGGCAGGTGTTCGACGTGTTCGCCGAGCTGCGTTCTCGCGGGGTGGCGCTGCTGCTGGTCGAGGAGAAGGCCACGGAGGCGCTGGCCCTCGCCGACCGGGTGGCGTTCATGCGGCTGGGACGCGTCACCTGGGTGGGGCCGCGCTCGGAAGTGGACAGCGAGCGGCTGACCGCCGCCTACCTGGGGGTGCGGTGAACATGCTGGCCGTGGAGGGCGTGTCGGTGGCGTTCGGCGGGGTCAGGGCGCTGGACCAGGTGTCGTTCGAGGTCGCGGCGGGTCAGGTGTGCGGCGTGATCGGGCCGAACGGGGCCGGGAAGACGACGCTGTTCGACGTGGTGTCGGGGCTGCGCCGGCCGAGCGAGGGCCGGGTCAGCGTGGCGGGCCGGGACCTGACCGGGGTGTCCCCGGTCAGGCGGGCCAGGGCCGGGGTGCGGCGCACGTTCCAGCGGACCCAGGTCTTCGGCCGGCTCACCGTGGCCGGCAACGTGCTGGCCGCGCTCGACTGGCACGGCGGCGGTGGCGGGCTCGCCGCCGACCTGGTGGGTTGGCCCGCCCGCCGACGGCTGGAGCGGGAACGCGGCGAGCGCGTGGCCGAGGTGCTGGAGCTGTGCGGGCTCACCCCGCTGCGCGACGCGTACGCCGCCGCGCTCCCCGTCGGGCAGCGCCGGCTCGTCGAGCTGGCCAGGGCCCTGGCCGACCGGCCCCGCCTCCTGCTGCTGGACGAGCCCACCTCGGGCCTGGACGCCTCCCAGACCGCACGCCTGGGAGAGGTCGTCAAGGCCCTGGACACGACCGTGCTGCTGGTCGAGCACGACATGGGCTTCGTCATGGACACCTGCGACCGGATCGTCGTGCTGGACCTCGGCAAGGTGATCGCCGCCGGCGCGCCGGGCGAGATCCGGGAGGATCCGGTCGTCAGGGCCGCCTATCTAGGCTGAGTGGCGCTCGGTGAACGACAGGATGCGGCGCCAGGAGTCCTGGCACGCGTCCGTCCACTCGGCGTACGTGCGGTCGAAGTACGAGTGCGGCGCGCCCTCGTAGACGACCTTCTCGTGCTCCGTGCCCACCCGGTCGAGCGCCGCCTCGAACGCCTCGAACTGCTCGGGCGTGGTCGCCGTGTCCGCGCCCGCGAGCAGCATCAGGAGGGGCGCGCCGGGCCCGGTCGTCGGCTCAGGGATGGCGCGCAGCGCGCCGTAGAAGCCGATGCCGCCGGCCAGGCCGTTCCCCTCGTACGCCTGCCGCCACGAGTGGGCGCCGCCCATGCAGAAGCCGACCGTGAAGACCGGGCCGTCGAGCTGCTCGGTGGCCGCCCTGGCGTCGGCCCTGACGTGCTCGGCCTTGAGCTGCGTGACGTGCTTCATGTAGTCGAAGTCGTCGTCCCGCTCGCCGAGACCCGCCGTGCGGCCGAAGTAGTCGATCGCGATCGTACGGAAGCCCGCCTCGGCGAAGCGCACCGCGAGGTCGCGGTAGTACGGGTGCAGCCCGCGCACGTCGGGCAGGATCACCACGCTGCGGCCGTTCGGCTCGGCGGGCTCGGCCCGGTAGGCGAGCAGCCGGTTGCCGTCGGCGGCCGTCAGCTCTATCTGCTCGTGAGAGGCCACCTCGCCCTGGATCGGCGGTGCGGGCGGCCTGCTGTCGGTGGAATGGCACATGAGGTCAGCATGCCCGCCGTGATTCCGGCTATCCAGGTACTCGGAGTGGCAGGTTCGGCGTGTCCCGGCAGGGCCCTCCACGGGCAGACTTGTACCCATGAACCGGGAACTCGGGGCATTTCTCCAGGCCCGCAGGAACGAGGTCACGCCCGAGGACGTGGGCCTGGCGAGCGGGCCGCGCAGGCGGGTGCGCGGGCTGCGCCGCGAGGAGCTGGCCGAGCTGGCGGGCATCAGCGTCGAATACCTCGTACGCCTCGAACAGGGGCGTACCGCCCAGCCGTCCGCGTCCGTGATGGAGTCGCTGGCCAGGGCGCTGGACCTGAGCGAGGCCGAGCGGACGCACCTGTTCGACCTGGCCGCGCCGCGGCCCCGCAGACCGCGGCCGTCCGGCGGGGTGCGGCGGGAGCTGGTGGAGCTCATCGACCGGATGACGGACATCCCGGCCATGATCTTCGACCACCGCCTCGACCTGCTCGCCTGGAACCGGCTGGCCGACGCGCTCTTCCCCGGCCTCTGCCGCCCCGGCGCCAACCTGGCCAGGTACAACTTCCTCGCCGAGCCCGACCTGTACGCCGACCGCGAGGAGGTGCTCCGGGCCACGGTCGGGCAGCTCCGCCTCGCCACCGGCCGCCACGCCGACGACCCGGCGCTGACCGCCCTGATCGGCGAGCTGTCGGTGCACAGCCATCGGTTCCGCACCCTCTGGGCCGGCCGCGTCGTCAAGGAGCGCACCAACGGGGTCAAGCGCTTCACACATCCGGTGGTGGGTGAGCTGGCGCTGCGGTACGAGACGTTCGACCTGCCGGGCGGGTCGGGGCAGCGGGTGAGCCTGCTCCACCCCGAGCCGGGCGGCGCCAACGAGGAGTCGCTGCGGCTGCTGGCCTCGTGGTCCGCCTAATAGGGTCCACTTAGTAGGTGGGGGAGGCGCGGAACGCCTCGATGAGGTGCGCGCGTACCCTGGCCACCGCGGGTTTGGCCAGCGCGCCCGAGCGGACGGCCAGGTAGCCGGTGTTGATCGGGGCCTCGTCGGGCTCGGCGAGCGTGACGAGTGTGCCCGCCGTCAGGTCACGGCGGCACAGGTAGGCGGGCAGCACGGAGACGCCCATCCCGGCCCGGACGGCGCTGAGCACGCCGCGCAGGTCGGGGATGACGACCTGCGCCGCCATCGCGGGCCGCCTGCCGAACACGGAGCGCCAGTAGCGGCGCACGATGGGCAGGTCCTCGGCGTAGGCCACCAGCGGCACCGCCGCCAGCTCCCTCGGCCCCACCCCGGCGAGCCCCAGGGACGGGGCGGCGACCAGCAGGAACTCCTCGTCGTAGAGAGGGTCCGCCTGCACGCCGCGCACCCGGGGCCGGATCGTGGAGATCACCAGGTCCAGGCGCCCGGCCGCGAGGTCCGCCAGGAGGTCGTCGGACAGCCCGAGCGTCGTGCGGAGCCGCAGCCCGGAGCCCACCAGCGGGGCGAGCATCGGCATCACCTCCTCGCACAGGAACTCGGCGGGCCCGCCCAGGTGCACGGCCGCGTCCGAGGGCAGCTCCGACTCCACCACCCCGTCCAGGGCGTCCAGCGAGGGGGCCACCCGGCGGGCCAGCTCGTCGGCGGCCGGCGTGGGCGCCACCCCGCGCGGCAGCCGGTCGAACAGCGGCCGGTCCAGCACCGACTCCAGCGTCTTGACCTGCGCCGTCACGGCCGGCTGCGACAGACCGAGGGTCTGCGCGGCGGCCGTGATGGAGCCGGTCCTGTGCACCGCGAGGAACGTCCGCAGCAGGTCGAGCGAGATTGGCGACATATCACTATTCTGATACCTAAGACGATATTTCGTTATTTGTTACTTATGGCGGGCCGGGGCGACGATGTGAGGCATGAACAAGCGCATTCTCATCGCCCTGACCAGCCATGACGACCTCGGCGGCGTCGAGCGGACCGGATACTACGTGCCCGAGGCGGCCCACCCCTGGGAGATCTTCCGCAAGGCCGGCTACGAGGTGGACGTCGCCAGCGTGCGGGGCGGGCAGCCGCCGCAGGACGGGTTCGACGCCGCCGACCAGACCCAGGTGGCCTTCCTCGCCGCGATCGGGGAGCGCGGCACCGACCGCCTCGCGGACGTCGACGCCTCCCGTTATGACGCCGTGCTCTACGCCGGAGGCCACGGCACCATGTGGGACTTCCCCGACGACCCGGACGTCATCCGTGTCGGGCGCGAGGTGTACGAGCGGGGCGGCGTGGTGGCGGCGGTCTGCCACGGCCCGTCCGCGCTGGTGAACCTGACCCTCTCCGACGGCTCGTACCTGGTGGCGGGCAAGCGGGTGGCGGCCTTCACCAACGAGGAGGAGCGGCTGCGCGGCGTGGCCGACGTGGTGCCGTTCCTGCTGGCTGACAAACTGGTGGAGCGTGGCGCCGAGCACGAGCCGGGCGCCGACTGGCAGGCTCAGGTCGTCGTGGACGGCAGGCTCGCCACCGGCCAGAACCCGGCCAGCGCCGCGCCCCTCGCGGAGCGCGTCCTCGACGTCCTCGCCGAACGGCGGGACTGAGGAGCGGAATCGCCGCCGGATGGCGGTTGTCTGCCACGGCGCGGGCTCTGACCATCGAGGAGTGGCCCCATAGAAGGGATATCAGATGGCATTCCACCCCAACCTCGACCCAGAGATTCGCGCCTTTCTCGAGCGGACACCGTTCCCGACGTTCGACACGGCGAACCTGACACCCGAGGAACTGCCCGAGCATCGTGCGCAGATCAACGCGTTCCTCGCCGCCGCGCCGCCGGCCGACAGCGACGTGGTGATCGAGGACCGGCACGTGCCGGGGCCCGACGGCGCTCCCGACGTGCGGGTACGGATCTACCGCCCGGCGGGCGGCGGTGAGGGGCGGCCGGGCCTGTACTGGATCCACGGCGGAGGGATGATCATCGGCACGCCCGAGATCGACGAGGCGATGATGATCGGCTACGTCGAGGAGCTCGGGTGCGTGGCGGTCTCCGTCGACTACCGGCTGGCGCCCGAGAACCCCCATCCCGCGCCGGTCGAGGACTGCTACGCCGGGCTGGTGTGGACCGCCAAGGCGGCGGGCGAGCTGGGCATCGACCCGGCCAGGATCGCGGTCGGCGGCGCCAGCGCGGGCGGCGGGCTCGCCGCCGCCACCGTGCTGCTGGCCCGCGACCGGGGCGGCCCCGACGTGTCGTTCCAGCTGCTCGTCTGCCCGATGCTGGACGACCGCAACATCACCCCGTCCAGCCACGAGTTCACCGAGGCGGTGGTCTGGGACCGGAGCGCGAACCTCTTCGGCTGGACCGCCCTGCTGGGCGACCGGATCGGCACCGACGACGTGCCCGCGTACGCGGCTCCCGCCCGGGCCACGGACCTGGCCGGGCTGCCGTCGACGTTCATCGACGTCGGTGAGCTGGAGGTGTTCAGGGACGAGGACGTCGACTACGCGCTGCGGCTGTCGCAGGCGGGCGTGTCCACCGAGCTCCACCTCTATCCGGGGGCCTTCCACGGGTTCGACGGGATGGTCCCGGACGCCGAGCTGTCCAAGCGGGCGCGGGCGGCCCGGCTGGCGGCGCTCAGGCGGGCGTTCGCGGCCTGAGGTTGGCGCGCAGTCGTACCAGGGCGAGGGCCAGGTGGGCGCGCAGGCGGCCGGCCGCGTCGGCGAGCGAGAAGCCCAGCACGGACTCGGCCCTGGCGATGCGCGCGGCCATCGAGCTGTGGTGCAGGTGCACGGTGGCGGCCGCGCCGCGGACCGAGCCCGCCAGGCACAGCGCCCGCACCGCCGCCAGGTACTCCTCGCCGAGCCGCTCCATCGCCCGGACGTCGGCCAGCCCCGCGACCGCCGGCTCCGGCAGGTCGGCGAACAGCGCCAGCGCCCCCAGCTCGGACCAGCGCATCACGCGGTCGTGCGGGCCGGTGAAGCGGAGCGCGGTCCGCGCGCCGGCCCACGACTCGGCCGCCCGCGCGCCCGGCAGCTCGGGCCCGATGCCCACCCGCGACCCCTCCGGAAGGTCGCGGGGCAGGGTGGTCGCCACCAGGACCGCTTCCGTGTCGCCGATCCTGGTGGCGCGCACCTGGTGGCCCATGGCGCGCAGGCCGGCGGCGAGTCCCCGGTCCGGCCCCCGGTCCGGCCCTCGGTCCGGCAGGGCGATCGCCAGGGCCTGGAGCGGGGTGGAGGGGGCGAAGCCGAGCAGGCGCAGGGCCCGGGCGCGTTCGGCCTCGCCGGTCTCGGCCGACAGCACCAGCTCCACCAGCGCGGGGTCCTGCCCCGAGCGCGCCAGCGCGGCCGCGCGTTCCAGGGTGACCTCGGCCGCCACCGCGTACCGTTCGAGGACGATCTCGTCGAGCCCGTGCGCCGGCCCCTCGCGCTCCATCCAGACCGCCCCGAGCCCGTCGCTCAGCTCCCTGACCTGGGCCGGGGCCTCGGCGGGCGTGTCCACGGCGCCGCGGGGCGACGTGCGGGTGCGGCGGCCGGTGGCCGCGTCGAGCAGCCCGACCGGGCATTGCGCCAGCCGCGCCGTGGCCGCGAGCAGCGTGGGAACGCTCACGTGGTCGCGAAGCAGCGAGTCGAAGTAGGCGATCACCCGCACCGCGCTCTCCGCGTCGGCGTCGAGCGTGGACAGCTTCAGCAGCAGTCCCTGCATGGCCAACAGACTATGTCCGTAAACCGCTGTTCGGGTTACCAAGCGTGCGCTAGGTTGGTTGTGTGGATCTCGACTTCTCCCCGGCCGAGCAGGGCTTCCGCGCCGAGGTTCGCGACTGGCTGCGCGCGCACGTGCCGGGACCGCTGCCGTCCATGGACACCCCCGAGGGCTTCGCCGCGCACCGCGCCTGGGAGGCGCTGCTGGCGGACGCGCGGCTGTCCGTCGTCTCCTGGCCCGAGGGGTACGGCGGGCGCGGCGCCTCCCTGATCGAGTGGCTGATCTTCGAGGAGGAGTACTGGGCCGCCGGAGCCCCCGCCCGGGTCACCCAGAACGGCATCTTCCTGCTGGGCCCCTCGCTGATGCGCTTCGGCGCGCCCGAGCAGCGCAGGCGGTGGCTGCCGAGGATGGCCAGAGGCGACGACGTGTGGGCGCAGGCCTGGTCGGAGCCGGAGGCGGGCAGCGACCTGGCCGCCCTCACCTCCCGCGCAGAGCCCGTGCCCGGCGGCTGGCGCCTGTACGGGCACAAGACGTGGAGCTCGCGGGCCGCCTACGCCACGCACGGGTTCGGCCTGTTCCGCACGTCGGGGACGCGGCACAAGGGGCTGACGTACTTCCTCTTCCCCCTCTCCGACGTCGCCGTGCGGCCGATCGCGCAGCTCGACGGGCTGCCGGGGTTCGCCGAGCTGCACTTCGACGGGGTGTTCACGCCCGATTCGATGGTGCTCGGCGAGGTCGGCGAGGGCTGGCGGGTCGCGATGGCCACCACGTCCTCCGAACGCGGCCTCACCCTGCGCAGCCCCGGCCGCTTCCTGGCCACGGCCGACCGGCTGGTCGCGCTGGCCCGCTCCTCGGGCGACCCCGTGGCGGCCGACCGGGCCGCCAGGTGCTGGACCGAGGCGGAGGCGTACCGGCTGCACACGTTCGCGACGGCGCGGCGGCTCATCGCGGGGGAGGAGATCGGGTCCGCGTCCAGCATGGGGAAGGTCTTCTGGTCCGAGCTGGACCTGCGCATGCACGCCCTGGCCATGGAACTGCTGGGGGACCGGGCGGGGGAGGAGGGCTGGCTGGACGGGTTCCTGTTCTCGCTGGCCGGGCCCATCTACGCGGGCACGAACGAGATCCAGCGCAACATCATCGCCGAACGGGTCCTGGGGCTGCCGAGATGAACTTCGGATTCACGGACGAGCAGCTCGCGCTGGCCGCCACTGTGCGGGACGTGCTGCGGGCGCACTGCCCACCGGCCGCGCTGCGGTCCGAGCGGCGGCCTGCCTGGGAGCAACTGGCCGCACTGGGGTTCTTCGGCCTGCTGGCGCCTCCCGAGTCCGACGGGCTGGGGCTCGGGCTGGCCGACGTCCTGCCCGCGCTGGAGGAGACCGGGCGGGCGTGCCTTCCGGGGCCGGTCGTCGAGACCGCCGTGGTGGCGCCGTACCTGCTGCCGGACAACCCCAAGCTGGCCTCCGGCGCGCTGTGCGTCGCCGTGCTGCCGCCGGAGCAGGCGTACGCGCCGGACGCCGATCTGGCCGACCTGCTGCTGGTGGCGCGGGACGGCGGGTGGCGCCTGGTCGCCAGGGAGTCCGTACGCCTGGTGCCCAGGACCGGGGTGGACCCGTGCCGTCCCGTGTTCGAGGTGACCTTCGACGAGTCCGAGGAGCTGGGCGGCCCGGCCGCGCCGGTGCTGCGGCGGGCCGCGGTGGCGACGGCGGCGCAGCTCATCGGGGTCGCCAGGGAGCTGCTCGCGGTCACCGTCGCCTACGCGCGGGTCCGGACGCAGTTCGGCGCGGCGATCGGGTCGTTCCAGGCGGTCAAGCACCAGCTCGCCGACGCGGCCGTGGCGGTGGAGTTCGCCGCGCCGCTGGTGCACCGGGCGGCCCTGTCGGTGGACCGGGTCGCCGAGAGCGTGGACCGGGTCGGCGTGGATCGGGCCGGCGGGGCCGCCGACCGGGACGTGAGCGCCGCCAAGGCCGCCGCCGGTGAGGCCGCCGTGCTGGCGGCCCGGGTGGCGCTGCAGGTGCACGGCGCGATCGGCTACACCGAGGAGCTGGACCTGCGGTTCTGGCTGGCGCGGGCCTGGTCGCTGTCGGCCGCGTACGGCACCACGGCGGCGCACCGGGAACGCGTCCGAACCGCCCTCCTGGGCGGCGACCTGCGGAGGTGGCCATGAAGTTCGGAGTGCCGCTCGGACTGGTGCATCCGGACGCGTGGAAGGACGTGGCGGTGGCGGCGGACGAGCTGGGGTTCGAGTCGGTGTGGCTGCCCGAGCACCTCGTCTTCGCCACCGACCTGTCGCTCGCCCACTACCCGGGCACGTCCGACCCGGGGATCAAGCCCGGCACTCCGCTGTTCGACGCGCCCGCGTACCTGTGCTGGCTCGCCGCCTTGACCTCCCGCGTCAGGCTCGGTACGGCGGTGCAGCTCCTCGCGCTGCGCCACCCCTTCGTGTCCGCCCGCGCGTTCGCCACCCTGGACGTGGTCTCGTCGGGACGGGCGATCTGCGGGGTCGGCGCCGGCTGGTACCGGGGCGAGTGGGAGGCGGCCGGCGTCGAGTTCCGCACCCGGGGAGCCCGGCTGGACGAGGCGATCGAGGTGGTCAGGCGGCTCTGGAGCGAGCCGGTGGTCACCCATTCCGGGAGGTTCTACTCGTTCCCCGAGGTCGCGTTCGAGCCCAAGCCGGTGCAGCGGCGGCTGCCGGTGCTCGCGGGCGGGGAGTCGGCCGCCGCGCTGCGCCGGGCCGCCCGGCTCTGCGACGGGTGGATCAGCATGCCGCACACCCTCGAGTCCATCAAGCCGCAGCTCGACCGGCTGGGGGCCGGGGTGCCGGTGACCGCGCACGCGTACGCGCTGGCCTCGCCCGACGAGGTGCCCGCCTGGGCGGCGCTGGGCGTGGAACGGCTGATCGTACGGCCCTGGAGCCGCAGCCGGGACGCGGTGTCCCGGCTGGCCGCCTTCGCCGCCGACTACGGCGTGGGGGCCGCCTCGTGAGGGCCGCCTCGTGAGGGCCGCCCCGTGAGGGCCGTCTCGTGAGGGCCGTTCACGCGCGGTGGCGGCCCCGCCTCCGGGGCTGACCGGACGTGCTCCGGCCGGGCTGGCCGGGGGCGCTCCTGCCGGGCTGACTCGGGGCGCTCCTGGCCGGGTGGCTGGACGCGCCCCTGCCGGTGCCGCCCGCGCCGACCAGCTGGCGCTCGTCCTCGCGCCGGTGCGGCTGCGGGGACCCGGCGGAGGCGTGGCGGCGGCCCGCCAGCGGGGCGTCCTGCGCGAACGGCTGCGCGCCGCCGATGTGCATGCCCTGGGTGGGCGCCGGACGGCGGTGCCGGCGGCCGCGCAGCGGGAGGTCGGTCGTTCCTGGCTCGTCGGCGGGGCGCCCGAGGCGGCGGCGACGTCCCTGGTACGTGGCGCCGATGTCGAGGACGTCGTCGCCCCTGCCGGCGGTCGGGCTGAAGGCGTCGAACGCGCTGGTCGCCTGGGGGATGACGATGCGCTCGAACGGCCCGGTGTCCACGAAGCGCTCCAGCGGCCCGGTGTCCACCAGGATCTCGACCGGCCCGCTCCCGGCGGGCTCGGCCGAACGGGAGGCGAAGAAGGTGTCGAAGGGGTCGGCGTCCGTGGCGAGGCCGAAGGGGCGCGTGTCGAGCGGGCGCCTGCGGCGTCCGGCGGCCCGGGCGGCGGGCTGGGCGGCTTCCAGGGCCGTAACCGGCTGGAGGGCGTCCAGGGCGGTTGCGGGCTGGAGGGCGTCCCGGGCCGCGGGGGCCAGTGCGGCGGTGTTTAGTGCGGCGGTGTCCAGGGCTGCAGCGGGCTGGAAGGCTTCCAGGGCGGCTGCGTCCAGGGCAGCTGTGTCCAGGGCCGCGGTCGGCTGGAGTGCGGCCGTTCGACGGCTCGTACGGACCGGCTCGACCTCGACCCCGAGCGTGCGGTGGCGACGGCGGCGGTTGGCGGCGGGGCGGGGCGCGGTGGCCCCAGCGGTGGCCCCAGCGGTGACCGGGGCGGCCCGCAGGCGGCGGGTCTTGGCCACGGCGAGCAGCGCCAGGGCCGCCACCAGAGCGGAGCCGACCAGCGTCGGCGAGGAGATGGCCGGCATCGGGCCGGTGGCCGAGGCGTCCGCGTGCGTGGGGAGGGGTTCGGCGGTCGCCGCCGTGGTGTCGGCCGTCGCCGGCTTGGCGTGCTTGGCCTTCTTCGGCTGCTTGGGGCTCTCGGCGGTCGTGCTGTCCTCGGCGGTCGTGCTGTCCGAGACGGAGCCGGTGGCGACCTTGGGGGTAGCGGGCGTGGGAGCGGCCTGAGGCTCCTTCTTCTTGGGGGAGCTTCCGGTCTCAGGGGCCTGGGCGGGCTCCACGATCTCGCTTTGGGGGATCAGGGAGGTGAGCAGCTCGGTCCCGGAGGGCTGGAGCGCACCGACGTCGGTGCCCGGCCCCGGCTGCAGGGCGGCCTGCTCCTCGGCCTTCTTCTGGGCCTCGCGCTGCTGCCGGGCCGCCTCCTCGTCCAGGCGGGACTTGATGCGCTCCGGATAGCCGTACCCGACGACCTTGCTTGTGTCACGTTCCTTGCGCTTGGCGACGCCGCCGTCGATGTTGCCCTCGATGGTGAAGATCGTGTCGCCCTCGACCCTCGTCACGATGCCGACGTGGTCGATGTTGTCGATGCTGTTCGAGCCGCTCCAGTCGTAGAAGACGAACGCCCCAGGCTTGGGCTTGTGGCCCCACGCCCCCTGCTCCTTGAACCACTCCGCGTGCGACACCGTCCACGCGAACTGCCCGATCCAGTCCTCGTACCCGAGCTTGTGCGCGGCCCACGAGAGGTACATGTCGCACCATGGGGCGGAGCTGTAGTCGGCGTCGAACTCGACGTTCTTGCCGTACCAGTTGCCGAACTTGGTGTATGCCCCTGATTTCTCGGCATACCCGAGCTGGCTCTCCAGCAACTCGATGTACTTCTGCATCTCTGGCGTCATGGAAGTATGGGGACACCTTCCGGGCAAGCCGGTTTGTCCGCATAGATACCGGGTAAAGGGACACCCTGTGACTACTGGGACAAAACCGGAGGCTTGTCGTCTTCCGTGATGAGCGAGGCTACCGTGCCGTCTCGGCAGGTCAAGCCAGCACCAAGTGACGTTCAAGCTTTCCTAGACCAAGAACCCGCTGGTCAAAGATGCTGCCAGAAATGTCCAAGCTAAGGAGGTTTAATCCAAAAAGATCTACCTCGTACCAGGTGAGAGCCTTGCCCCGAGTCAGTACCCCGCGCCCGTGAGCAGCCCGCCGTCCACCGTGAACTCGCTGCCCGTGCAGTAGCTGGCCCGATCCGAGGCCAGGAAGGCCACCACGTGGGACACCTCCACCGGCTTGGCGAAGCGCTTGATGACCATGGACTTCACGAAGGCGTCGGCGTCGACCTCGTTCATCATGTCGGGATCCATCGCCATCGAGGTGTTGATCGCGCCGGGATGCACCGAGTTCACCCGGATCTTGAACCGGGCCAGCTCCCGCGCCGCCGACTTGGTCAGCCCGCGCACCCCGAACTTCGACGCCGAGTACGCCGACAGCCCCTCGGCCCCGACGTAGCCCTCGATCGAGGAGATGTTCACGATGGCGCCCCGGCCGGCCGCCTTCATGGGGTCGATCGCCGACTTGATGCCGAGCCAGGTGCCCTTGAGGTTGACGCCGATCACCCGGTCGAAGTCCTCGGGAGACATATCGCTGATGCGCCGAAATTTCAGGATCCCGGCGTTGTTGACCAGCACGTCCAGCCGGCCGTGCAGCTCGGTGGCCGTCGCCACCGCCCGATCCCAGTCCTCGACGCTCGTCACGTCGTGATGGACGAACGCGGCCCCCGTCTCCTCGGCCAGCGCCTTCCCCTCCTCGTCCAGCACGTCACCGAACACCACCCGCGCCCCCTCCTCAAGGAAGAGCCGCACGTGCGCCGCCCCCATCCCGCGAGCGCCACCGGTGATCAACGCGACCTTGCCCTCAAGTAACCCCATAACGCCCTCCAGCCGCGACGGCCACCGCCGCCGCCTCCATGGAGCGGTAGACGGGGATCCCCGCCTCCGCCGCGATCCGCCTCACTTCGTCCTCGACGCCCGGGGGCGCGCACTCGCCGTTCCTGGTGACGAGGGTGATCCTGGTGCCCGGCAGCGCGGCCTGCGCCTGCGCCACGGCCCGCGTGTAGGCGTACAGGGGCTCCGCCGCGTCCCCGTACGTGAAGAACGCCTGGACGTTCACGTGCAGGACCACGTCGCCGTACGGCCGGCACCGCAGCAGCGCCGAGACGACCTCGGGCACGAGCCCGGCCCGGCCCAGGGGCCCGACCGGCACTTCGAGCGGGTTGCCGGAGGCCACCACCCCGAGCCCGCGCAGCGCCTCCAGCGCGTCCGGGGGCAGGGGATCCAGCCGTACCCCCGCCAGGTCGAACGCGTCCGCCGCCAGCACGCTCGCGCCCCCGCTCGGCCCCACCACCAGCACATCGCCGGAGGCGGCGCCTGAGCGCGAGCCGTGCGCCTGGAAGTACGCCAGCACCCCGATCAGGTCGTCCTGGCCGGCGACCAGCACCGCTCCCGCCTGCTCGGCCACCGCCTCCCACACCCGCCGGTCGCTCACCATGCCGCCCGTGTGGGACGCGGCCGCCTCCTGCCCCTGCCCGCTCCGCCCGCCGACCAGGAGCACCACCGGCAGCTCCGTGGCGCGCAGCGCCTCGAACAGCTCGCGCCCGTCACGCGGGTCCTCCAGGTACAGCCCGACGGCCCGCGTCTCCTGGTCCCGGGCGAGCCAGCGCAGCAGCTCGGCGGGGGTCACGTCGGCGGAGTTCCCCACGGTGACGACCCGGCTGAACGCCAGCCCGCGCCGCTCCCCGACCTTGATCACCTCGCCCGCGAGCCCGCCGCTCTGCGAGATCAGCGCCACCGTCCCGGCGGGCCCGAGCCCGCCCCCGACGAACGTCTGCCGTCCTCGAGGGCTGTACACGCCCATGCAGTTGGGCCCCAGCAGCCGCGTCCCCGCCGCCCGCGCCGCCTCGACCAGCTCCTCCTCCAGGTCCGGCCGGCCGGTCTCGGCGAACCCGCCGCTCATCACCTGCACGAACGGCACCCCGCGCGCCTCCCGCAGCACCTCGGCGCAGCGTTCGGCGGGCACGGCCACGAGGGCGTAGTCCACGTCCGCCTCGGCGAGGGACGGCACGGCCGGCACCCCCGCCACCTCGGCCGCCGTGGGGTGCACGGCCACCAGCGGGACGCCCGCGGCGCGGTAGAAGCCGAGGAACATGTTCCCGAAGTTCGGCCTGGTCGTGGAGGCCCCGACGACGGCCACGGCCTTGGGCTCGAAGAGCGGCAGGAAGTCCGTCGCCGCACGGGACGCGCCCGCCACGGGTCCCGGGGAAGGCAGGTAGCGGGCGTCGACCGCGATCACCTCGGAAGGCCCGGCGATCACCGGGTTCAGCTCGAACTCGCCCAGTTCGAGCCGCTCCCACAGCCCACCCGGGCCGCCGACCGTCATGAGCAGCTTGACCACCGCGTCCACGTCCACCGGCGGGCCGCCGCGGCTCCCGTACAGGACGGAGGACCCGCGCAGCGACGCCAGCATGCGCCGCGCGTCCTCCTCCGAGATCGGGCAGAGCCGCAGCGCCGTGTCGCGCAGCGCCTCCGTCCACACCCCGCCCAGCCCGGTGAGGAGCACCGGCCCGAACCCGGGGTCCCGCACCAGGCCCACGATCAGCTCCACGCCCGCCTCGGCCTGCTCCTCGACGAGGAAGCCCGCGACCTCCAGCCTGGCCCGCATGCCGGCCGCCGCCGCGGCGAGGTCCTCCCTGGAGAGCCCCAGCGCGACGGCGCCGACGTCCGACTTGTGCACCAGTCCCGGGCCGAACGCCTTCAGCACCAGCGGCTCGGCCAGCTCCCCGGCCCGGTCGAAGTCCAGGCCGGAGTCCAGGTCGTGCACCACGACCCCGCGCGGCACCGGCACCCCGGCCGCGCTGAGCAGCGCCTTGACCTCGTGCTCGTACGCGCTCACCCGAGCAGCTCGCGGATCTTCCCGCGCAGCAGCTTGCCGGGGCCGCCGGAGGCGTCCTGCGAGTGCGGCAGCGCGTCGGCCACCACGATGTGGTCGGGCCGTTGATGGGCCGGCAGGGTGTCGGCCAGCGCGAGCGCCAGCTTGGACGCGTCCAGCGTGTGCCCCGCCCGCGGCACGACCGCCAGCAGGACCTCCTGCTCGGAGGCCCCCTCGGGCACGCCCACCGCGCCGGCCTCGGCCACGCCGTCCAGCGCCGAGACCGCCTCCTCGATCACGACCGGCTGCGTCCAGACGCCGCCCTTGAGTATCGAGTCCTCCCGCCTGCCCAGCACGCGCAGCACGCCGTCCGGGGAGAGCGTGCCGAGGTCGCCGCCGACGTACCACTCGCCGCGCAGCACCTCGGCCGTCCGCTCGGGCAGGCCGTCGTAGCCGGTCATCCGGTGCGGCCCGGCCAGGTTGATCTCGCCCACCTCGCCGACCACGCGCTCGCCGTTCGGGTCCGTGATCCGCACCGCGTTGCCGGTGCGGGGGCGGCCGGAGGAGCCGAGCGGGGTCGTGCCGTCGTCCACCCGGCCCATGCACGTGTACGGGGCCTCGGTCTGGCCGTAGTACGAGTACACGCCCGCCTGCGGCAGCCTGGCCTTGATCCGTTCGAGCATGGTCGCGGTCAGGGGCTCGCCGCCCAGCATGATCACCTGGATGGACGACAGGTCCACGTCCTCGTGCTCGGGGGACGCGAGCAGCGCCGCGTAGAACGAGGGGATCTGCGAGAGATGCGTGACCCGTTCGCGGGGGACGACGCGCAGGAAGTTCGCCGGGCCCCAGTCCTGCTCCAGCACCAGCCGCATCCCGGCGTACAGGGCGGGCCCGACGATGGCGGGGAAGCCGATGCCCCAGATGATCGCGCCCGTCCCGAACACCGAGTCGGGACCGCGCGGCACGTCCAGCCAGATCTGCGCCGTGGCCAGCGACGACGCGTGCGTGTGCACGACGGCCTTCGGTAATCCCGTCGTGCCCGAGGTGTAGTAGAGGGCCAGCGGGTCGTCGTACCGGCCGCTGATCGGGGGCTCCTCGTCGGAGGCGCCTTCGAGCTCCCGCACGTCGATCCACGTGGTCACGCCGGGGAGCGAGTCCCTGATCTGCGCGACCACGCCCTCGACCGTCGCGTCGTACACGAACGCCGTGCACCCCGAGGCCGCCACCACGTCACGCAGCGTCTCCACCGGCCAGTACGGGTTCAGCGCCGCCGTCACCGCCCCGATCTTGGCCTGCGCGAGGTAGACCTCGGCCACCCGCAGCGTCTCGTTGAGCAGCGCCGCCACCCGCCGGCCCGGCCCGACCCCCTTCTCCAGGAGGGCGTGGGCGCGGCGGTTGACGTTCCTGTTGAGCTGGTCGTAGGTGAAGCTCTGCTCGCCGCAGTACGTGAGCGCGACCTGGTCGGGCGTGCGCAGCGCTCCGGCGGTCAGGATCGCGTGGCCGTAGTTGCCATAAGGTGATCGCGCCATGGGGGAGGCCTCCAGTCAGAGGGGCTGATAGAGCACGAAGACGTTTCCTGAGGGGTCGCGCAGCACCGCCCGGATCTCGTGCGGCCCCTTCTCGGGTTCCCGCACCACCTCGCCGCCGCGTTCCGTCAGCCCCCGCACGGCGTCCGCCACGTCGTCCACCTTGTACGACGGCGCGACCGAGGTCGTGACGTGCTCGGCGGGCCCGGCCAGCGCCACGGTGACCCCGCCGCCGTCGAGTGCCGCGAACCTGTCGCCGTCCCTGAACTTCACCGGCAGCCCGTAGAAGGCGATCGCCTCGTCCAGGTTCGCGACGGGGATGAGCACGTTGCCGAGCTTCACGTGGGCCTCCAATGGGGGAGTTCGTCGATGAACGTCACGCGTACCGGCATGCCGACGCGTACCTCGCCGGGGGCGCATCCCACCACGTGCCCGAACGCCCGCACGCCGGCGGGCAGGTCCACCCAGGCCATCACGTACGGCTCCCGGCCCCGGTAGGCGGGGGCGAACGAGCGGTGCACGACGGTGAAGGTGTGCACGACGCCCTCGCCCTCGACCGGCTCGAAGACGAGCTCCCCGCCACCGCACCAGGGGCAGGCCGCCTCGGGGAGGTGGACGCGGCGGTCGCAGGACGTACAGCGCTGGACGACCAGCTCGCCGCGCCTGCAGGCGGCCCAGTACGCAGAGGTGTCACCGCTCATCGCATGCCAAGCTAGCGCACGCTTGGTTGCCCCACAAGGCCCCCACCCAGCCGCTAAAGGGGCGGCTCCTCCTCGGGCGTCGAGAGGAGCATCATGGGCTCCTCGGAGGGCCGGCCGGTGGGCTCGTCCGATGATCGGGCGAAGGATTCCTCCGATGGCGTAGGCGTCCCGACGGCCGTCCTGCTGTGCTCCTCGCTCGGCGTAGGCGTAGGCGTGGGTGTAGGTGTAGGCGAGTGGGGAGTCGGCGTAGGCGTGGGGCAGGCAGGACCGTCGACGGCGACCTCGCTCACCTGCGGCCCGTTCCCCGCCGCCGGCTCCGTCATCACCACGATCCCGACATACGCCCGCTTCCCGCAGGAAACACCTCCAGGATCGTGCGTGACGGCACTGGTGTATGCCGTGCTCCCCCGTAAGGTCCGCATCTCCTGCTGCACCGTCCGGGCCGCCCCGCCCTCCCCTTCCCGCCGCGTGTACGAGATCCGCAGCCGTACGGGTCCCGTGCCGTCCGCCGAGACCGTGATCGCTCCCGCCGTGCCGCTCCACCCCACGATGCCGGCGGCCCGCACCGCGGTCGGACGTGGCACCGAGGTCCCGCCCTGCCGCACAGTGGGAGGAAGGCTGGGAGGAAGGCTGGGAGGAGGACTGGGGGGAGGGGCGGCCGTGCGCGCGGGAGTGCTGCGCCGGGGAGCCGCGGACGTCCGGGTCCGGGTGGGCGTGGCAGCGTCCACGGGCGCCGGCTCCGGCTCGCTCTGCGCCGTCTTGGGCGGCGGCATGAGGATCGTGCCGGGTCCGGGAGGCATGCGCCCGCCCGACATCAGGAGCGAGATCGCCACGGCGGCCACCGTCGCCCCCGCCACCCACAGGTACGGCGGCAGCCGGGGCATCCGCAGCACCCGGTCCCGGAGGGTGGTCGTGACTCCGGAGGCCCGCTCGGTCCTGGCCAGCGGGAAGCGCAGGGCCAGCAGCGTGGCCAGCTCGCCCAGGTGCCGCCGCCCGCGCTTCTCCCAGTCCGGGCCGTACCCGGCGACCGCGTCCTCCTCCAGCTCCGCCGCGAACTGCCTGGCCGAGGCGTACCTGGTCGCCGGGTCCTTGGCCATCCCGCGCCTGAGCAGGTCGCGCAGCGAGTCGGGCGCGACCTCCAGCGGCACCGGCTCCACCAGGTGCTTGTCCCGCAAGGCCGGGACGTCCAGCGCCCTGTCCTCGCCCTCCTTGACGGCCCGGTACGGCGGCCGCCCCCTGACCGCCTCGAACAGCACGCACGCCGCCGCGTACACGTCAGCCGGCGGCCCCGTCCGGTCCTGCGTCCACAGCTCGGGCGACATGTACTCGGGGCTGCCGGCTGGCACGCCCGGCTCCTCCGCGTACACGACCACGCCGAAGTCGGCCAGCTTGCTGGTGCCGTCGGCCTGGACCAGGATGTTCTCCGGCTTGACGTCGCGGTGCGGCACCCCTCGCTCGTGCGCGGCGGCCAGGGCCAGCAGCGTGCTCTTCAGCACGGTGAGGGCCGCCTCCGGGCTGATCCCGCGGTGCTCGTCCAGCAGCGTACGCAGCGACACGCCGTCCACCAGCTCCATGACGACGGCCGCCCTGGTGGGGGTCTCGACGTACTCGTAGAGCCGGACCACGTTGGGGTCGTCGATCTCGACGAGCTCGTGGGTGTCCGACCGGAAGCGGTCCATGAACTCGGTGTCCCTGCGCAGGGTGGCGTTCAGGTACTTGATCGCCACGTAGGCGCCGGTCTGCTGGTAGGTGGCGAGGAACACGCGGCCGGTACGGCCCGCGCCGAGCTGGCGAACTTCACGGTAACCAGGGACCAAGTCGAACCCCCATCAGCAGCCGTCATCGATTCGACGGTCTCACCCGGGGTTCGGGTTGTCACGACTGGAGATATTTCGCCGGGCGTTAATGCGAAATAACCCTGTGTCGCGGGTGATATGCTGAGGCGTCCCAAGCAAGCGCTCGGCTAAATCGACGGAGGTCGCCTGTGGAGCGCGTGGCCGTGCTGGTGATGGAGATGCAAAGGGGCGTCGTCGGCGATCTCACGAAATTTCCGGATCTGGTGGCGGCCTGTGCGCGGCACGACGTCGTCGCCAACGCCGCCCGCCTCCTCCACACGGCCAGGTCGGCCGGCATCCCGGTGATCCACTGCACGGCGGCCTTCCGCCCCGACCGGTCCGGCTCCCACACGGACAACTGCCCGTTCATCGTCGCCCTGCTCAAGGACCCCGGTCACATGCTGGAGGGCACGGCCGCCACCGAGGTCCTCCCGGAGCTGTGGGACGGCGGCGACCTGGAGAGCCGCCGCCACCACGGGTTCTCCCCGTTCACCGGCACCTCGCTCGACATGACGCTGCGCTCCCTGGGCGTCTCCCACGTGGTCGCGCTGGGGGTCTCGCTCAACCTCGGCATCCCCGGGCTCGCGCTGGAGGCGGTCAACCTGGGCTACCGGGTGACCGTGGTCAGGGACGCGGTGGCGGGCATCCCAGAGGAGTACGCGCAGGCCGTACTGAAACACACGATCAGCCTCCTCGCCACCCGCGCCACCACCGCCGACCTGGTGGAGGCGTGGAAGTGATGGACGGGCTGCGCCTGGACGGGCGCGTCGCGGTGGTCACCGGCGGAGCGGGCGCGATCGGCTCGGCCATCGCCACAGACCTGACCACGCTGGGCGCGGAGGTCGTCGTCGCCGACGTGGACCTGCCGAACGCGGAGAAGGTGGCCTCCGGCCTGTCCGGAGCGCGGGCGCTGGCCGTCGACCTGACCTCGCCGGCGTCCGTCGCGGAGTTCGGCGGCGCCGTGGGCCCCGTGGACATCCTGGTGCACAACGCCGGGGTGTCGATCGTGGAGCCGTTCACCGAGAGCGACCCGGCGAACTGGGACCTCATGTGGCAGGTCAACCTGCGCGGGCCGATGCTGCTCACCAAGCTGCTGCTGCCGGGGATGGCGGCCAGGGGGCGGGGGCGGCTGGTGTTCATCTCCTCGGACGGCGCCAGGGCGGGGTCGGGCGGCGAGGGCGCGTACGCGGCGACCAAGGCGGGCCTGTTCGGGCTGGCCAAGACGATCGCCCGGGAGGCCGCCAAGGCGCACGTCACCTCGAACGTGGTCTGCCCGGGCCCCACGGACACGCCGATGCTCCGCCGGGTGTCGGCGGCCGAACCGGGGCTGGTGGACAGGATCGCGCGGGGCATCCCGCTGCGCCGCCTCGGCACGCCCGCCGACGTGGCGGGCCTGGTGTCCTACCTCTGTACGGATCGCGCCGCGTACATCACCGGGCAGACGCTGTCGGTGAGCGGCGGCGTCACGATGCAGTGAGCGATCATGCGGCGGTCAGAGCGAGTCGTAGACGGCCTGCACCAGGCGCAGGCCGCGCAGGTTGCCGGAGACGGCGTTGGCCATCTTGTTCATGACGTAGCCGATGCCCAGGCCGCGCTCCGGGTCGCCGACGCCGAGGGAGCCGCCCAGCCCGGAGTGGCCGAACGCGGTCTCGGACGGCATCGGGAACGTCATCGACGGCCGCATGTAACCCAGGCCGAACGACGTGTCCAGGAAGAGGACGCGGTCGGGGCCGTGCACGCGGGGGCGTACGGCGTCCCGCAGCGTCTCGGGGCGCAGCAGGTCGCCCGCGATCAGCGACCGGTAGAACCCGGCCAGCCCCCTTGCCGTGGTGACGACCCCGGCCGCGGGCCATCCGGCGCGCAGGATGACGGGGTGGTTCGCGCCGCCCTTGAGCCGGTGCATGCCGGGATTGCCGAGCGCCCGGTTCATGAGGCTCTGCGGATCGAGCGCGGCCTTGGCCATCTCGGCCATCACGGTCGGCACGGCTGTCTCGGCCTCAGCTTGCCCTTCGGTGGGTGCCGGGCCCGCACCCGTTTGAGGGCTTTCGCCTGCCTTGAGGCGGGCCGTACGGGCGATCACCGCGTCCGGCGCGCCCACCCACAGCTCCAGCCCCAGCGGCCCGGCGATCTCGGCGGACACCAGCTCGCCGACCGACGTGCCCGTCACGCGCCTGATCACCTCGCCCACCAGGAACCCGTACGACAGCGCGTGATACCCGTGCGCCGACCCCGGCTCCCACAGCGGCGCCTGACCGGCGAGCCGGGCGGCGATGGCCGCCAGGTCCCCGAACTCCTCCACCGGCACCGGCTCCTCCACCACCGGCAGCCCGCTCTGGTGCGTGAGCAGGTGCTCGACGGTGATCGCCTCTTTGCCCCGGGCCGCGAACTCCGGCCACACGTCCGCGACGGCCCCCGGGACGTCCACCAGCCCCCGCTCGGCGAGCCGCAGCAGCACGGTGGCGGTGATCGCCTTGGTGCAGGAGTAGGCGAAGGCAGGCGTGTCGTGCTCCCACGGCCGGCCCGTGTGCCGGTCGGCGACGCCACCCCACAGGTCCACGACCAGCTCGCCGTCCAGCTGGACGGCGAAGGCGGCACCCAGCTCCGCCCCGTCGGCGAGCTGCCGCTCGAACACCTCGCGCACGCGGGAGAACCGCGGATCGCAGTGCATCACACCTCCGTGTGAGACAGGAGAAAGGAAGCGCTTACTTGGTTCACGAGCCTAACAACTGGGGACGATTCGGCCCAGACGATCAGCGCGGCACCCTCAACCTCCTCACCCCGGCCGTGGTGCTCGACGCGCTGCGCAGCGCCACCACGGGCGAGGTGCTGAGCCTGGCCATGCCGATCAGGGGCGCCACCTCCTCGCCCGCCCCCACGACGGTGCCGCACCTGCCGGGCCGTCCGCTGCCGCAGCACTTCATGTCCGTGGACGGCGGCGACTACGCGGCCGGCGCCCGCGCGATCGGGGAGGGCCTGTACGTGGCCGACGACGCGCTGGTCGTCAGCCACCACGGCACCACGACCCACATGGACGCGCTGTGCCACATGTGGTCCGGCGACGAGCTCTACAACGGCCACCCGGCGGCCCGGGTCCGCTCCTACGGGGCGACCAGGTGCGGGATCGAGCAGGTGGGCGGCGTGGTCGCCAGGGGAGTGCTGTTCGACGTGCCCCGGCGCCTCGGCCTCGACCACCTGCCGGCCGACTTCCGGATCCCGGCCGAGCTGCTGGCGGAGATCGCCATGCCGCGGCCGGGGGACGCCGCGGTGATCCGTACCGGATGGCCCGCGGTGTGGGGGCGCTCGCGCGAGGAGTACTGGTCGGGCCAGCCCGGGCTGTCGGCGGAGGCGGGCCGCTGGCTCGCGGCGCACGACGTGTCCGTGGTGGCCTCGGACAACGCCGCCATCGGCGGGCTCAACGCCCGCGGCCTCGCCGACGAGGGCCTCGCCGACGACCTGCACCTCATCCTGCTGCACCGGCACGGCGTCCACCTGATCGAGATGCTGTGGCTGGAGGAGCTGGGGGAGAGGGGGTGTACGGAGTTCGTGTTCGTGGTGGCGCCGCTCAGGATCGAGGGCGGCACGGGCAGCCCGGTGACCCCGCTGGCCATCCTCTGACGTTCCCGCATATTTCCTAGCTCGTTTGGATATTTCGTGATCGACCGTTAACCCCTGACTTCGATGGTCTGTCCCGGTAAAACCCCCTTGCTAGGAGACCCATGCGCCGCCTCGCCCTCATTGGCCTCGCCGCCACCGCCCTGACCGCGCTCGCGTCCGTACCCGCCGCGGACGCCACCACAGCCGCCACCACAGCCGCCACCACGGCCGGACGCGGGAACCTGCGGATCAACCAGATCCAGACCATGGCCACCCACAACAGCTACCACCGCGAGCTGACCGACGCCGAGAAGGACGTGCAGCGCAGGACCGACGCCAACTGGTGGAACCTGCAGTACTCGCACACCGCCCTGCCGAACCAGTTCGGCGCCCAGCACGTGCGCGGCATCGAGCTGGACGTCTTCCCCGACCCGCAGGGCGGCCTCTACGCCAACCCGCTGGTCAGGCGGGACGCCGGGCTGCCGCCGCTGAACGACCCCGCGCTCGCCAAGCCCGGCTTCAAGGTGCTGCACTGGGCCGACCACGACTACGGCACCAACTGCTCGGCCCTGGTCACCTGCCTCCGTCAGGTGCGCGAATGGTCCGACGCGCACCCCGGGCACGTGCCGCTGACGATCCTCACCGAGTTCAAGAGCACCGACCCGGCCAAGGAGGCGATGGGCGGCGCCAAGAGCCCGGCGTGGGACACGGCGCTGATGGACGCCCTGGACGCCGAGATCCGGTCGGTGTTCCCCGACGATCGGCTCATCACGCCCGACGACGTCCGCCGGCCGGGGCTCACCCTCGAACAGTCCGTTCTCAAGCGCGGCTGGCCCGAGCTGTCGTCCTCGCGGGGCAAGGTCATGTTCTTCATGGACAACCAGGGCGAGAACATCCAGACGCCCTACAAGGCGGGCCGGCCGAGCCTGGAGGGGCGGGTGCTGTTCACGAACTCGCGTCCAGGCCGCCCCGACGCCGCCTTCGTCGGCTGGAACGAGCCGCAGGGCGCCAACACCGCGCAGATCCAGGACCTCGTACGGAAGGGGTACTACGTCCGTACGAGGTCCGACGTGCCCTTCACCGAGGCCAGGTCGGGCGACACGAGCAGGCTGAAGGCGGCGCTGGACAGCGGCGCGCAGATGGTCAGCACCGACTTCCCCGTGATCGGCCTGTCCGCCAGGAACGGCAGCGACTACGTGGCGGAGCTGCCCGGCGGCGCCACGGCCCGCTGCAACCCGGTGAACGCTTCCTCCGGCTGCCGCGACCAGACCCTGGAGCACCTCAGCCGGTAGCCGGCCAGGTCACCTTTCAGCCACCGGTCGGCCAGGTCACCGGAAGGCATCTCACCCCGTACACCGAGGCGTCGTGCTTCAGCGGCACCTCGGTGGCGGGGACGGCCAGTCGCAGGCCGGGGAAGCGCTCGAACAGCGCCCGGTAGCCGATGCGCAGCTCGTTCCTGGCGAGCTGCTGCCCCAGGCACTGGTGCACGCCGTGGCCGAACGCCAGGTGCCGCCGCGCGTCCGGCCGGTCCAGCCTGAGCGCGTCCGGATCCTCGAACACCGCGCCGTCACGGTTGATCACGGGCAGGGACAGGGCGACCGTCTCCCCCTTCCTGACCACCTCGCCCGCCACCTCCACGTCCTCGAGCGCCGCCCTGGACGGCGCCCCCTGGTGCAGGATCGACAGCCAGCGAAGCAGCTCCTCCACCGCGCCCTCCACTGGGCCCTCCTCGAACGGCAGTCCCTCCTTCAACAGCGCGAACACACCCAGGGCCAGCATGTTCGCGGTGGTCTCGTGGCCCGCGACGAGCAGGATCAGCGCGACGTAGGTCAGCTCCTCGTCCGTCAGCTCGGCGGTCAGGCCGCTGATCAGGTCGTCGCCCGGCTCGACCCGCTTGCGGCGTACCAGCTCGCCGAGATATGCGGTGAGGTCGGCCGTCGCCTGCGCGCCGTCCCTGCCGTGGGTGACGAGGGCGGCGCTGCGGTCCTGGAAGAAGTCGTGGTCGCTGTACGGCACGCCGAGCAGCTCGCAGATGACCAGCGACGGGATCGGCAGGGCGTAGGCCGTCACCAGATCGACCGGCGGGCCCGCCTTCGCCATGGCGTCGAGATGGTCGGCCGCGATCTGCTCGATGCGCGGCTCCAGCAGGCGCATCCTGCGCACCGTGAACTGCCCGGTGAGCAGGCGGCGGTAGCGGGTGTGCTCGGGCGGGTCGGTGGCGGCGAAGAACCCCGGCGGGGCGGGCCGGTCGGCACCGCCGGGGCGTACGACGCGCACGGCGGCGTGCTTGAGCTCCTGCCTGGCGCTGAACCTCGGATCGCCCAGCACGGTGCGGGCCGCCGCCATCGTCGTGGCCAGCCAGCCCTGATGCCCGTCGGCCATCTCCAACCGGGCCATCGGCGGCAGGTCGCGCAGCTGCGCGGGCGGGTCGAAGGGGCACTCCTGGTTGCGTTCGATGGGAAGTCGCATAATTTTGAGAGTAGGCTCTCAGTTGGGAGTTGTATAGCGAATCATCGTCTTCTCCTGCGATTGGACTCGGGAGGCCGTACATCGGAGAATGCGGAGTCATGAGCGATCGACCGGGCCTGCGCGAGCGGAAGAAGGCCAAGACCAGGGCGCTGATCCAGAAGGAGGCGCTGCGGCTCTTCCAGGAGCAGGGGTACGCCGCGACGACGGTCGAGCAGATCGCGGAGGCGGCGGAGGTGGCGCCGAGCACCGTCTTCCGCTACTTCGCCACCAAAGAGGACCTGGTGCTGGTCGACCAGTTCCCGCCCTTCATGCAAGCGCTCCAGTCCGTCCCCGCCCACCTCAAGCCCGTGCCGGCGATACGGGCCGCGATGCGGGTGATGCTGGCCGGGCAGACGGCGGAGGAGTTCGCGGAGAGCATGGAGCGGGAGAAGCTCATGTTCACGGTGCCCGAGCTGTGGGCGGCCAGCCTGGACAACATCAGCGGCGTGGTCAGGACCATGCACGAGCAACTGGCAGCCCGGACCGGACGGCCGGCCGATGATCCGGAGCTGCGTAATGTCACGGGGGCGATCGTGGGGGTGCTCATGGCGGTCTGGCTTGACTTGGTAAAGGACCCGGCTCTGGACGCCTCGGTCGAACTCGACAAAGCCCTGGCCCACCTAGAAGCAGGCCTCCCCCTGTAACCGATCCGCTCACCCAGGCCCACTCGGCGGTCCTTGGCCGGTGGCGGCAGCCCGGGGTCAGGTGCCCGGGTAGTTGCCGCCGCCGTGTGCCGAGTCCAGGGCGTCATAGTCGGGGGTGAAGCCGCGCTTCGGTATCGCGTCCACGAACGCCACGTGGCTCGGCTTCTTGTACGACGCCAGCTGCGTCCTGACGTGCTCGACGAGCTCGTCCGCCGTGGCAGCGGCGTCCGGTTTGAGGGCGATTACGGCCTTGACCGCCTGGTGCCAGGTGGGGTCCGGGACGCCGATGACGGCGGCGTCGGCCACGGCCGGATGGGATTTGAGGGCGCGTTCCACCTCGGCCGGGTAGACGTTCTCGGCGCCCGATTTGATCATCCGGAGCTTGGGGCCGATGAAGGTGATGGTGCCGTCGGGTTCGCGGCGGCCGAGGTCGCCGGTGTGGTGCCAGCCATACGCGGATTTGGCCGTATTTAAGTCGTGACGGGCGAAATATCCGGAAAAGAGGGTCTTGCCGCGCGCGCAGATCTCGCCCACCTCGCCGGGCGGCAGCTCGGTCCCGTCCGGGGCCAGGATGCGTACCTGGACCAGCGGAGAGGGACGTCCCGCGAACCCCGAGCCCCCATCGGCCAGCCCGAGGAACGTGAGCATCCCGCCGACCTCGGTCTGCCCGTACCCGCCCATCTTGGAGCGGCACCAGGGAGAGTCATCCACCGTGATCATGCTGTCCCACTCGGCCGAATGGGAGACGAACCTCAGCGACGACAGGTCGTACTTGCCCCCGGCGTTCGCGGCCGTCATCGCGTCGATCATCGGCCCGAACAGGAACGCCTGAGTCACCCGCTCAGCGTCGATCAGGCGGCAGACCTCTTCGGGGTCGAAGGCGGGCGTGAACACGTTCGTGCCGCCGATCTGGAACGTGGCCAGGCAGAACATCATCGTGCCCACGTGGAAGAGGGGGCCGTTGTTCAGGAACGTGAAGCCGGGCTCCATCTGGCGTACGACGAGGAGTGAGGCGCTGTGGGCGACAAGGGCGGCGCTGCTGAGCAGGGCCGCGTTGGGGCGTCCATCGAAGGCGGCGGTGTAGAGGGCGAGAACCGGCTCGCCGTCGTCCACCTGCGGGAAGTCCCTCGGGGATCCGCTCGCCACGAGTTGCTCGTACTCGTCCCCGGCCCGCACCCACGTGCTCTCGGACACGGCCGTGATGGCGTCCGAAGGCTCCCATACGACGACCTTGGGCGTCAGATCGGACAGTACGAAGCGCAGCTCGTCCTCCGACTGCCGCCAGTTGGCCGGGCAGAGGATCGCGCCCAGCCGCGAGCAGGCCAGCAGCAGCTCCAGTACGGCGTGGGAGTTCTGGCCGAGCCACACCACCCGCTCCCCGGCCGCCACACCCCGCCCCGCCAGGGCGTCGGCCAGCCGGGTCACCCGGGCGTCGAGCTCGGGGTACGTACGCCGTACATCCCCGTCCACCACTGCCGTGACCTGGGGACGGCTGCGGGCGTGATCGGCGAGGAGGTCTGACAGGGACAGACTGTGGATCATCTGAGCCTCCCGAGGGGTTACCGGAACGCGGGCATGACTTCGGCGGCGAAGAAGCGCATGATCCGCTTCATCTCCTCCAGCGGCATGGGGCGGGTGCTGCCGAAGTCGCACAGGAGGTTCGAGAAGCCGGAGTCCCGTAGGAGGGAGATCTGCTGGATCACCCGCTCCGGGTCCCCGATCACGTCCAGTTGCTCCCACCGGAAGTCGGTCGACAGCGTGCCGCCCTTGAGGTAGCGGTCCTGGTAGTACTCGAAGCCCTGCGCGGCCCGGCCGGTCTTCGGGTCGATGGGGGCGCTGCGCTCGTTGAAGATCCGCGAGCGGTCGAACGACGCCTCGAACCGCGCCTGGTCCTCGCGTGCCTGTTCCAGCGTCGGCGCCACGTACACGCTGCGCGCCACGACCAGCTCCGCGCCCTCGGGGTGGCCCGCCTGCGCGGCCGTCTCCCGCCAGGTCTCCGCCGCCTTGACGACCTTGCGGAACGGCGCCGCCGGGTCGGCGAGAATGGGCAGCCCGCGCTCGGCGTACATGGTCACGGTCTCGGGGGAGACGGCCGCCACGTGCAGCGGCGGGTGCGGCGACTGCAGCGGCCTCGGGACGAGGCTCACCTCGGAGCCGGTCTTGTAGAACTTCCCCTCATGCTGGTACGAATCCTGCGTCCAGAGCCCGAGGATCACCTCCAGCGCCTCGTTGAACCGGTCGCGCGCCTCCGCCAGGTCTATCCCGAACCCCTCGAACTCGAAGCTCTGATACCCCCGCCCGATCCCCAGGTCCAGCCGCCCACCGGAGAGCACGTCCACCATCGCGGCCTCCTCGGCCACGTGAACCGGGTTGTGCAGGGGCAGTACCACGATGCCCGTGCCGAGCCGGATGCGGGAGGTGCGGGCGGCGGCGTGGGCCAGCATCGTGAACAGGTTGGGGACGACGCCGTAGTCCCGGAAGTGGTGCTCGGCCAGCCGTACCCCGTCGAACCCCAGCTCCTCGGCCAGCTCGACGAGCTCCAGATGGTAGTCATAGACGTCCTTGAAGCCATGGCCGTCGAAGCGGTGGAAGAGGTGGAAGGTCGAGAACTTCATGCGGCGACCTCTCGGCAGGCGACTAAACCAAGCGCTCGCTTGGGAGCGTACCACGCCAGCCAGGAACGCCCCAGGGCCCGGGGGGAAACGCATGGCCTTCCACGAAGGCGCCGCTTCGCGCCAAGGGGCTCCAGACAGCGCCTCCCGGGAAGGGTTCCGCCCCCTTCGACCCCCCGAAACCCCCGCTCGCTTCGCTCGCCGGCCCCCACCCCTTGCCTGGTTACCGGCTGGACCTGCTGGAGCCCGCCCAAAACCCCGCTCGCTTCGCTCGCCAGTCGAACACCCGTTGCGTGGTTACCAGATGGGCTCGCTGGAGCCCTCTCCCCGCCCGCGAAAGGGCGGTCGGCCTGCGGATCAGCTCGGCAGACGCCTACGCGAAGCCCTCAAGGCGTGAAGCGGTGGCAGCCGGCAAGACCGCGGCCGTGGGCGACTACACCTCTGCGAGGACGTAGAGCAGGGCGTTCATGCTGGTCCCGCCGACGAGCTCGCGCTTGTCGATCAGGCGGCGGATGTCCGTGAGCGGTACCCACTCGATGCGCTCAGAGCCTCCCCTGCCTCGGTAGGCGGGCCAATGTACTGGGCGCTGTCGGCGCGGAAGGCGTGGTGTTCGGAGTCGGTGATGAAGCTTTGCCGCCGGAAGTGTGGCTTCTCTCTTGATCTGTCGAGCGCTCGAGTCGCCGGGCCTGCGGTTCGCCATTCGTAATCGGGACGGTTACTGGTCTTGCTGTCTCATGCGAAGTGGCGGATTTCGGGAAACGGGACGCTCCTCCTCCATGCTCACGGATTCAGCCGCCGCGTTCGTGCGTACGTGCAGGTGCCCCTCGGTAGCTGAGAACTCGCCACCCGCTTTGCCGGAGCGCCCGAGAACCCGCCACTTCGGATGAGAACCCACAGGAAGTGCAGACCGGCGGACACCCTTATACGCGGGTGAAGGATCTTCCACCCGGGTGGAAGATCCTCCGCTCTAGATGCAAAACACCATACCCATGCCAGACCAATCGCTCTGTGCCGCCAGCTATTTCCGGGTTTCGGCCACACGATCGCATGCTCCGAGGGCCGGCAATACCGGAGGCGTCCCGGGCCTCAGCTGGCTATCCCTCACGCGTAGGCTCGGTCTGTGCTGACCATCGCCTTCGATGTCGGGGAAACCATCGTTCGTGACGACCGATACTGGACCTCCTGGGCCGACTGGCTCGACGTCCCCGCCACACGCTGAGGCGGCGGGTGGAGGGACGGTTCTCCAGACCTTGACGTGCAGCGCCGCAGCTTGCCATAGCCGTTCATCCAGGCATGAGGCCGTCTTCACTCGGCGGCGGCGCCATCAGCGCGGCGGACCATTTGTCGGACCCGGACGATAAGGTCCTCGCGTCCGGAACGGAACGTCATCGGAGAAGTGAATGATGGCCCGCCATACTCCGCCTCGGCCGGTAGCTGTGGAGGAACTCTTTCCCGAGCTGAAGCCGTTCGGCAGAAGCGCGCTCCGGCTGCATCCGCGTGCGGGAATCCCGTCGTACGAGGACAGTTCTGTCGGGGGCCCGCTGAGGTGGCCGGCCGATGAACCTTGGCCGTTGTGCGCCGAGGAACACTACAACGACGACGGTCTGGAGGACGCCACCCGCCACGAGGCCGTGGTGCCCATGGTGCCGGTCATGCAGCTCTACGCGGCGGACGCGCCCGGTGTGCCGTTCCCGCAGGGAAGCGATCTGCTCCAAGTGCTGTGGTGCCCGTTCAACCACGGGGAGGAGCCCGCCGAGCGCTGCCCCCTGCCGCAGGTGCGCTGGAGGAACGCGGCTGACGTCCGCCAGGTGCTCGTCACGCCCCCGGCACCCGCTGACGCTCCCGAGGGTCACGTTCCCATCCCCTGCGTGGTGCACCCGGAGCAGGTGACGGAGTACCCCGACTGGGACGACATACCGCAGGAAGTGCACAACCAGATCGACGACCGGCTGCGCCGGTTCGAGGAGAGGACCGAGTGGGACTACTTCTACCACCTCAGCGCGGCCCCCGGAACCAAAGTCGGTGGTCATCCGCACGGATGGAACGGCTCGACGACCTGGTTCAGCTGCGAGAGGTGCGGGCAGCCCATCCACCATCTGCTGACCGTGGCCTGTGACGAGTTCGACGGGGAGTCCTGGCGGACCTGGCTCCCGGTGGAGGACCGGCCCGACGACGACAGCGGGCCGGAGATCTACCTTTCGAGGTCCGAACGAGCCGAGGCCGCGCACAATCCGCCCGGCCTGATGGTGTCGGGCGGGGGCAGTGTGTACCTCTTCGAGTGTCGTTCCTGCCACGATCGCCCAGTTGAGCACCTTTTCTATCTCAACTGAGCAAGACGAACAGGATTGGGCCTCAATGCCCGCCAGAGCAGCCCGGTTCGGGTGGGTGGTGTCCTCGGGCCAAGGACACCTCAGGTGGCGCGGAAGTCCGCGATGATCTCGTCGAGCTGGCGCAGGGCTCGCTCGACGCGTACGGGATCGGCGTAGAAAGGGTCGTCAGGCACCGGGAGCGACGACGCGAGGCCCCAGCCGCGGCCCCGCGCCCACGTCGCGTCGTCCACGCCGAGCGTCTCCCGGTAGACGTCCCAAGCCACCGCAGGCAGGAACGTCCACGCGGGCAGCAGGTCAACGGCGGGGTCGCCGACGGCGAGCGTGCCGAAGTCGATGATGGCGCTCAGTCTGCCCTCGACGGTCAGGAGGTTCCCGGGCGCGAGGTCGCCGTGGATCCACACCGGCGGGCCGTCCCAGGCGGGGGCCGCCAGGGCCGCCTCCCACACGGCCGTCACCGCGCCGGTGTCGACGATCCCGCGCAGCGCTTCGATCTTGGGGCGTACGCGGGCCTCGACAGCCACCGAGTCGCGCTCGTCGCCCATCGGCACGCCCCGGAACGCGTTGCTCCACGAAGGCCCGGGGCCGCCGGTCGCGTCGATCCGCTGCAGCGCGCTCACGAACCCCGCCAGTTCCTTGGCCGCCTCGACGGGATCGGCGAGATCTTCCGTGGTCTCACCAGGCAGCCACCGATAGACCGACCAGGGGAACGGGTAACCCTCGCCGGGCTTGCCCTTCGCGAGCGGCTCGGAGATCGGCAGCGGCAGGTGCGGGGCGAGTCGCGGCAGCCATTCGTGCTCGCGGTCAACCTGGCCGACCCACCGGGGATAGCGCGGCAATCGTACGGACATGTCCGGGCCGAGTCGGAACGTCGCATTGTCCATCCCGGACCGCGGCACGGGGGAGAGGGGTAGATCGGCCCACTGGGGGAACTGCGCCGCCAGCAGACGGCGTACAAGAGCCTCGTCGATCAGCACGTCGTCGGGGTCAGGCGTCGACATGGACCGGCTCCTTGTGGGGGAGAGGTGCGAGCAGCAGATCGTCAGGGTTGGGTGTCGACATGGACGGCTCCTTCTGAAGGAGGGGTGCGAGCAAGGTCGGCGGGTCGTCAGGGTTGGGCGTCGACACGGACGGCTCTTTCCGGGGGAGCGGTGCGGGAAGGGCGCAAGACCGGGGCGAGCAGCGTCAGCAGCACGACCACGCAGGTGATCAGCGCGAACGCGGCGGGGTAGCTGAGCGCGCCCGCGACCCAGCCCGTCACGGCCGGGGCGATCAGGCCCGACAGGTACGTGATCGTCGCGACGCCCGCCACGCCCTCGCCCGGAGTCGTGCCCGCGTTGCCCGCCGCCACGATCACGAGCGGCACGATCACCGCGATCCCCAGTCCGACCAGGGCGAACCCGGCGATGCCGAGCGCGGGCGTACGGGCCGCGACCACCAGGACGCCGCCGACCGCCGCCACGGCACCGCCGGCCCTGACCGTCGCCGCCGGACCGAGCCGGCGGATGACGTGGTCGCCCAGCAGTCGCGCGCTCGCCATGCAGAGCATGAAGACGGTGTATCCGGCGGCGGCCAACCCGGGGCCGGCGTCGGTGACGGCGGTGAGGTAGACGGCGGACCAGTTCGAGCTGGCGCCCTCCGCGAACGTCGCGCAGAACCCGACCAGCCCGATCACCAGGATCCCTCGCGTGGGGAGCGCGAAACGCCGCGGCGCAGGCGCGTCGCGTACGGAACCCGTCATCCCGCTGTCGGGGAGGAGGCCGCGCCCGGCCGCCGCCCCGAGGCCGAGTAACGCGAGCGACATGACCCCGAGGTGGATCCGGGCGTCGATGCCCGCGTGCGCGGCCAGAGCGCCGAGTCCGCCGGCGGCCAGGCTGCCGACGGACCACATGCCGTGCAGTCCCGACATGATCGAGCGGCCCAGATGCCGTTCGAGGAGGACGGCGTGCGCGTTCATGGCGACGTCGCACATGCCCGCCGACGCCCCGAACAGCAGGAACGCCCCGAACAGCCACACGGGCGACGGCGAGAGCGCGGGGAGGGCCAGGCCCGCGCACCACAGCGCGAGGAGGACGCGTGTGGCGGCGCGGTTGCCGAAGCGGTAGGCGAGGCGGCCGGCCATCGGCATGCCCACGAAGGCGCCGATCGACGGGCACAGCAGCGCGAGGCCGAGGGCGCCTGGGCTGAGGTGCAGGTGCTCCTGGATCCAGGGGATGCGCGTGGACAGGCTGCCGGCTACGGCGCCGTGCGCGACGAAGACGGCCGCGATGGCACGGTGATGGCTCATGATCCGAAAATTATCAGGCAGGGTTCCTGATGAAAAGAGGTTTTAGGCAGGGTCCCTGATTATTATGAGGACCGTGAAGACCGCCACCCCCGCCCTGGCCCGAGCGATCAACGACCGGCTGGCCCTCGACCTGCTACTCGAGCACGGTCCACTGACCGCGCCGCAGCTCCGCACGCTGACCGGGTTGTCCAGGCCCACCGTGTCCGACCTGATCGAACGACTCATGGCAGGCGGCCTCGTCGAGGTCACCGGCGAGAGCGGCGAGGACCGGCGGGGCCCGAACGCGCGCCTGTACGGGCTGGTGGCGGACCGGGCTCATGTGGCCGGGGTGGACGTACGGCGCGACGCCGTCAACGTCACGGTCGCCGACATCACCGGGCGAGTGGTCAGCGAGGCCAGCACGACGATCGGCGCGAGAGCCGACCTGGCAGCCCTCATCGCGAAGGTGGTCGGGGGCGCGGTGGGGCGGCGCGCGCTGGACACGGTCGTGGTCGGCGCGCCGGGGCTGGTCGATCCGCGTCACGGGGAGCTGGTGTCATCCAACGACGTGCCGGGGTGGCGGCCCGGCATGATGGGGTCCGTACGCGAGCGCCTGGGCGTGCCCGTGATCCTGGAGAACGAGGTCAACCTGGCCGCCATCGCCGAGCTCCGCACTGGAGCCGCCGCCGGGAGCGAGGACTTCGTGCTCCTCTGGCTGGACGACGGGGTGGGAGCGGCGGTCGTGCTCGAGGGCCGGCTGCGCCGGGGTGCGTCGGGCGGCGCGGGGGAGATCGGGTTCCTGGAGGTCGGGGGCGTGGCGTTCTGCGAGCTGTTGAACGCCGAGATCATACGGAGGTTCGACCGGGACGAACTCGCCCGGCGGATCGCTCAGGGTGCCTTCGCCTACGCCACCCTCCTCGACCCGGGACTCGTCGTCCTCGGCGGGACGACGGGTCATGCGGGCGGGGACGGGCTGGCCGAGCTGGTGGCCGACCACCTGCGCGCCCTGGCCCCGGCGCCGACCGAGGTCCGCGCCA
Organism: Nonomuraea sp. NPDC052116; assembly: GCF_040680035.1. Taxonomy (NCBI): domain Bacteria; kingdom Bacillati; phylum Actinomycetota; class Actinomycetes; order Streptosporangiales; family Streptosporangiaceae; genus Nonomuraea; species Nonomuraea sp. NPDC052116. The sequence continues at coordinate 491,642 of NZ_JBFAWA010000002.1, read as the reverse complement.
GCACGGTCACGGGCAACGCCGTGCTCCAGGGTGCCGTGCTGACCGCCCTCGACCTGGCCCGCGACCGCGTCTTCGGCTGACGCCACCCACTGCCACATCGCGCCTGACGGTCAGAGCTCGGCCGCGTCTTTGGCTGACGCCGCCACAGCCCGCCTGATTGAACAGGCGGGTTGCGTCCCCTCGGGAGCGGCGGGCTCAGGCGAGGGCGGTGATCAGGCCCATGGTCAGCGCCGTGCGCTCCGCGATGTGCTCCACCAGTACGTGCTCGTGCCGCGCATGCGCCCCATCCCCCACCGCCCCCATCCCGTCCAGCACCGGCCGGCCCAGTGCCGAGACGAAGTTCCCGTCGCTGGCGCCCCCCACCGACACCTCGTCCAGCAGCCATCCGAACCCGGCCGCCACCTCCCGCGCCTCCTTGAACAGCCGCTGGGAGGCCGCGTTCGGCGTCATGGGCGGGCGGTTCCACTCCCCGGTGGCCGAGATGGTCACCCGGGGGTCCGACGCCTTCAGGTCGGCGAAGACGTCGTCGATACGTCCCATCTCCGCCGGATCCGTGACGCGTACGTCGATTCCGCAGCTCGCGTCCCCGGCTGTCACGTTCCGCCCGGTGCCGCCGCTGATCAGGCCGACGTTCACGGTGGTGCCGCGCTCGCGGGAGCCGGCCCGGGCCAGGGTGGTGACGATCTCGGCCAGGGCGTGGATGGCGCTCGCCCCCGCGTACGGGTCGAGCCCCGCGTGCGCCTCCACCCCGGTCACGCTCACGTTGAACAGCCCCACGCCCTTCCTGGCGGTCTTGAGCGCTCCCTCCTGGGAGGCCTCGAAGACCAGGGTCGCCAGCGTGTCCTCGCTGGCCGCCTCGATGTGCGTGCGCGAGGCGGGGCTGCCGATCTCCTCGTCCCCGTTGAAGAGGTAGCGCACGCTCGGATGCGGCAGCCCGAGCTCGCGCAGCCCGCGCAGGGCCCAGATCGACTGGACGAGGCCCGTCTTCATGTCGAACACGCCGGGCCCCGTCGCCTTGCCGTCCACCACCGCGAACGGCCAGGCGGCCAGCGTCCCGGTCGGCCAGACGGTGTCGTAGTGGCTGAGCATGAGCACGGTGCCGGGCGCGGTGCCCCGGTAGGTCAGCTCCAGGATGTCGCCGTAGGACCCGCCGTCGTGCAGGACCTCCTCGTCCGGCGTCCCGAGGCGTTCGACGGCCCGGCCACGGATCTCGCGCAGCCCCTTGACCAGCATGGCCTTGTCGTAGCTGTGGGTTTCCAGCTCCACCGCGGCCTTGAGGTCGTCGAGCATGGCCGGCAGGGACTGCCGGGCCCAGTCGTTGATCAACACGAGGTCCTTTCTAAGGAATCGGCGCTCCGGGGCCGAGCGGGATGCCGAGCCACCAGAATGCGAAGAACAGCAGCGTCCAGACGACGAGCAGGGTGAACGAGAGCGGGATGGTCATCGAGGCCAGCGTGCCGATCCCGGCCGAGCGCCGGTAGCGCTGGAGGAAGCCGAGCGCCATCACGAAGTACGGGCTCATCGGCGTGATCGCGTTGGTGCACGAGTCGGCGATGCGGTAGAGGGCCTGGGTGTATTCGGGCGGAATGTTCAGCAGCATCAGCATCGGCACGAAGACGGGGCCGACGAGCGCCCACTGCGCGGACCCGCTGGTCACCACCAGGTTGATCAGGGTGACCACGACCAGGATGCCCAGGAACACCACGGGCCCGCTCACCCCGGCCGACTTCAGCAGGCCGGCCCCGTCGATCGCGATGATCTCGCCGATGCCGGTCCACTTGAAGTACGCCAGGAACTGCGAGATCGCGAAGAACAGCACCAGGATCGGCGCCATCTCGCGGAACCCGTGGGCCATGAAACCGGGGATGTTCCGGCTGCCGGTGATCGTCCCGGCGGCCTTCCCGTACGCCCACCCGACGGCCAGGAACGCCAGCGCGAGGAAGATCGCGATGGAGGTGAGCAGCGGCGACTGCACGATGCCGCCGTCCTTGCCGCGCAACGGCGACCCGGCGGGCAGCACGGCCGCCACCACGGCGGCCACGTACACCACGAGCGCGATCAACGCGGCCCGCAGCCCCTTCCGCTCCGAGGCGCTGAGCGCCAGCGCCCCCAGATCCTCGTCGAAGGAGGTGGAGGAGCCGGGGGAGGTGGAGGAGGCGGGGGAGGCGGGGGAGGCGGGGGAGGGCTCCGGGTCGATGGGCAGCGACTCGACCCGGCGCGCCAGCACGCGCTCGGTGACCAGGGTGATCGTGGCGGCCAGCACCAGGGAGGAGGCCAGCGAGAAGAAGTAGTTGGCCAGCGGCGTGACCGTGTAGGCGGGATCGACGGTGTGCGCGGCGGCCGTGGTGAGCCCCGACAGGATGGCGTCGGTCGGCGTGATCAGCGGGCTGGCGTCGTAGCCCGCCGAGATCGACACGAACGCCACCACGATGCCCAGGATCGGGCTGCGCCCCACCGCCCGGAAGGCCAGCGCGCCGAGCGGGATGAGCACGACGTACGCGGCGTCGGAGGCCACGTGCGCCACCATGCCGGTGAACGCCAGCGCGAACGTCACCCACTTCGGCGACACCCTCGACACCCCGGAGCGCAGCACGGCGGCCAGCAGCCCCGAGCGCTCGGCGACGGCGACGCCGAGCATGACGACCAGGATCGTGCCGAGCGGCGGGAACGAGGTGTAGTTCGTGACCGCGTCGCCGACCATCATCCGCACGCCGTCGGCGGACAGCAGGTTCTTGGCCACGACGGTCTTGCCCGTCGCCGGGTTGACCGCCGACACCCCTGCCGCCGCCAGACCCCAGCTGACCAGCGCCAGTAACGCGGCCAGGATGACGAACAGCCAGAACGGATGGGGCAACCTGTTGCCCAGCCGCTCGATCCCGCCCAGCACCCGGAGGAGGCCGTTCAGGGACCGCGAACCTGTCACCGTCTCGGACGCGCTCACGGGCACGCCTCCTTCCCGCATTTCGGTCAACCATTACACGCGGTAAGGAAGCGTCCTGACAAGAGTCAGGTCAAGAGACGGCGACAACCGGCTCCCGGAGCGGCAGCCGTACCTCGAACCAGGTCTCGCCCGGAACCGAGCGCACCTTGATCTCCCCGCCGTGCCGTCCGGCCACGATCCGGTACGAGATGTCCAGGCCGAGACCGGTGCCCTGACCCACGCTCTTCGTGGTGAAGAACGGCTCGAAGATCCGGTCCTTGATCGCCTCGGGCACGCCGGGGCCGGTGTCGCCGATCTCGACGATGGCCTCGTCCTCGTCGTGCGCCGTGCGGATCGTGAGCGTGCCCCCGTCGCCCATCGCGTCGAGCGCGTTGTGGATGAGGTTCGTCCAGACCTGGTTGAGCTCGCCCGCGTAGCAGGGGATGGGTGGCAGCGTGTGGTCGTAGTCGGTGGCCACCGTGATGCCCGGGGGGATCTTGCCGCGGAAGATCGCGACCGTGCTGTCGAGCAGGTCGTGCACGTCGGCCTGCTGGAACGGCGCCCGGTCCATCTGCGAGTACTGCTTGGCCGAGCCGATCAGCGACGTGATGCGCTCGGTGGCCTCGGTCACCTCGTTGAGCATCTGGGAGATCTCGATCGCCTTGGCCAGCCACTGCACCGCGGCGGGAACGCGGTCCTCGCCCACCTTGCCGCGGATCTTCTCCAGCGCCTCGGGCGTGAACCCGGCGTTGACCAGCGCGGGAGCCAGGTCCCACGCGTCCTCGATGCCCAGCGCGTCCAGCGCGTCGCCCAGCTCGTCCTCGGCGTCGGACGTCTCCAGCGGGCTGCGCTGGGGCAGCTTGCCCAGGTTGGCCGTGCAGGACTCCTGCCACTCGATCAGCGTGCGCAGCTTCTCCGGCGGGATGCCCTCCTCGGCGAGCTGGGCGAGCTGGAGCCGCGAGGTCTTGATCAGCGAGCGCAGCTCGCTCGCGGCGCGCACCGCCGCGGCGGCCGGGTTGTTCAGCTCGTGCGTGAGCCCGGCCGTGATCGTGCCGAGCGCGGTCAGCCGCTGCCGCCGGTCGATGACCTCCCTCTGCATCCGCCCGCCCGACAGCATGCCGTCGAGCAGGTGCATCGCCATCGGGAACCACTCGGCCACGATGTAGGCGAACTTCTTGGCTGGCAGCAAGAACATCCGCGTCGGCGCGGTCGTCCGCAGCGTGTGCTGGTACGTCTGCGGCGCCCGGTCGCCGAGGTAGGCGCTGGTGGCGCCGCCGTAGACGCCGGGCTGCGACGCACGGGGCATCGCCACGGTCCCGGCGCTGACCGTCTCGCTGATCATCTGAATCTCGCCCTCGAGCAGCACCGCGAAGCACTCGGCCGGGTCGCCCTGCTGGAGGATCACCTCGTCCTGGCCGAACGTGCGCACCTGGCCGCTGTTGGCCAGCTTGGTGAGCTGCTCGTCGTTCAGCCGCTCGAAGAGGAAGAGTTTGCGCAGTTCATCGATGTCGATGTTGGTCATTGCTTCTCCAAGTAGCGATGCACGAGCGCGACGGCCATCGCGCCCTCGCCGACGGCGGAGGCCACTCTCTTGATCGAGTCGGCGCGTACGTCACCCGCGGCCAGCACCCCGGGCACGTTCGTCTCCAGGAAGTACGGCTCGCGCCGCAGCGGCCAGTTACGCGGCCGCTTCCCGCCCTGCACCAGGTCGGGCCCGGTCAGCACGAACCCCTTCTCGTCGCGTTCGACCGTCTCGCCCAGCCACGACGTGTACGGCTCCGCCCCGATGAACACGAACAGCCACTGCGCGTCGACCGTGCGCTGCTCGCCCTTGGTCGAGAGCGTCAGCCGCTCCAGGTGGTCGTCGCCTTCACCGCCGACGACCTCCGTCTGGAGGTGCACCTCGATGTTGGGGATCGCGGCGATCTGCTCGATGAGGTAGTGCGACATGGACTTCTCCAAACCGTCACCCCTCACCAACAAATTGACCTTGCTGGCGAATCCCGACAGGTAGACGGCCGCCTGCCCGGCCGAGTTGGCCGCGCCCACGATGTAGACGTCGGTGTCCTGGCAGGACGGCGCCTCCGTCAGAGCGGCGCCGTAGAAGACGCCCCGGCCGGTGAACTCGTCGAGCCCCGGCGCGTCCAGCCGGCGGTAGGTGACGCCGGTCGCCAGGATCACCGCGTGCGCGGCGATCTCCCCGCCGTCCTTGAACCCGACCACCCGCGCCTGCCCGCGCGGCTCCAGCGAGACGACCTTGCGCGCGGTCAGCAGCTCCGCCCCGAACTTCAGCGCCTGCCTGCGCGCCCGGTCCGCGAGCTGCTGCCCGGAGACGCCGTCGGGGAAGCCCAGGTAGTTCTCGATCCTGGAGCTCTGCCCCGCCTGGCCGCCCGAGGAGTAGGCCTCGACCAGCACGGTCCGCAGCCCCTCCGAGGCGCCGTAGACGGCCGCGCCGAGCCCGGCCGGCCCGCCGCCGACCACGATCAGGTCGTAGAAGTCGGTGGCCGGCGTGGTCGACAGGCCCACCGCCGCCGCCAGCGTGGCCTGGTCGGGCGACTCCAGGGTGGTGCCCTCGGCGGTCACCACGAGCGGCAGGTGGCAGCCCTCGCCGGCCGCCTTCACCAGCTGCTCGCCCTCCGGGTCCTCCGACAGCATCCACCGGTACGGCACGTGGTTGCGGGCCAGGAAGTCACGCACCTTGTACGACTGAGCCGACCACCGGTCGCCCACCACCCGCAGCTCGGACCGCTCGATCCGGTCCGTGCGCATCCAGGCGTCGAGCTGGCCGTCGATCACCGGGTAGAACTTCTCCTCCGGCGGGTCCCACGGCTTGAGCAGGTAATGGTCCAGATCCACCACGTTGATCGCCTGGATCGCGGCGTCGGTGTCGGCGTAGGCGGTCAGCAACACCCTGCGCGCGTACGGATACAAGTCCATGGCGGCCTCGAGGAACTCCACGCCGTTCATCTGCGGCATGCGGTAGTCGGCCAGGATGGCCGCCACCTCGTCACCCCGCAGCCGCATCTCCCGGACGGCCTCGATGCCGTCCCGGGCCGCCTCGGCGCGGACAATCCGGTATTCCTGGCCGTAGCGGCGTCTCAGGTCGCGGGCCACCGCCCGTGAGACGCCCGGATCGTCATCAACGGTAACGATGACCGGCTTGTCCATGTCTTCTCCCCACTCGTCCCTACTGGAAGCATGTCATGTGCGGGGGAGTCGGTAGGCACTCGCTCATATCATGGTCGGATGCGTACACGCGATCGCATCATCGACGCCGCCGAGCAGGCGATTCGGGAGTTCGGCATCGCGGGTGCCACCACCAAGCGTATCGCCCAGCAGGCAGGCTGCTCCGAGGCGCTGCTCTACAAGCACTTCGCCGGCAAGGAGGCGCTGTTCCTCGCAGTCCTGCTGGAGCGGCTGCCCGCGCTCGGCCCCGCGCTGGAGCGGCTGCGGGAGAGCACCGGGCAGGGCGACCTGGCCGGCAACCTGGCCGAGTTCGCGCTGATGGCGCTGGAGTTCTACACCAAGGCCGCGGCCATCGCCTCCGGCCTGCTGGCCGACCCGTCGCTCATGGCGGGGTTCAGGGGCATGCTGGCCGCCAGCGACATGGGCCCGCACCTGCCGATCCGGGCGCTGGCCGAGATCCTCCGGGCCGAGCAGCGCGGCGGCCGGCTCGACGAGGGGATCGACGCCGACGCCGCCGCGTCGATGCTGATGGGCGCCTGCTTCCACCGGGCGAACCTGACGTACTACATCGAGCTCCCGGAGGCGGACGAGCCCTGGGCCGCCGCGATCGCGCGCACGCTGGTGCGGAAGTGACGCCCGTTACGCGATGACGCGGCTCTCGCCGCCGTCCACGAGCATCGAGATCCCGTTCACGAACGAGGCCCGCTCGCTGGCCAGGAACGCCACCACGTCACCGACCTCCTCCGGGTTGCCGACGCGCCCGATCGGCACCGCCTCGCCCCGCCGGGCCAGCCCCTCCTCGTCGCCCGCCAGCGTCCGCAGCCGGTCGGTGTCGATCGGGCCCGGCATCACGTTGTTGACCAGCACGCCGTCGCGGGCCACCTCGCGGGCCAGCGTGCGCACGACGCCGGCCACGGCCGAGCGGGTGGCGTTGGACAGCGCCAGGCCGTCCAGCGCCTCGCGGGCCGACCTGCTGGTGATCGTGACGATGCGGCCCCAGCCGCGCGAGCGCATCTCGGGCAGGACCGCGTACATCAGGCGTACGGTGCCGAGCAGGTTGCGCTGGACGGCGACGTCCCAGTCGGCCAGGCTCGTCTCGTCGAAGCGGCCGGACGGCGGTCCGCCGGAGCTGGCCACCAGGATGTCGATCGGGCCGAGCACGTCACGCGTCTCCTCGACCACCCGCCGGGCCGCGGCCGGGTCCTCCACGTCGGCCAGCACGGCGTGCACGACCTTGCCGTACTCCTGCAACTGCACGACCGCCTCCGCGAGCCGCTCCGGGTTGCGGGCGGCGACGCAGACGTCGCAGCCCTCCCGCGCCAGGCTCTTGGCGGCGGCGAGCCCGATGCCCGCGCTGCCTCCGGTGACGAGGGCGACCTTGCCCGAGATGCCGAGATCCATAGGGGCGACTATAGATCGTGCGGGAGTGCCGCGACCTCTGCGTCGGGGGTGACGCGGGTGAGCTTGTCGGGGTTGAGCAGGCCGTAGATGCGCGTGATGACGCCGTCGTGGACGTCGATCAGCACGACCTGGCGGTGGCCCGCGACCCGGGTCCAGAGGGCCGGCTGGCCGTTGAGCTCGATCAGCCGGGAGTCGGCGAAGTCGTAACGGCTGAGCAGGCCGTTGAGGAAGGCCATCACCTTGTGGCGCCCGAGGATCGGCCGCAGCGCGGCCCTGACCTTGCCGCCGCCGTCGTTGTAGGACACGACGTCCTCGTGCAGCAGCTCGGTGAGCGCCGCGAGGTCGCCGCCCGCCGCCGCGTCCATGAACTTCGTCAGCAGCTCGGTGTGGTCCTCGGCCGACGGGTGGAACCGGTCGCGCCCCTCGGCGAGCCGGACGGAGGCCCGGCGGTGCAGCTGCCTGGCGTTGGCCACGGAGATGCCGACGATCTCCGCGATCTCGTCGTACGGGAGCTCGAACGCCTCCCGCAGCACGAACACCGCCCGCTCCGGCGGCGACAGCCGCTCCATCATGTGCAGGGTCGCGTACGAGACGGTGTCCCGCAGCTCGGCCGTGTCCAGCGGTCCCGCCTGCGCCGTCATCACCGGCTCGGGCAGCCACGGCCCCGTGTACGCCTCGCGCTTGACCCGCGCCGAGCGCAGCTGGTCGAGCGCCAGCCGCGAGACCACGGTCACCAGGAAGGCGCGCGGCTCCTTGATCTCGCTCCGGTCGGTGCCCTGCCAGCGCAGCCAGGCCTCCTGTACGACGTCCTCGGCGTCCCACATGCTGCCGAGCAGGCGGTAGGCCAGCCCGAGCAGCATGGGGCGGTGCTCCTCGAAGTCCACGGTTGGCATCATGCCCGGTCACCGGCGAGGGTGCCGAAGTGGGGGCGGCCGACGGTTCATGGGTGGAAAAGCCGCGGTAAGCATGATGAGCTTGGCGGGTGGCGAGAAATCTGATCCTGTCAGGAGGCCCGTTCCACGACTTCGCCGCCACGTCGGCAGCGCTCGCGGAAGTGCTGACCGAGGTGGGGGTCGAGTCGGAGATCACCGAGGACATCGCGGGCGCGCTGAGCGAGCCGTCGGAGGTCCAGCTCATCACCGTCAACGCGCTGCGCTGGCAGATGGACCACGACCGCTTCGCCGACCTGCGTGACGAGTGGCGCTTCGCCTTACCGGCGCAGGCCCGCACCACGCTCCTCGATCACCTCGACCGGGGCGGCGGGCTGCTGTGCATGCACTCGGCGTCGATCTGCTTCGACGACTGGCAGGGCTGGCCGCGCGTCCTGGGCGGCTGTTGGACCTGGCCCAAGTCCCACCACCCGCCCCTGGGGTGGACGGGCGTGCGGGTGCACGGCGATCATCCGGTGGTCGAGGGCCTGCGGGACTTCGACGTGGTGGACGAGGTCTACAGCGACCTCGACATCCTGCCGGACGTCGAGCCGCTGGCGTCCTCGAACGGCCAGCCGCTGGTCTGGGCGCGGCCGGTGCGGCGCGGCCGGGTGTTCTACGACGCGCTGGGCCACGACACCAGGTCGTACGACAACGAGGTGCACCGCACGATGCTCCAGCGGGCCGCGCTGTGGCTGCTGAAGCGGCCCGTCACCATCACGGAGTGAACGACCAGCCGCTCCAGCGGGTCACGTCCACGAGGATCACGGGGCCGCCGGGCCGGTGCTCGCGATACTGGCCGTACTTGGCCGCCAGCGCGTCGAGCGCCGGCTCGCGCTCCGGCCCCTCCTCGACGACCGCGGCCAGGCCGTCGGCGCGGGCCCACCACAGCCGGGTCCAGTCGTCCTCGTAGTGGTCGGCCAGCAGGCTGACCCGCGGGTTCTCCCGGATGTTGCGCACGCGTCTCAGGTCGGTGGTGGTCTTCGGCTTGTGATCGATCGCGGTCACCACCCGGTCCGCGACCACGGCGAAGGTGACGGGCACCAGGTGGGGTGTCCCGTCGCCGCTCGCCGTGGCCAGCCGCGCCACCCGCTCGCCCCGGAACCTCGCGCGGGCCCGCTCGCCGTCCATGCGCCCCATTCTCACCGCCGGCGGATCGGTCCGGAACTTACAAGACCGCATGTCGCCGACGTGGGCACGATGAGTCCATGAACGTGAACCTTTCCGCTATCCCCGGCTTCCTCGCCGGGCACGCACGAGTACTGGACCGCCGCCGCTACGACCTGCTCATGGGCGACGGCGACGCCGCCTCCGCGCTGGGCGCGCTGGAGGCCTACCGCAACCCCGACGGCGGCTACGGCTGGGGCCTGGAGCCGGACCTGCGCTCACCCGAGAGCCAGCCTGGGGCGGCGCTGCACGCCTTCGAGGTGTTCGCGGACGTCGCCCCCGTGACCTCGCCGCGGGCCGCGGCGCTGTGCGACTGGCTGGACTCGGTCACGCTGCCGGACGGCGGGGTGCCGTTCTCGCTGCCGCTCACCGTCGGCGAGGCCACCGCGCCCTGGTGGGCGGGCGGCGACGCGGGCACCTCGTCCCTGCAGATCACCTCGATCTCGGCGGCCGCCGCCCACCGCGTCGCGGCCCACGACCCGGCCGTGGCCGCGCATCCGTGGCTGGAGCGGGCCACGCGCTACTGCCTCGACGCGATCCAGGAGCTCGACAAGGCGCCGCACGCGTACGTGCTGGCGTTCGCGGTGCGCTTCCTCGACGCCGTGTACGACACCCAGCCCAGGGCGGCCGACCTGCTCAAGCGGCTCGCCGCGCACATCCCCGCGGACGGGCGGGTGCCGGTCGAGGGCGGCACCGAGTTCGAGACGCTGCGGCCGCTGGACTTCGCGCCCCACCCGGGCGGGGCGGCCCGCGATCTCTTCGAGCCCGACGTGATCGCGGCGGACCTGGTACGGCTGGCGGGGCAGCAGAAGGACGACGGCGGATGGGAAGTGGACTACGCGCGCATCTCCCCGGCCGGGGCGCTCGACTGGCGCGGCGCCGTCACCGTGAACAACCTCGCACTGCTGCGCGAGAACGGCCTCATCTAGGGGGACAGGCGGCGGGCCGACTCCGACTCCTGGGCCATGCGGCGCAGCGCCTCGAACGCCTTGCCGTACAGGACGGTGCCGAGCACCAGGGCCTCCACGGCGGCGTCGCGCGGGCCGTCGAAGGGGATGGTGTTCATCTCGACCTCGGAGACGAGCTTCTGCGCGATCTCGACGTACGGCTTCAGGTCGACGGGCAGGCCGAGCTGGCGCATCCGGACGATCGTCTGGGCCAGCTCGTCCCGGGCGGGGGCGGTAGGCGTGACGTCCCAGCCCTGGCCGGCGACGAGACGGTCCACCTCGTCGCGGGCGGTCTGCCACTCCTCGCCGGGCTCGGGCTCGACCGTGGCGCTCAGAGCGTAGTGGGCGGTGCCGAGCAGCAGGTGCACGGGGAGCGACTCGTCCTCGACGGCCTCGATGATCTTCTTGATCGAGGCGACGGGGAGCCGGCCCACTTCGAGCAGGGCTCGGATCAGGCGGAGTCTGCGCAGGTGGGACTCGTCGTACTCGGCTCTGGTCGCGGCTGTCTGCTCGCCGGGGTGCAGCAGGCACTCGCGGAGGTAGTACTTGATCGTCGGGATGGCCACACCGGACTTGGCACTGAGTTCGGAGATGCGCATCGCTAGATAATAGCGCTATCCAGAGCGGGCGAGGTGCCGGGCGGCGCTGAGGAGCTCGTGGACGTCCGTCTGGCGGTTCCAGAGGAAGACCACTTCCAGCGGCGGCACGTCCTCTTTTATGGGGACAAATGCGAGTGTGTCGGGGATGGTGGTGCCCTCGTGGACGCACAGCGCGTAGCCCGCGCCTTCCTCCACCATGTTGATGACCAGGTCGTGCGTGGCCGCGGCCGGGCCGAGGCGGGGGTGGAGGCGGTGCCGTACGAACCCCTCCAGGAAGCGGCGGGCCCCGGCGACCGCGTCGGACTCCGGCATCACCAGCGGCTCGCCCGCCAGGTCCGCCAGCGACAGCGCCTCGTACGACGCCAGGGGGTGATCGCGGTGGAGCAGCGCGCGCACCGGGAAACGGTGGACCAGCATGCGGGCCACGCCCCTGGGCAGCGAGCCCGGCGCGTAGCCGAGCCCGGCCTGCAGGGTGCCGTCCGCGATGGAGACGATCTGCTCGGCCGTTCCCATGGGGGCCACGCGCAGGTTGGAGGTCTGGAGCTGGGACAGCAGCCGGGCCACCACGTCCGCCAGCCCGTCGGCCACGCCTAGACGCGCGGCCGTGACCCTGTTCCTGGCGGCGGCCACGGCGCGGTCGAAGGCGTCGACCGCCACGGTGGCCTGGGCCAGGAAGGCCTCGCCCGCCTCGGTCAGCTGCACGCCGCTGGACGACCGGCTGAACAACTCGACGCCGATCTCCTTCTCCAGGGCTCTGAGCTGCTCCGACAGCGTGGGCTGTGCGATGTGCAGCGCGGTGGCGGCGCGGCGGAGACTGCCCGCGCGGGCGATCGCCATCGCGTACCGAACGTAGCGTAGATCCATCCCTCACCTCAGCGTGATGATGGGCTTATCGGTTGATCACTCCTCCGTATTACAAGAGGACCTGCCTCCCGTGAAGATATTCAGTTATCCACTGGTGGCGACATTTCCGGATTGGATGTGGTTGACGAGCAAGCGCTTGTCTCGACAGTCGGGGCGGGCTAGCGTGCGTCTACGGAGCGGGCCACCGCGAGGGAGCGCCGTCGCCTGGACTGAGGAGCGCCGGGAGCGGAGCGACCCGAGCGACGAGGGAAGGCGACGGCTTGAAGCGACCGAGCCCGCCTCACGGAGTGAGGCCATCGACACAGCAGCCGTTCGGGGGGTTGGCGGCGGTGGCCGGGGTCGGGATGACGGCGCTGACCAGGGAGTCCGGGCGGAGCGAGCTGGAGCTGGCGGTCGAGGCGTGCCGGGCGGCGTGCGCGGACGCGGGCATCGGGCCGCGCGACGTGGACGCGGTGCTCAGCTACCACCTGAACGACTCCGCCCCCGTCGTCCAGGTCGCGCGGGCCCTGGGCATCGAGCGGCTCGGGTGGCACAACGACATCGCCGGGGGAGGCACGCAGGCGGCGTCGATCCTGGGCGACGCGGCGATGCTCATACACGCCGGGTTGGCGCGAAATATCGTGGTCTATCGGGCGCTCAACGGCCGCTCCGGCAAGCGCATGAACACCGTCTCCACCGGCCCCCAGGAGCGTTTCACGTACGGGCTGGCCGGCCCGATCCCGCTGTTCGCCCTGGCCGCGACCCGCTACCTGCACGACACGGGCCTCACGGAGGAGCACCTGCACGCGGTCGTCGCCCAGTCCAGGGAGAACGCCAAGGCCAACCCCCGGGCCCTGCGCCGCGAACCCCTGGAGCTCGCCGACTACCTCGCCCGGCCGTACGTGAGCACCCCCCTCCGCACGGTCGACTGCTGCCAGGAGACCGACGGGGCCTGCGCCCTCGTGGTCAGCGGCGTGCTCGACGGGCCGCGCGTGCGGGCGGTCGTCCGCGGGGGAGGCCCCGGCTGCTCGTCGATGGACCGCGCCCCGGACGTCACCGCGATCTTCTCGGCGTACGTGGCGCCCATGCTCTGGGAGGCGTCCGGGCTGCGGCCGTCGGACGTGGACGTGGCGCTGCCGTACGACGCCTACTCGTGGCTCGTGCCCCGGCAGCTGGAGGACTTCGGGCTGGTCGAGCGTGGGGATCTGGGGCCGTACCTGCTGGAGCGCCGGCACGCCTGGGTGAACCCGCACGGCGGGCTGCTCTCGGAGGGCTACGTGCACGGCCTGAACAACGTGGCCCAGGCCGTCAGGGAGCTGCGTGAGGGCCGTGAGGTGGCCCTTGTGACGGGGTTCGGGGGCAGCTACGGGAGCGCCGCCCTGCTCGTACGGTGAAAAATCGGCTGAAATGCTGATGAGGCCTCCGACATGTACGGGGTGATCCGATCCCGACGACCGAGGAGGCCGACCATGGGGACCGCCCGTGGATGACGACCGGAGGACCCGGTTCGAGGCCGTTTACCAGCAGACGTACGAGCACATACTCGGCTACGCCATGCGCCGCTGTGACTCGCCGGAGGACGCGGCGGACGTGGTCGCCGAGACGTTCGCGATCGCCTGGCGCCGCATGGACGTGCTGCCGCCGGGCGGCGCGTCCAGATTGTGGCTGTACGGGGTGGCCAGGAACGTGCTGGCCAACCACCGCCGCGGCCAGGCCAGGCACCGCAACCACAGCATGGAGCTCGACGCCGACCTCGCCGACCTGTACGCGCACTCGCCCGAGACCAGTGTCGAGCTGGGCGCGATCGCGCGGGCGTTCGAGCAACTGTCCGAGGACGACCGGGAGCTGATCTCGCTGGTGGCCTGGGAGGGCCTGGACCGGGCCCAGATCGCCACCGTGCTCGGCTGCTCGCGCAACGCCGTCCGCATCCGCCTCCACCGGGCGCGCAAGCGCTTCTCCAAGGCGCTGGCCGCGGCGGGCGTGACCGTCAACCACCTGATCATGGAGTCCGCATGAACAACCTGCAGCACCTCGCCAGGGTCCGCGACGAGGATCTGGCGGGCCAGGCGTCCGGCGCGGGGGCGCGGGCGCTCCTCGCCTCGATCACCTCCGAGGAGCCCGCCGCCGAGTCTGCCATCGGGCCCGCCCGCCGCCGGACCTCTCGGTGGCGTACCCGGCTGGTCGTGGGCGCCGTGGCCGTCACCGGGCTCGCCGCGGCCGCCGTGATCGCCCCCGCCGTCCTCGGCCCGCGCGGCCCCGCCACCTCCTACGCCAACTCCGCCATCGACATCGAGCTGCGCGGCGACATGTACGTGGCCACCATCAAGGACCCGTTCGCCGACTACGCCAAGTACACCGAGGGCTTCAAGGCCGTGGGCCTGAACGTGAACCTGGAGGTCGTGCCGGTCTCTCCCACCCAGGTGGGCCAGATCACGGGCATGCGGCTGAGCGGCCCGCTGGCGGACAACGGCGAGTCCATCACCAACGGCACGTCGCCCGAGGGCTGCGCGTTCGGCAGTGCGGGCTGCGCGATGACCGTCGAGGTGGCCCGCGGCTGGACCGGCTGGGCCTCGGTCCGGCTGGGGCGGGCGGCGCGGCCGGGGGAGAGGTACCAGAACTGGCGCTCGGCCATGAAGAAGGGCGAGATGCTGGCGGGCTACCGCGCCGACGGGAAGACCGTGGGCGAGGTCATGGCCGAGGTTCGCCGGCGCGGCCTCGAGGCGGTCTTCCAGATCATCACCCCCGCGCCGGACAACGACGGCTACGGGGTGGACCCGAAGCAGCAGTCGGCCAAGGTCGGCGACGACTGGATGGTCTGGGAGGTCCAGTCGGAGAAGGCCGGAGTCGTGCGCCTGATGGTGACCAAGGAACGGCTGCCGAAGAACCCCGTCTACGGCGACACGAAGATCCTGGACGAGTAGCCGGGATCAGACGGTGAAGGCGGCGTGCCGGGCCGGTGCCTCGGCGTCCGGGAGCAGGTCCCGGGCCGCCAGCCAGGCCGCCGCCCCCGCCGGGTCACCCGCCGTGACGGCGTCCGCCAGGCGGTCGTGGACCGCTCGCTGGACGGGGCCCTCCGACGTGAGCACGCCGCCTGCGAGCACGATGGGCAGGCCGGGCTCGTGCACCTGGGCCGCCGTGCTCGCCAGCCGGGCCGCGGCCTCGGCGACGAGGGCCCGCGCTTCCGGGTCGCCCGCCTCGGCGGCCTGGCTGACGAGGGGCGCCAGCTCGGCGAGCGCCAGCGGCGGCCGGGCGTGCACCGCCGCCGCGAGCTGCGCGACCGGGTCCTCGCCCACGCCGTCGGGCAGCAGCTGCCGGACGACGAGCTCCGCCAGCCGCCCACCCCCGGCGCTTCGAGCGGAGAGGGCGGTGAGGGCGCGGACGGTGGCGCGGGCGGCGGCGTGGCCGAGCCAGAAGCCCGAGCCCTCGTCCCCGAGCAGCCACCCGTACCCGTCTGCGGTCGCCGTCTGCTCGTGATCGGTAATTTTTGCCGCGATCGCCCCCGTCCCCGAGATCAGCACGGTGCCCGACGGCGAGGAGGTGCCGGCCGCGAACGCGGTCACGGTGTCGCCGACGACCCGTACCGGCAGGCCCTGGGGGAGGAGCGGGCGCAGGACGCGCCCGGCCAGCTCCCGGCACGCCGCCGGATTCCCCGCCAACCCCAGAACCACCGCGTTGACGTGCGGTAACGAGGATGAAGCCGCCTCCCGGACGGCGGCGGTCAGGTGCGCGCAGGCCCGGTCCATGCCGAGCGTCACCGGGTTGGCGCCGGGCGCGTGCCCCCGCCCCACCGGCGCCCCGTCCACCGTGAACAGCGCGGCCCGCGACGAGGTGCCGCCCGCGTCGATCCCGAGTACCAGCATGTCAAAAATTATTGCCCAAACGCCTTGACGGTGCCAGGTCCTGGTCATAATTTTCATCACGTGGAACTACTCAACCGCATCGAGGCCGAGCAGCGCGACATGCCCGAGGCGCTGCGCAAGGTGGCCGAGGTGATCCTGGCCGCGCCCGCCGAGGCCGCCCGGCTGACCATCGTCGACCTGGCCGAGCGGAGCGGGACGTCCACGGCGACCATCACGCGCTTCTGCCGCGCTCTCGGCTTCACCGGGTACGCCGAGCTGCGCGTGGCCGTCGCCACCGAGACCGGCCGCAAGGCCCAGCAGACCTGGCACACCGACATCGGCCAGGAGATCCTCCCCGACGACAGCCTCGACAAGGTGCTCGGCGTCGTGTCCGGCAACGACATCCGCCTGATCCAGGAGACCGCCGACCAGCTCGACCTGGCCGTGGTGGACAAGGCCGCCCAGGCGGTGGCCAGGGCCGGGCGGGTGCTGCTGTTCGGCGTGTCGAGCAGCGCGGCGGTGGCCAGCGAGATGGAGTACCGGCTGCAGCGCATGCGCGTACCGACCTGGAGCAGGTCCGACGCCCACAGCGCGCTGACGGACGCCGCGCTGCTCGGACAGGGCGACGTGGCGATCGGGATCTCGCACAGCGGCCGGACGCGCGAGGTCATCGAGGTGCTCGCGGAGGCGAGCAGCCACGGCGCGATCACCGTGGCCGTCACCTCGCAGCCGCGCTCCCCGCTGGCCGAGGTGGCCGAGCTGGTGCTGACCACGGCCAGCCGCGCGACGAGCTTCAGGTCGGAGGGGTTCGCCGCGATCCACTCGCAGCTCCTGGTGCTCGACGTCGTGTACGTGTCGGTGGCCCAGCGCACGTACGAGCGCACCAGGCAGGCATTCGACGTGACTGTCCGGGCGGTGGCCGGACATCGACTCCCGGAAGGGGATTTATGACAGTAGATCCAGCAAAGTTCGCTCAGCACATCGCCGACCTCGTCCGGACGATTCCGGAAGATCCGGAGATCGCCCGAGCTGCCGGCCTCTTCGCCAAGGCGGTGAGTGGAGGCGGCGTCATCCAGGCGTTCGGCTCCGGCCACTCGGAGGCCGTCGCGATGGAGATCGCCGGCCGCGCCGGCGGCCTCGTGCCCACCAGCAAGCTCGCGCTCAGGGATCTCGTCCTGTACGGCGACGCCCCCCGCTCCGAGCTGGACCGCTACGACCTCGAACGCGACCCGTCCGTCGCCCGCGCCATCCTCGACCTGGCGCCCGTCCATCCCGGCGACCTGTTCGTCATCATCTCCAACTCGGGCGTCAACGGCGTGGTCGTCGAGCTGGCCACGCTCGTCAAGCAGCGCGGTCACGACCTGATCGCGATCACCTCGCGCGCCCACGGCGAAGCCGTCGCGTCCCGCCACCCATCGGGCCGCAAGCTCCTCGACCTGGCCGACGTCGTCCTGGACAACCGTGCGCCCTACGGCGACGCCGTGCTCCCCCTGCCCGACGCGGGCGCCTCCGTCGGAGCCGTCTCCACGATCACCTCGGCGCTGCTGGCCCAGCTCGTCGTGGCTCAGACCGTACGTAATCTGCTCGAAGCGGGCGAGGTGCCGCCGGTCTACCTGTCGGCCAACGTCCCCGAGGGTGACGCCCACAACCTCAAGCTGGAGGCGCTGTACGCCGGTCGCATCCGGCGCGGCGCCTGAGTCCTCCGCAAGCTGTCACGAGCTCTGTTCGGCATGCCCGGAATCCGGGGCCGGACCTCGCAAGGAGAACCCCCCATGTACCGAAATATCGGAAAAGTTGTCCTCTCCTTAGTCCTCCCTCTCGTCCTCGTCGTCGTGGCCCTGGTCGCTCCGGCCAGCGCCCAGCAGTCCGTACGCCTCCAGTACCGCACCAGCGCTCCCGGAGCCACCACCGCCCAGGCCGAGCCCTGGCTCCAGCTCTTCAACGACGGCACCACCACGATCCCGCTCAACCAGGTCAAGATCCGCTACTACCTGACCGGCACGGAGACCTACCGCTTCGCCTGCTCCTGGGCCGTGGTGGGCTGCTCGACGGTGACCGGGCAGTTCGTCCGCCAGTCGGGCGCCGACCAGTACCTGGAGGTCGGCTTCAGCTCCGGCAACCTGGCCCCCGGCGCGAACACCGGCGACCTGCAGCTGCGCTTCTACCGCGCGGACTGGCAGACGTTCACGCAGAGCGACGACTACTCCTACGGGTCCAACACCACCTACACGAACTGGGACAAGGTCACCGTTTACGTCAACGGCCAGCTCGCGTGGGGGCGGCCGAACGGCACCGAACCCACCCCCACTCCCACGCCCACGGTCCCCCCGACGGGCTCGGCGGGCGTGCTGTTCGACGACTTCACGTACACGGGGTCGAGCGACCCCCGCCTCGCCCAGCGCGGCTGGACGGTGCGCTCCAGCTCCGGCGGCCCCGGCGTGCCCGGCGCCACCTGGTCGCCCTCGGCGGTCTCGTTCCCGGGCGGCCTGCTGACGCTCGACTCCACCACGAACGGCACCGCCGCCGGCACCGTCCAGACCGAGCTGTCCACCGCGAACCGCAAGTTCTTCGAGGGCACCTACGCCGCCCGCGTCCGCTTCAGCGACGCCCCGACCAGTGGCCCCGACGGCGAGCACGTGGTGCAGACGTTCTTCACCATCACCCCGCTGCGCTACAACCTGGACCCCGACTACGGCGAGCTCGACTTCGAGTATCTGCCGAACGGCGGCTGGGGCGAGCCGTCCAACATCCTCTACACCACCAGCTGGGAGACCTACCAGGCCGACCCGTGGCAGGCCGTCAACACCCACACCGAGGAGCGCGCGAGCTTCGCCGGCTGGCACGACCTCGTGATCCAGGTCTCCGGCGGCCGGATCAGGTACTACGTGGACGGCCGCCTGTTCGCCGACCACGGTGACATCTACTATCCCGAGACGCCCATGTGGATCATGTTCAATAACTGGTTCATCGATCTTCAGGCCGCCACGGGGACGCGTACGTACCGGCAGCAGGTGGACTGGCTCTACTACAGCAAGAACGAGGTCGTCCCGCCCGCCGACGTCACCGGCCGCGTCGCCTCCCTGCGCGCCGCCGGCACCTCCTTCACGGACACCGTCCCCAACCCGTGACAAGGATCGCCATGAAGAACCGCATCCTGGCCCTGGCGGCCGTGTTCGCGGTGGCCGCGTGCGGCGCCGCCGAGGAGCCCAAGACGTCCGCGGGCCCCGCCAGGCTGACCGTCTGGATCATGGACGGCAGCGTCACGCAGGACCTGCTGAAGAAGTTCGAGACCGAGTACGAGGCGGCGCACAAGGGCGTGGACCTCGACCTCCAGATCCAGGCGTGGGACGGCATCGGCGAGCGCGTCACCGCCGCCCTGGCCAGCACCGACGCCCCCGACGTGATCGAGGTGGGCAACACCCAGGTCGCCCAGTACTCGGCCAGCGGCGGCGTCACGGACCTGACCGGCAAGATCGCCGAGCTCAAGGGCGAGGACTGGCTGCCGGGCCTGGCCCAGCCGGGCAAGGTCGACGGCAAGCAGTACGGGATCCCCTGGTACGCCGCCAACCGCGTGGTCGTCTACAACAAGGACCTGTTCGCCGGGGCCGGCATCAAGGAGCCCCCGAAAACGCGGGATGAATGGCTAAATATCACCGCAAAGCTAAATAAAAACGGAAATCAGGGCATCTATCTGACCGGGCAGACCTGGTACGCCCTGGCCGGCTTCATCTGGGACGAGGGCGGCGACCTGGCCGTCCAGGAGGGCGGCAAGTGGAAGGGCGCCCTCGACACCCCGCAGGCCCTGGCCGGGATGGACTTCTACCAGCGCCTCCAGGCCCTCGGCAAGGGCCCCAAGGACGCCGACGAGGCCAACCCGCCCCAGCACGAGGTCTTCGCCCAGGGCAAGGTGGCCCAGGTCATCGCCGTCCCCGGCATCGCCGCCCGCGTCCTGGAGGTGGACCCCAAGCTGAAGGACAAGATGGGCTTCTTCCCCATCCCGGGCAAGACGGCCGACAGACCCGGCACCGTCTTCACGGGCGGCTCCGACCTGATCATCCCGGCCGCGTCCAAGCGCCAGGAGGCGGCGTACGAGCTGGTCCGGGCCCTGGCCGGGGAGCGGTTCCAGACCGAGCTGGCCAAGACGATGAGCTTCGTGCCCAACCGCACCTCGCTGGCCGGCGTGCTGGACGGCGACGAGGGCACCGCGGCCATGGCGAAGGGCGCCGCGGGCGGCCGCGCCACCCCGAACACCCCCAACTGGGCCGCCGTCGAGGCCACCTCCGTGATCAAGCAGTACATGACCGCCGTGCTCACCGGCGCCGACCCCGCGACGGAGGCGAAGAAGGTCTCGGAGTCCATCACCACGACCCTGAACAGCGGGTCCTGAATGCGCGGCACCAGGAGCCCGTGGCCCTACCTGCTCATCGCGCCCACGGTGGCGGGCGGGGCCTTCCTCCTGCTCTACCCGATGCTCAAGGCCGCGGTGATCTCCTTCCAGCACTTCCGCATGGGGGAGCTGATCAGGGGCGGCGCGGCCTTCGCCGGTCTGGACAACTACGCCGAGCTGCTGGCCGGCGAGGAGTTCTGGCGGGTGCTGTGGCGCACGCTGGGGTGGACCGCGATCAACGTGGTGCTGATCGTGGTCCTGTCCACCGGCGTGGCGCTGATGCTCGCCCGCCTGCGCCGCGGGCTGCGCCTGGCCCTGATGAGCGCCCTCGCCCTGGCCTGGGCCACCCCGATCATCGCGGCCACGACGGTGTTCCAGTGGCTGTTCCAGTCGGAGCTCGGGGTGGTGAACTGGCTGCTGGTCGCGCTCGGGTTCGACTCCTTCCGCGGCTACCCGTGGTTCGCCGACGGCACGGCCACGTTCGCCGTGCTCGTGGTCCTCGTCGTGTGGCAGTCGGTGCCGTTCGCCGCGCTCACCCTCTACGCCGGGCTGACCACCATTCCGGTGGAGCTGTACGAGTCCGCCCGGATCGACGGCGGCACCGGCCGACAGGTCTTCTGGAAGGTCACCCTGCCGATGCTGCGGCAACTGTTCGCCCTGGTCGCCTCGCTGGAGGTGATCTGGGTGGCCAAGTGCTTCCCGCAGATCTGGGTGCTCAGCCAGGGCGGCCCGGACGGCGCCACGACCACCCTTCCGGTGTACGCGTTCAAGATCGCCCGGGTGCTGCACCGGTACGACCTGGGCTCGGCGGTCGCCATGCTCACCGTCGTCATCCTCGCCGTCGCCCTGGTCAGCAACCTGCGAAGGATGGTCCGCCAGTGAAGAGGCTGACGCTCAACGCGGCCGCGGTCGTCGTGCTCGTGATGACGATCTTCCCGGTCTACTGGATGTTCCTGACCGCGTTCAAGCCGACCGGGGAGATCCAGGCGGCCACGCCGACGTTCTGGCCGGCGCACCCGACCCTGGAGCACTTCGTGACGGCGGTGAACGCGCCGGGGTTCTGGACCTACTGGCGCAACAGCCTCGTCGTCACCGTGGTCGCGGTGCTGGTCGCGCTGGTGACGGCGCTGCTGGCGGCGTTCGCGGTGGCCCGGATGCGCTGGCGGGGGAGAGGGGCGTTCGTGATCGCGGTGTTCGCGGCGCAGATGGCGCCGTGGGAGGCGCTGCTGGTGCCGGTGTTCATCATCGCCAGGGACACCGAGCTGCTGGACTCGCTGGCGATGCTGACCGGCGTCTACTTCATGATCACGTTGCCGTTCACGATCGTGACGCTGCGCGGGTTCCTGGCCGCGATCCCGCCGGAGCTGGAGGAGGCGGCGCAGGTGGACGGGTGCGGCCGCCTGGCCGCCTTCCGCCGGGTGGTCTTCCCGCTGCTGGCGCCCGGGCTGATGGCGACGTCGCTGTTCGGGTTCATCACGGCGTGGAACGAGTTCGCGTTCGTGAACGTGCTGATCATCAAGGACCAGGACAAGCGCACGCTGCCGGTGTGGCTGTCGTCCTTCCGCGACGTCTTCGGCACGGACTGGGGCGCCACGATGGCCGCCGCCAGCCTGTTCGCGCTGCCCGCGCTGCTGCTCTTCCTGTTCCTGCAGCGCCGGGTGGGCACCGGGATGACGGCGGGGGCCGTCAAGGGCTGACGGCGGTGAACGCGGTGTGCAGGGCCTTCGCGTCCGCCTCCGGGAGCAGGTCCCGGGCCGCCAGCCAGGCCGCCGCGCCCGCCGCGTCCCCCGCCGTCGTGACGTTCTTGTCCGCCAGCAGCTTCACCACCGCCTGGCGTACCGGACCCTCGCTGGTGAGCACGCTTCCGGCGAGCACCACCGGACCGGACACGTGTACGCGTCCGAGCGTGGCGACCAGGCGCTCGGCGGCCTCCCGCGTGACCTGGAGCGCCGCCTCGTCGCCTGCCTCGGCGGCCTGGCTGACCAGCGAGGACAGCGCGGCCAGGCGCATGTGGTCGGCCTGCGCCAGCCGTACGATGCGGTCGGCGACGGCACGCGGCGCGGCGGGCCGCTCGTCGCCGAGGAAGTGCTCCACCACGAGCTCGGCCAGCGCGCCGGTGGGCGGCGCGCCGCGGTCGAGGGCGCCGACCACCTCCTTGACGGCCTGGCGGCCGATCCAGAAGCCCGACCCCTCGTCGCCCAGCAGCCAGCCCAGCCCGTCGGCGATGGCGTCGAGCCGGAAGCCCACGATCCTGGCCGCCACCGCCCCCGTGCCCGACAGCAGCAGCGAGCCGTCGGGCTCCGGCGAGCCCGCGGCGTAGGCGATCGGCGTGTCGCCCATGTAGCGCGGCCCCTCCGCGATGCCGTGCCCGGCCCAGACCTTCGCCAGCTCGGGCACCATCTCCGCCACGTGCCCCGCCACCCCGGTCAGCGACGCCACGACCCGCCGGCCATCATGCGCCCCCAGCGCCTCACCGAGCGCGGCGGCCACGTTGGCCACCGCCTTGCCCAGCCCGTGAGCAGTGGGATTGCCCGCGCCAGCCCGGGCGTAGCCGACCCTGGTGCCGTCGAGCGCGTGCACGGCGACCCGCGTGGACGTGGCCCCGGCGTCGACACCGACCACTAGCGATTCAGTCACGGTCCGAGTCTGGGGGTTGACGCGGACCGGAAGCAAGAATAATTTTCGCCAGAAGACCGGGTATTCGGAAGGAATATTCGTGACTTCAGGAGCGCTTGGGCGCGTCGAAACAGAACTACCCGGTTTGCCGGAAGCTTTGCGCAGAGTCGGCGAGGTGATTCTCGGCGATCCTGCCGAGGCGGCGCGTTCGACCATCATCGCGCTCGCCGAGCGGGCCGGCAGCTCGCCGGCGACCGTGACGAGATTCTGCCGGGCGTTCGGCTTCTCGGGGTACGCCGAGCTGCGCGTCGCGCTCGCCACCGAGACCGGCCGGGCCGCGCAGGCGGGCTGGGGAGCGGGCGTCGGCCACGAGATCGGCCCGGACGACCCGCTCGACTCGGCCATCGAGGTGATGGCCGCCGCCGACGCCAGGCTCATCCAGGACACCGCCGCGCAGCTCGACCTCGACATCGTCGCCAAGGTGGCCGACGCGATCGTGGCCGCGCCGCGCGTGCTCCTGGTCGGCGTCTCCACCAGCGGCAACGTCGCCGCCATGTTCGAGGGCCGGCTGCGCCGCATCGGCGTCCCCGGCTGGAGCGCCGGCGACGCGCACGTGGCCCTGTCGGAGGCGGCCCTGCTCAAGGACGGCGACGTGGCCATCGGCATCAGCCACCGGGGCCGCACCCGCGAGGTCATGGAGGCGCTGGCCGAGGCCGGCAGCCACGGCGCGCTGACGGTCGCGGTCACCTCCTTCGCCCGCTCGCCGCTGGCCGAGCTGGCAGACCTGGTGCTGACCACGGCCAGCAGGGAGACCACGTTCCGGCTCGGCGGGCTGGCCGCCGTCCATTCGCAGCTGTTCGTGCTGGACGCCGTGTACGTGGCGGTGGCCCAGCGCACCTACGAACGCACCAACGAGGCGTTCGAGCGCACGATCAGCGCCGTGGAGAGCCATCGGGTGGAGAGAGGCTGAATGACGTACGCAACCGAGGTCCTCGATCTGGCACGCCAGGTCACGGAGAGCCAGGCCGAGCCGGTACGGGAGGCGGCCGCGCTGATCGTGGCCTCGATCCGGGCGGGCGGCGTGGTCAACGCGTTCGGCTCCGGACACTCCGAGGCCATCGCCATGGAGATCGCCGGACGGGCCGGCGGCCTCGTCCCCAGCAACCGCCTCTCGCCCAGGGACCTCGTCCTGTACGGGGGCCACGCGCCCGGCGTGCTGACCTCCGAGCTGGAGCGCGACCCGGCCATCGCGCACGAGATCTACGACCTGGCGCCGGTGGCGCCGCAGGACGTGTTCGTGCTGATCTCCAGCTCCGGCGTGAACGGCACGGTCGTCGAGCTGGCCACGCTCGTCAAGGAGCGCGGGCACCCGCTGATCGCGCTCACCTCGGTCAAGCACAGCACTCAGATGACCTCGCGCCACCCGTCGGGCCGCAAGCTGCTCGACCTGGCCGACGTCGTGCTGGACAACGGGGCGCCGTACGGCGACGCCATCCTCGAGCTGCCCGGCGGCGGCACGTACGGAGCCGTGTCCACGGTCACCTCGGCGCTGCTCGCGCAGATGGTGGTCACCCGGGCGGTGGACGAGCTCGTGGCCATGGGCGAGACGCCCCCGATCTACATGTCGGTCAACGTGACCGGCGGCGACGAGCACAACAAGGCCCTGGAGAGCCGCTACGCAGGCCGTATCCGACGCGGATCATAGAAAGTCAGGAGCAGTCATATGCCCAACACCCCCCATATCAGCCGGCGTGAGCTCCTTCGCGGCGCCGCACTCGTACCCGTGGCCGGCGCGCTGGCCGCCTGCGCCACACCGGCCGCCAAGCCCACCGCGTCGTCCTCGGCGGCGCCGGTCGCGACCAGCGCGGCCAACCCGTTCGGCATGGCGGACAACAAGCCGCTGGAGGTGTGGATCTTCGACGGCGGCTTCGGCCAGGACTACGCCAAGAACATCCACCAGCCGCTCTTCAAGAGCAAGCACCCGAACGTCGAGATCAAGCACAACGCGACCAAGGAGATCACCAAGGTCCTCCAGCCGCGCTTCGCCGGCGGCAACCCGCCGGACGTGATCGACAACTCCGGCGCGAACGCCATGGACTTCGGCGCGCTCGCCCAGGACAGCCAGCTCCAGGACCTCACCCCGCTGCTCGACGCGCCCAGCTGGGACGACCCGAACACCAAGGTCCGCGACACCATCGACCAGGCCGTCATCGACCTCGGCACGTACGACGGCACCTTCAGCGTGCTCGGCTACGTGAACTACATCTTCGGCATCTGGTATTCGCAGAAGGCCTTCCGTGACAACGGCTGGGAGGCCCCGAAGACCTGGGACGAGTTCCTCAAGCTCTGCGAGACCATCAAGAAGTCCGGCAAGATGGCGCCCTTCACCTATGCCGGGAAGTTCCCGCAGTACCTGTACGAACCGCTGCTCACCATGGCCGCCAAGATCGGCGGCGCCGAGGTGCTCGTCAACATCGACAACCTCGAGGACGGCGCCTGGAAGAGCGACGCCATGAAGACCTCGGCCACCGCCTGGGCGGAGATCGGCGCCAAGTACCTCATGGAGGGCACCGCCGGCCTCGACCACGTGCAGACCCAGACGGCCCAGAACAAGTACAAGGTCGCCATGCTGCCCTCCGGCTCCTGGCTGGAGAACGAGCAGAAGACGACCACCCCGGCCGACTTCGAGTACGGGATGTTCCCGATCCCCGACTTCGGCAGCTCCGACAAGCTGCCGTACGGCAGCCTGCACAGCCAGCCGAGCGAGAACTTCATCGTGCCCTCCAAGTCCCCCAACCCCCAGGGCGGCATGGAGTACCTGCGGGCCATGCTGTCGAAGAAGGCGGCGGGCGACTTCAGCGAGATGGTCAAGACGGTCTCCGTGGTCAAGGGCGCGGGCGAGGGACGGCAGCTGTCGCCGGGCGCCGAGAGCGCGACCAAGGCGTTCGCCGCCGCGGGCACGAACGTCGTCTACTACCGCTGGCAGACCTGGTACGCCCAGCTCAAGGACGAGGCCATCGCCGCCACCGGCGAGCTGATGACCGGCGGGCTCAAGCCGGACGCCTACCTCGAGCGCCTGCAGAAGAAGGCCGACGAGATCAAGAACGACTCCTCGATCAAGAAGTACAAGCGTTGATGATCTTCAACAGGTATCGCCGCGGGCTGTTCATCACCTCGTTCCTGGCAGCCCCGGTGATCCTTTACCTGGTCTACGTGATCTCGCCGTACATCCAGGCGTTCTACATCGCGATGACCGACTGGCGCGGCGTGACGGCCACGCCCACGTTCATCGGCCTGGACAACTTCAAGCGGCTCTTCGGCGACGGCACGTTCTGGAAGGCCGTCACGCACAACGGCGCGCTGCTCGTGCTGCTGCCGCTGATCACGATCGTCATCGCCCTGTTCTTCGCCTTCCTCCTCAACGTGGGCGGCGCGCAGGGCACGTCGGGGATCCGCGGGTCGAAGTTCTACCGCGTGGTGTTCTTCTTCCCGCAGGTCCTGGCCGTCACGGTGGTGGCGGTGCTGTTCCAGCAGGTGTTCCGGCCGGACGGCAGCGGCATGCTGAACGGCCCGCTGATGGCGCTCGGGGTCAGGCCGATCGGCTTCCTGTCCGATCCCGACGTGGCGTTCTGGTCGGTGCTGGGCGTCATGGTGTGGCAGGCGGTCGGCTTCTACGTGGTGCTCTTCTCCGCCGGCCTGGCCTCCATCCCCAGGGACATGTTCGAGGCCGCGCAGATCGACGGGGCCGGCCGGGTGAGCCTGTTCTTCCGCATCACGCTGCCGCTGCTCTGGGACACCGTACAGGTGGCCTGGGTCTATCTGGGGATCCTGGCGCTGGACGTGTTCGCGATCGTCTGGGTGATGACCGACCAGCACGGCGGCCCCGACTGGTCGACCACGGTCATGGCCGCCGAGATCTACCGCAACGCGTTCCAGTACTTCCGCTTCGGCTACGCCTCGGCGCTGGGCGTGATCATGTTCCTCTTCACCGTCGGCTTCGCGATCCTCTCGCTGCGCCTCTCGCGGCGCGAACGAATCGAGTACTGATGACAACGACGATCTCGTGGACGGCGGCGAACTCCCGCAGGCTCGCCCGCCAGGAGCGCAGGCGCCGGCTCGGCCCGCTGGGCGTGCTGACGCATGTCGCGCTGCTGGTGTGGGCGCTGCTGGTGATCGTGCCGATCCTGTGGACGTTCCTGGCCTCGGTCAAGAGCGAGGACGAGATCTTCGGTGACGCCTGGTCGCTGCCGGCCACGCTGCACTGGGACAACTTCGCCAGGGCCTGGGAGCAGGCGCACATCGGGCAGTACATGCTCAACAGCGTCATCGTCGTGGCGTTCAGCACGTTCGGGACGATGCTCATCGGGTCGATGGCGGCGTACGTGCTGGCGCGTTATCCCTTTCGCGGCAACCGGGCGATCTACCTGCTCTTCGTCTCGGGTCTGGCCTTTCCCGTCTACCTGGCCCTGACCCCGCTCTTCTTCGTCGTCCAGAACATGGGCAACGTGCCGCTCATCGGCCCCTTCATCGGCCTGAACACGCATGCGGGCCTGGTCCTGGTCTACATCGCGTACTCGATGCCGTTCACGGTCTTCTTCCTGTCGGCGTTCTTCCGTACGCTGCCCACGGCGGTGGGGGAGGCGGCGATGGTGGACGGCGCGTCGCACACCCGCGTCTTCTTCCAGATCATGCTGCCGATGGCCAAGCCGGGCATCATCAGCATCACGATCTTCAACATCCTGGGCCAGTGGAACCAGTACCAGCTGCCCCTGGTGCTGCTGCAGGAGCGCGACAAGTGGGTCCTCCCCATGGGCATCGCCGACATCTCCACCGCCGCCGGATACGACCAGGACTGGTCGGCCCTCTTCGCCGCCCTGACCCTGGCGATCCTGCCGATGCTGGCGGTCTACACGGTCTTCCAACGTCAGATCCAGAGCGGCCTGACCTCTGGAGCCCTCAAGTAGCGGGGGCTTAGGCTGCGGGGTGTGACTGGCGAAATCCGCGCGCTGCTGGCCCGCCATCTCCCCGACTATCGGGTGCGCTCCATCGATCGGCTGGGCCAGGGCCTCGACAACACGGTGTACGAGGTCAACAACGAATTACTGGTACGGCGTAACAAGGCGACGACCCCCGAGGAGAACCGCCAGGAGGTCGCCCGCCTGGCGGCCGTCAGGGAGTTGTCCCCGCTACCGGTCCCCGAGGTGGTCTTCGCCGACGACGAGTCGGGGGCGATCGCGTACAGCAAGCTCCCGGGCGAGCCCCTCAACCGGCACCCCGCCGCCGACCCCCGGCTCCTGGCGCAGCCTCTGGCCGAGTTCCTCAGCGCCCTGCACGGCGCCTCTCCTGACAGGATGCGCGACCTCGCGCCGCTGGACACCTACCCGGCGCTGACCCTCCTCCAGGACGCGGAGCTCGACTACCGCGACGTCGAGGCCCACGTCCCGGAGGAACAGCGCCACCTGGTGGAGCGCTTCCTCCGCGAGCCGCCGCCGGACGAGGCCGGCGAGCTCCGCTTCTGCCACAACGACCTGGGCACCGAGCACCTGCTGACGGACGCGGCCACCAGCACGATCACCGGCGTCATCGACTGGACCGACGCCGCCCTCACCGACCCGGCCCACGACTTCGCCCTGATCTACCGCGACCTGGGGCCCGAGATCTTCGAGCTGACGGTGTCGCACTACGCCTTCTCCCTGGACGAGGCGGACCGCGCCCGGATCCTCTTCTACGCGAGATGCGCACTCATCGAGGACCTGGCGTACGGCCTGAGCACAGGCCCCCACCACTACGCCGAAGCCGCCCTGACCCACCTGGCCTGGACCTTCGGCTAGGTCGCGCAAGCGCCACCCACCCGTCGCCCGATTCCGGGGTGGGCCTGCTGGAGCCCGCCCCGAGCGGTCCTCGCTGCGCTCGTCCCGGGACGCGCCTGGCGGCGCGCACGGTCTTCGCCTGGGGCGCTTCGCGCTCAGGCGTCGCCCCCAGTCGGGCCTGGTCCCGACCCCTGGAGGCCTTCGCTCCGCGAAGACGTCCTTATCCAGGCGCAGGCTTCGCCCGCGCCCGCCTTCAGAAATCCTTGGAAGAGCAGCCTTGAAGACGCGGACGCCGAAGAGCGGCATCTCGCTGGGCGCCGGGTGAGCAGGAGCTCCCTGCGGAGATTCAAGGGCACCGGCTTGCCAAGGTGACAGCGGAGGGTAAAATCTCAGACACCAAGAGCTACGATTGCGGTGTGAGGAGCTGCCGGTCATGGTGCGCCCGATGCCTACACTGGACATCGTGTCGGCCCCTGTGCCCCTTCGCGGCTCTGCGGCGGCAGTCGCCTATCTGCTGGCGACCGCCCGGGCGACCGGCACGCGTGTGAGCCGCACCAAGCTCTCCCATCTCCTCTATCTGGCCGACCTCCGCGCAGTCGAGCGGGGATTGCCCGCCGGCTCCGGCCTCGAATGGCGTTGGAGCGCCAGCGGTCCCCACAGCTTCCGTCTGGTCGAGGTCGAGCGTGACCTTCGTGAGGCGGGCGTGATCATCCTTGATGAGAGTGCGGATCCTTTCGCCGGTCGTCGTGAGTGGACCATTCACCTGGTCGATGTTCCTCGGACGGTGGTGAGCGTCGAGTTCGCCATGATCATGCAGGCCGTTCTGGCCGACTACGGGCGACTTTCACCAGGCCAGTTGTGTGACCTCACGTGCCAGACGCTTCCCATGAGGGAGGCGAGTAGACAGCGTCGGGCCGACGCGCGACTAGACCTTGCTGGAGGGCCACCTCTGCCCGACCTGGGCTCCGGACTGGCTTCGCTCCGCCGGTGGGTGGAGCGCAATCCGCTGCCTGAGGACGAGCCTGGTGGTATCGAGGATCTCGCGGAAGAGATCCGTCACCTCGCAGAGCATCGGGCGGAGGCGATCCGCCGACTCTTGGAGGAGTAGGTGCCGGGGCCCTACATCGTCGGAGGCGTTTATCTCGTCACCGACAAGACGCTTCGTCTCATCCCTGAAGAAGAACGAGTGGTCCACGACGAGCGACGTCCCGTGGTGGTCGTCACCGGAGCTCAGTCCAACAGCGATCCTGAATGGCCGTTCATTCTCGCTTGTCCCATCTCTGGCTCCACTTCGCGCCGGACGCGGTTCGACGTGCAACTCGCCAAAGGCCAGGGTGGAGCCGTCAAGAAATGCTGGATCAGGATCCCGGCCGTGCAGCCCTTACCGAAGTACGCCCTCGAAGACCGCACCGGCGTGCTGGACGAAGACCTGTTGACCCAGGTTCAAGGCCGGCTCGCTCAGTATCTTGGCCTGCTCGACTGACACATCGGCACGTGGCCGACGACGGCGCCTGGCGGCGCGCACGGTCTTCGCCTGGGGCGCTTCGCGCTCGGAGAGCTCAGGCGTCGCCCCCAGTCGGGCCTGGTCCCGACCCCTGGAGGCCTTCGCTCCGCGAAGACGTCCTTATCCAGGCGCAGGCTTCGCCCGAGCATGCCGGCACCCGCCTCCAGAAATCTTTGGAAGAGCAGCCCTGACGAGGCGGATGCCGAAGAGTGGCATCTCGCTGGGCGCGCGGAAGAGGAAGGCCGATCATGATGGGTTACGTACGTTGGAAGGACATTCGGGCCGAATATGTCGGCCGTGCCGACGGCGAGGAAGCTGTGGAGCCGGGCGAGCAGGAGTTCCTTGCGGAGATTCAAGGGCACCGGCGTGCCAAGGTGACAGCGGAGGGCAAAGTCTAAGAGGGTGTTTTGATCCTCGACCGTCAGCAGCGCGTGATTTCTTGAGCGCTCTTCGAGCGGGAGGTTCTGCATCGCCCTCATCTGTCGCATGCCTACGCCCTTTTGGGCCGGGCCCCTCGCGCTCGACGCTGCGGCCACCAATGGCTGCCGAGCGTGGCCCTCAGGTGGCAAGCTCAGCGAGCCCCGGCGTCGGCGGGATTGTCCGTGTAGCGCAGCAGGTCTCCCGGCTGGCATTCGAGCACCTCGCACAGCCGGGCCAGGGTGGAGAATCTGATGGCCTTGCCTTTGCCGGTCTTGAGGATGGACAGGTTGGCGATCGTTACCTCGACCCGGTGGGACAGCTCGGTCAACGTCATGCCGCGCTGAGCGAGCAGCTCATCGAGCCGGATCTCGATGCGCCCGTTGAGCTCGCCTGGTGGCACTCAGATCGTGCCTTCGATCTCGTCGAGCATGGCCAGGCCGCGCCCGATCACTTCCGCCACCACGAACGCTCCCACACCCATCAGCACGGCGACGAGCGGCCAGTCGACGTCGCCGGGCACCACATACGCGTCGATGGTCATCATTCGGGCCGCCACGCTCTTCGCCGCGAAGTCGAGGGCGCAGGCCACCAGTGAGCCAAGGGTGAGGACCGCACCGATCCTCCGCAGGTCCCGCACCGCGTCGGCGGAGAACAGCGCACGGTCGCCGGCCACACCCCGGCTGGTGATGCGGACGAGCCAGAACAGGGAGAAGAGCATCACCAGCGCGCCAGGCAGCCATGTGAGCAGGTGCAGAGCGGCCAGCAAGGGCGCGCGCGCCGGATCGTAGAGGGTCGCTTCGATCATGACGTCCACCGCGCGTACTCCCGGGGCCAGAGCTCCGTCGAGCGACGCGCGGGCATGCGACGGCCAGAGCCCGGTGAAGCCGTAGTCTGCCTTCACCGTCGGCAGGGCAAGGATGACGTCGGCAATCAGCCGCGCGAGGGAAGCGAGCACACCAAGGACGAGAACGGTGGTCAGAAGCGCGTGCAGACGCCGAGTCCACGCGCCGACTGCCGAGGGCACGGTTGCTGTCGAGCTGGCGGGCATCGCCGGTCTCCTTTATCGTTTTTCGATGAGAACATAGCTCACGATAGCATCGAAAAACGATAAAACAAGCGGAGCTCCGGCATGCGCGCGGCACCTGCGGTACCCAGGGGCGCTTCACGATGAGCGTCGCTCGGAAAACCGGCATCAGAATGTGTTCTGATTTATTCTGGCGGTGTGAGTACCAGCCATGCCGACGCTGTCACCTTCTCCGACCTGTCCAGGAATCCTCGCGCCGTCGCTGAGCGTGCGGCGCGGCTGGGTCGTGTGCGCGTCACCCACCGTGACGCCCCGGACTTCTATCTGACCACAGCCGACCGTGCGGAGCAGCGGGAGCAGACTCTGGCTACCGCGTCACGTCTGTTCCTCGCCTTGATCAAGCACGACCCCAACGCGCGCACACTGGTCATCGCCATGCCCGAGGTCTTTCCCTGGGTTCGCCACCTCACGGTGGACGAACTGCGCGCCTTCACCCTCGAACTGGTCGAGGCGCTTTCCGACGCTGCTGAGCTGGAAGTCGACACCACGACGCAGGAGGTCATCGCCGGGTGGCGGGCAACAGCCCGCATCAAGGCGGATCCCGCACGCTACGCCGAGGCTCGCAAGGCCACCACGGGCGACTTCGGGCCGGTTGAGGTTTCGGCGTGAGCCCCGAAGCGCGGCGACCGAGTAACGGTGCCGCCCACGGATGATGAAGGTGATGTGGGGACGGCGGCTCGGATTCGGCTGGGTGGGGGACGTCGGTCTGCGTTGCTTGGGGCGTGACACCGGTTCGCGATGAGCCCCGATTCGGCTCATTTCACCGGCTGCGGAGACGAGGTGCGCGTGGTCCGTCGCCGGTCAGGCGGTGTCAGTCGTCCCAGCGTTGGGCGTTCTGGTCGTTCAGGGAGCCCGGGGGCTGGGGGATGACGCAGAAAGGCAGTCCGGCGGGGTCCTCCATGACGCACCAATGATCGTTGACCAGCCGCAGCCGTCGAGCCCCGAGGGCCTCCAGGCGTGCGGTCTCCGCCTCCAGGTCGTCGGTGTGGATGTCGAGGTGGACGCGCGCGGGGCCCGTCCCGAGCCGCTGGACGAGCAGGGCGAACACACGAGCGGCGGCATGGGCAGGCCGGCGCATATGGCTGCGGGTTCGGCGAAGGGGCGATGGGAGTTCGGACGTGCTCCCAGTCGGGTGGTACGGCCCGACCCCTGGGCGTCAGTGGCCGAGGAGGGCGAGCACTCCGGCGCCCAGCGGGCCGAGCCACTGGGCGATGCGGCCCAGGGCATCGATCAACGTGGCGCCGGAGTCGGCGAGCGCTCCGGCACGCTCCAGCCCCGAGGTGAGCTCCTGGAGGTGCCGGCCGGCCTGCTCCCTGTCGGGGGTCTCTCCGCCCACCGCGTCCTCGACCGCCGACAGTTCGCGCTCCGCGCTCTGGCGTTCGGCCGCGGACAGCCTCAGCTCGTCCAGGGCGCTCCTGATGGCGTCCAGGTCGGCGTGGAGGCCCTGGCCGGCGAGCTGGTGTCCCGCGACGCCGTGGATGTCCCGCCCGGCGGTCTGGTGATGTCCGCCCACGTACTGTGTGCCGCTCCCGGCGTTCACCGGCCCGCTGACGTTCCCGAAACGGAAGGTCTCCCCCATAACCGTCACCTCTCCCTAGGGCCGCGGCCCGTGCCGCCGCCGTCTGCGCTGCTCCGCGCGCTTGCGCGCGGCCTTGGACATGGACGAGCCGATCCCCGCGAGCACCCCACCGGCCAGGAAAAGACCGAAACCCGCTGGTGCCTGGGGAATCCCGGGAATCAACTCCTGTGTCATCGGGTTCGAGAAATCCTTCGAGGCCATGGCGCCGAAGATGAGGGCCATCCAAATACCGAACCCGGTGAGCGCGATCAATGAGCCGAGGACCATGAGCACGCGCCCGAACCCTTTTCCCTGGAAGACTTCGTCGAACGGCTCATAATCGGCGTTGACTTGAACGTCATAACTGTCGCCATAAATGTCCCGGCCGGCGTTCTGGTGGTGCCCGCCCACGTACTGGATGCCGCTTCCCGCGTTCACCGGCCCGCGTACGTCCCCGAACTCGTAACCTGCTGACGGACCCGTCCCGGCAGGCTGGACGAACCGCAGCTCCGCGTACCCCATCCGCAGTTGGTCCCCGTCACGGAGCACTTGACCACCGGCGATCTTGTGACCGTTGAGCCAGGTACCGTTTCGCGACCCGAGATCGTTGATGACCACGTGGTCGCCGTTCCGGTCGAGCGACGCGTGCCGCCGGCTGACGCCGTCGACCTCCAGCAGGATCCCCGAACCCCGCATACTTCCGATCTCGGTGTGCCCGCCGGGAATGTCGAACCTGATCCCGGCCATTCCCCTGCTGACAACGAGCAGCTGGGGGTGAGAACCCATGCGCACCTCCCCATGGCGCCGGCCCCCGAATGACGAACAGCACAATCAAAGCAAATAATAAAGCTCGATCCGGCCGGCTTTTATAAGAGCCGGCGAATCCCTGCAATAGAGCGGCTCCGAAATGGAACGCGGGCCGCGGTGTGGTCGGCCGCCGATCATGACGTCGGCAGACGGCCAGGGCCTCGTCGCGTCGCAGGCTCGCCTGGCCGGAGCGCACGGTCTTCGCCTGCGAGTTCGCCGTCGCCTGAATTCCTACTCGTTTGATAATCTCGGAACCATGGCTGAGACCTTGTACAGCATCGGTGAGGGTCCCTCGACCCGGGTGAGCCTCTCCCTGGCCGAAGGGACGGCTGAGGCGATCCGCCGCCGGGTGGGCAAGCGGGAGTTCTCCGCGTTCATCGCCGCGGCGGTGGAGCGCGAGCTGCGTGGCCAGATTCTGGACGAATATCTGGCCGACTACGAGCGCCGCAACGGCCCTGTGCCGGCGGAGGAGCAGGAGCGGGCCCGCCAGGTGTTCGACGAGGTGTTCTCGGAGGAGGAGGCGTGGCGCGCCGCAGGCTGACGCATGAGGGGACTCTCGTCCTCGACTGCGAAGGGTTGTCGAAACTGCTGGGCGATCAGCCGTCCGTCGTCGCCATGGTTGCGGAAGCGCGAAGCCGCGGGATGGAAGTGGTGGTCAGCGCCCTCACCATCATCGAGGCCGCCCACCGCCGGACGGATCGATCCCGGCTCGCGTGGTTGTTGTCCGGCACCCGGATCGTGCACGTCGGGGAGGAGGAGGCGAGAGCCGCCTCGGCGCTGCTGGTCGGGGCCGGGCTGCACGGCCACAAGTACGCGATCGACGCGGTCGTGGCGGAGATGGCGGTACGGCAGCGGCGGCCGGTCGTCCTGCTCACCTCCGACATCGACGACATGGCCAAGCTCCGCGGTGAGCGGGTGCGGCTCGTCGCGGTATAGCGACGCGCGCCCGGCGGGAAAACCGTTCGCGGCGGTGTGCGGGGGCGTGGTTTGCTGCCGGGCATGACGTCGGCATGGGTAGGTCAGCTCGTACGGTTGCGCGCCATCGAGCCCGAGGACTGGGAGGCGTTCCACTCCTTCGACGAATACTCCGACGCGGTCAGGAGCGGAGAGCAGCTCCACCCGCCGCAGTCGGCGGCGCGGGCCAGGAAGTGGGCCGCCGAGCTGGCCGAGCGAACCCAGGGCCTGGACGATGTGCGCCTGGTGATCGCCACCCGGGACGGGAACACCCCGGTCGGCATGATGAACACGCACAGCGTCGACCGGGTGCACGGCACCTTCGCGTACGGGATCGGCATCGGGACGCCCCACCACCGCAAGGGGTACGCCGGTGACGCCGTCGTCCTGCTCCTGAGGTACATGTTCTTCGAGCGCCGCTTCCAGAAGGCCGAGGCGTGGGTCTTCGGATCCAACGAGGCGTCGCTGGCGCTGCACCAGCGGCTGGGGTTCGTCGAGGAGGGCCGCCGGCGCAGGAGTCACTACGCCAACGGCCGTTACGACGACGAGGTCCTGTTCGGGATGACGATCGAGGAGTTCGCCGAACGCCACGCCTCTTAGCGAGCGGGGAGGTCCGCACGGACCCGGCGGGTGGCCGTGACCACGTTCGCCAAGGACGCCTCCACCTGCTCGTACGTCCGGGTCTTCAGCCCGCAGTCCGGGTTGACCCAGACCCGCTCCACCGGCAGCGCCGCCAGCGTCCGGCGCAGCAGGTCCTCGATCTCCGAGGCCGCGGGCACCCGCGGCGAGTGGATGTCGTAGACGCCGGGCCCGAGCCCCCGCCCGAAGGTCCCGACCGTGCCCAGGATGCGCGCGCCCGAGCGGGCCGACTCGATGGTGGTCACGTCGGCGTCCAGGCCGTCGATGGCGGCCAGGATCTGGTCGGCGTCCGAGTAGCACAGGTGGGTGTGGATCTGCGTGCGGTCGCCGGCCCCCGACGTGGCCCGGCGGTACGCGGCCACCGCCCACTCCAGGTAGTCGGCCTGCGCGGCCCGCCGCAGGGGGAGCAGCTCGCGAAGGGCGGGTTCGTCCACCTGGATGACCGACACCCCGGCCGCCTCCAGGTCGCGTACCTCCTCCCGGACGGTGTCCGCCACCTGGAAGACGACGTCGCGCAGCGGCAGGTCGTCGCGGACGAAGGACCAGGCCACGATGGTGACGGGGCCGGTGAGCATGCCCTTGACCGGCTTGTCCGTGAGCGACTGCGCGTACGTGGCCCACCGCACCGTGATCGGCGACGGGCGGCCGACGTCCCCGTGCAGGATCGGCGGCCGGGTGCAGCGGGAGCCGTACGACTGGACCCAGCCGTTCCTGGTGACGGCGAACCCGTCGAGGTGCTCGGCGAAGTACTGCACCATGTCGTTGCGCTCCGGCTCCCCGTGTACGAGGACGTCGAGCCCGAGGCGTTCCTGGACCCGGATGACGCGCTCGATCTCGGCCTCGACCTGCCGCTCGTAGTCGGCCTGCGAGAGCGTGCCCGAAGCGAGCGCGGCCCGGGCGGCGCGCAGCGAGCCGGTCTGCGGGAACGAGCCGATCGTGGTGATCGGCAGCGTGGGCAGCCGCAGGTGCTCGGCCTGCGCCGCCGCCCGCACCGCGTACGGGCTGCGCTCCTCCGGCACCACGGGCGCGGGCAGCGCCACGGAGGGCGCGGTGTGCGGCGCCTCCCGCAGCGGGGACCGCGCGAGCGCCACCACCTCCGCCACCTTCTGCTCGGCGAACGCCAGCCGCCCCTTCAGCGCGGGGTCCAGCTCCGGCTCGGCCTCCACGTCGTAGGGGACGTGCAGCAGCGAGCACGACGTGCTGACCACCACCTCCGAGGCGCGCACGGCGCCCAGGGCGGCCAGGGCGCGACCGGGCGAGGTGCGCCACACGTCGCGCCCGGACACCACGCCCGCCACCACGGTCTTGCCGGTCAGGTCGAGCGCGGGCACGGCGCCGCGGACGAGGTCGATCCCGATGGCCTCCACCGGGGTCTCGGCCAGGACCGGGAGGGCCTCACCAAGGTCGCCGAAGTAGGAGGCCACGAAGAGCCCGGGCCGGGCGGCGAGGGAGCCGAGCCGCGAGTAGGCGGCGCGCACGGCGGCCAGCTCTTCGGCGGTCCGGTCGCCGACCAGCGCGGGCTCGTCGAGCTGGACCCACGAGACCCCCTCGGCGGCCAGCGCGGACAGCAGCTCCTCGTAGCAGGCCAGCACGTCGTCCAGCCGGTCCAGCGCCGAGCCCAACAGCAGGAACGTCACCGGCCCCACCACCACGGGCCGCGTCTCGTACCCGAGCGCCCGCGCCTCGCGCACCTCGGAGAGCGGCTTGGCCGCGTCCAGCTTGAACACGGTGTCGGGGCCGATCTCCGGCACGATGTAGTGGTAGTTCGTGTCGAACCACTTCGTCATCCGCAGCGGAGCCAGCCCTTCGGTGCCCCTGGCCATCGCGAAGTAGGGGTCGCCGGCCTCGCGGTAGCGCGCGGGCACCGCGCCCAGCAGCACCGCCGTGTCCAGCACCTGGTCGTACAGCGAGAACGTGTTGGACGGCAGCCCTTCCAGCCCCAGCTCGGCGAGCCTGCGCCAGGTCCGCTCCCTGATCCCGGCCCCCACCCGCTCGAGCTCCGCCCGGCTCGACCGCCCGTCCCAGTACGACTCCAGCGCCCGCTTCAGCTCCCGCCGCGGCCCGATCCTCGGATACCCGAGCACCGTGGACTTGGGGAATGGGGACATCTCTGACTCCCTTGATCTCGTTCGGCTGATCGCAGGCATCCTGCCGAGCACTCGGGAGCTCGTGCATCATGGATTGGTGCTGCTTATGCTCAAGGAGATGCACTGCTTCGCCAGGGTCGCGGAGCGGCTCAGCTTCTCCAGGGCCGCCGCCGACCTGGGGATGTCCCAGCCCGCCATGAGCC
Organism: Nonomuraea sp. NPDC052116; assembly: GCF_040680035.1. Classification (NCBI taxonomy): domain Bacteria; kingdom Bacillati; phylum Actinomycetota; class Actinomycetes; order Streptosporangiales; family Streptosporangiaceae; genus Nonomuraea; species Nonomuraea sp. NPDC052116. The sequence goes on along the minus strand of NZ_JBFAWA010000002.1, from coordinate 453,742 downwards.
AGGCCATCACCCGGCTAGAGCGCGCCGCCGGGGTCAGGCTCTTCGAGCGGACGGCCCGCGACGTGCGGCTCACGGCGGAGGGCAAGGCGCTGCTGCCGTACGCGGAGCAGGTGATCGAGTCGGTCGGCGCCTTCGAGGCCGAGTCGGCCCGGCTGGCCAGGCCGACCATTCATCTCGCTTATCCACCGCTCGTCGGGACGCTGGCGGCGCGGATCGTCAGGCGGCTGGCGGGCCGCACTCCGGCGATCGGCGTGGAGCTGCGGGCGGCGGGCCGGGGCGCGGCGGTGCGGGCGCTGGCGGACGGCGAGGTCTCGGCCGCGATCCTGGCCACTCCGGCGCCGGCGCAGTTCGTGACGGCGGCCAGGTTTCACGTGACGGTCGACCATCTGGCCGTGCCCGCGGGTCACCGGCTGGCCTCCAGGGCCAAGGTCACCCCAGGCGAGCTGGGCGGGCAGGTGCTGCTCACGCCGGGCAGCCGCCCGTGGCCGGGGCTGCCGGGGCGTTCGCGCATGGCGGCCGACGACGACTTCGCGGCCGCGCTCGACCTGGTGGCCGCGGGCGCCGGGCTGCTGCCGATCCCGCAGCTCCTGGCCAGGACCATCAGGAGGGACGACGTGCGCTTCGTGCCGCTCGACGCCGGCGACCTGCGCATCACGTACGCGCTGGCCTGGTCGAAGGAGCGGGTGACGCCGGAGCTGATGGCTCTGGTGCAGGCCGTCCAGGACGCCCTGTGGACTAGGTGAGGGGGAGGTTCTTGAGCGCCTCGCGGCGGCTCAGGCCCGTGATGCCCTTGGCGTTGACGTAGCGGAGCACTTCGTCGGGGTTGGTCTTGGCATATTCGCGTAACGCCCAGCCGATCGCCTTGCGTGCGAAGAAGTCGTTGTCCGACAGGCTCGGATCGATGCACGCGTACAGCAGGGCCGTGTCGGTGCGCTCCTTGAACCGGTTCTGGCTGAGGATCGCGGTGCGCCGCTTCCACAGGTCTCGGTCGTGCGCCCACTCCAGCATGAGCGGCCGCATGGAGTCGGGGTAGGTGGTCAGCAGCCCGCCGACGCGGTGGGTGGCCAGCTCGTCGACGAGGTCCCACCAGGCCCCGGTGACGATCATCTCCTCGTACATCGGCACCGTGTAGAGGGTCTGGTAGTCGCGGTAGAGGTGGTAGCCGGACAGCTCGACGGCGGCGTAGCGCTCCTCGCGGTATTCGGCCTCGCGCCACAGCGCCAGCACGGCCCGCCGCCACTCCGGCGCGGTGTCCAGCCGGTGCTCGGCGAACACCCGCCGCAGCGCCGCCCGCCTGCGCACCGCCTGGACGCCGAGGAACGGCATCGTCGACTTCATGTACGTGCGCATCGCCTCGGCCTTGCCGGGCTCCGCCGCCTCCTGCAGCGCCAGCCGCACTGCCTTGCCGAGGCTCATCCCTTTTGCGTGGTGCGCTCGCCGGTGCCGAGGCCGTCGAAGAGCACGGTGATGTAGTGCTCGGCCAGCCCGGCCGTGTTGAGCCGGCCGCCGGGACGGAACCAGCGCACCGCGACCCAGATCGTGTCGCGGATCATGCGGTACGTCAGCTTCGGATCGACGTCGGACCGGAACAGCCCGGCCGCCTGGCCCGCCTTGATCTGCGTCACCCAGATCTGCTCGACCTCGTCCTCGGCCTTGACCAGGTAGTTGAACCGCTCGAACTGCCGCAGGTAGTTCCAGTCGTTCTGCATGACGGTGATCGCGGCGCGGTGCGGCTCCAGCGTGCCGAACCCGATGCGGACCATCTCCGACAGCACCGTGCGGGCGTCGGCGCTCGTGTCGACCGCCGCGCGGTAGCGGGCGATGAGGTCGTCGAGGAAGGTGGACAGCACCTCGTCGACGATCGTCTCCTTGGAGTCGAAGTGGTGGTAGAGACTTCCGGAGAGGATGCCTGCCTCGTCGGCTATCTCACGTACTGTCGTGGCCTGGAAGCCCTTACGTGCGAAGAGCTCCGCGGCGAGCTTGACGAGGTGGTCGCGGCGCTCGGAGGCGGACCCCGAGCTCGCGCGCTGACGCTTGGCCGGGGTGGTCGTGGTGCCGGAGTTCTTACGCGTGGTCACGACACCATTATGAGCCCTCGCACAATCGCTTGTTCACCTAACTGACGCAGCTCATGCGGCATTCCGTGCCGTACCAAGCGCTTGCTACGATGCGATGATGGTGAACGAGGCGTACATCGTCGGAGCCGTCCGCACCCCCGTCGCGCGCAGGAACGGCGGCCTGGCCGCGGCCCATCCCGCCGATCTCGGCGCGCACGTGCTCAGGGAGCTGATGAACCGGACGGACGCCGACCCGGCGGCCGTCGACGACGTGATCTTCGGCTGCGTGGACACGATCGGCCCGCAGGCCGGGGATGTCGCCCGCACCTGCTGGCTCGCGGCCGGGCTCCCCGAGGAGGTGCCCGGCGTCACGGTGGACCGCCAGTGCGGCTCGTCCCAGCAGGCGCTGCACTTCGCCGCCCAGGCCGTGCTGTCCGGCACGAGCGACCTGGTGGTGGCCGGCGGCGTGCAGAACATGAGCATGATCCCCATTTCGGCCGCGATGCTCGCGGGCCGCGCCTTTGGCCACGAGACGCCGTTCGGGGGGTCCAAGGGCTGGGTCGGGCGGTACGGAACCCAGGAGGTCTCCCAGTTCGCGGGGGCCGAGCAGATGGCCGCCACCTGGGACCTGTCGCGTGAGGAGATGGAGCGGTACGCGTACGAGTCGCACCGCCGGGCCCTGCACGCCATCGACGCCGGGCGCTTCGTGCGCGAGATCGCCCCCTACGAGGGCGTGGCCACGGACGAGTGCCCGCGCCGGGACACCACGATCGAGCGGATGGCCGGGCTCAAGCCCCTGGTCGAGGGCGGCCGGCTCACCGCGGCCCTGGCGTCCCAGATCTCCGACGGCGCGGCGGCCCTGCTCGTCGCCTCACCCAGGGCCGTACGGGAGCACGGCCTGACCCCGCGCGCCCGCGTGCACCACCTGTCGGCCCGCGGCGCCGACCCGATCGTGATGCTCTCCGCCCCCATCCCGGCCACCGCCCGCGCCCTCGGCATGACGGGCCTGTCCATCGGCGACTTCGACGCGATCGAGATCAACGAGGCGTTCGCGCCGGTCGTCCTGGCCTGGATCAAGGAGACCGGCGCGGATCCCGCCAAGGTGAACCCGAACGGCGGCGCCATCGCGCTCGGCCACCCCCTCGGCGCGACCGGCGCCGTGCTGGCGGTGAAGCTGCTGCACGAGCTGGAGCGCACGGGCGGACGGTACGGCCTGCAGACCATGTGCGAAGGAGGAGGGCAGGCGAACGTCACCGTCATCGAGCGCCTGCCTTCCTGAAAGAAGGTGCTGACGTCAGAAAATACCTCTAGCAAATAGGAAACTTTCCTATTAGATTTCGGGTCATGCCCTTGAGCGGTGACCTGCTTCGCCTTGCCGACGCCGTCCTCTTTCCCGGTTTCGCCGGGCACACGCCTCCCGACTGGCTGCGCCGCCGGCTCGGTGAGGGGCTGGCCGGCGTGGCGCTGTTCTCGCGCAACATCGCCGACCCGGCTCAGGTGGCCCGGCTGACCGCCGCGCTGCGCGCGGAGAACCCCTCGGTGCTCGTCGGCATCGACGAGGAGTCGGGGGAGGTCACGCGACTGGAGGTGGCCACGGGGAGCAGCCGCCCCGGAGGGTACGCGCTGGGCGTCGTGGACGACGTGGTCCTGACCGAGGCCCTGGCCAGGGACCTCGGCGGCGAGCTGGTGGCGGCGGGCATCACGCTCGACTTCGCCCCCTCGGCCGACGTGAACTCCAACCCGGACAACCCGGTCATCGGCCTGCGGGCCTTCGGCGCGGACCCGGTCCTGGTCTCCCGGCACACCAGGGCGTTCGTCCGCGGCCTGCAGTCGGCGGGCGTGGCCGCGTGCGCCAAGCACTTCCCCGGGCACGGGGACACCTCGGTCGACTCGCATCACGGCCTGCCCGTGGTGGCCGACGGGATCGAGGACGCGCTGCTCCCTTTCCGGGAGGCGATCAAGGAGGGCGTCAAGGCCGTCATGACCGGCCACCTCCTCGTGCCCTCGTACGACGCCGAGCTGCCCGCCACGCTCAGCCCCAAGGTGCTCACCGGGCTGTTGCGGGAGGAGCTCGGGTTCGAAGGAATGATCATCACTGACGGCATCGAGATGGCCGCGGTGGCGGGGGCGTACGGGATCGGGGGCGCCTCCGCCCGTGCCATCGCCGCCGGGGCCGACGCGATCTGCGTCGGCGGCGAGCGGGCCGACGAGGCCACCGCCGCCGGCATCCGCGACGCGATCGCCACGGCGGTGACCCAGGGACTGCTGCCCGAGGAACGGCTGGCCGACGCCGCTCGAAGGGTCCGCGAGCTGGCCTCGTGGGCCGCCTCCTCGGGCAGCCAGGCGTCCCGCGACGGCTCCGTGGGCCTGGCCGCCGCGCGCCGGGCGATCCGGATCACCCGCCGGTCCACCGCCCCCGTGCTGCCGCTGACCTCGGCCGCGTCCGTGGTGGAGCTGGCCCCCGTGATGAACCTGGCCATCGACAGGAACACGCCGTGGGGCGTCGGGCAGCCGCTGGCCCGCCTGCTGCCGGGCACCATGGTGACCCGGCTGGAGGTGGGGGACACGACGGGTTCGGCGCTGGAGCGCCTGCTCGGGGAGGCCACCGGGCGGCCCCTGGTGATCGTGGTCCGGGACGTGCACCGGCACGCCTGGCAGGAGCAGGCGCTGCGGCACCTGCTCAGCGCCCGGCCCGACGCCGTGGTGGTGGAGATGGGGCTGCCCGAGCGGTCGGACCTGGGCGCCGTCCACATCGCCACGTACGGCTCCGCCCGGGTCTGCGGGCAGGCCGCGGCGGAGGTGCTCACCGGTAGGCTCTGATCCCGTGAACTTCGACGGCGAGGATCTTTCCCGCAAGGCGCTGGCCGATCGGCTCCCGGCGGACGAGACACATGTCTTCCGCGAGTGCGACCTGACGGAGACCGACCTGTGGGGCGCCCCGCTGGCGGGGGCCAGGTTCGAGTCGTGCGTGCTGGACCAGACCGACTTCCGCAAGGCCGACCTCGACGGGGCCTCGTTCACGGGCGGGGGCGGGATGCGGACCCGCTTCAACGACGCCGACCTCATCGACGTGACGTTCACCGACGTGGACCTGTCCTCGGCGCAGTTCGGCGGCGCGCTCCTCACGGACGTCTCGTTCACGGGGTGCCGCATGATCGGCGCCGCGCTGACGGGCTCGCGCGGCACCGGCTTCAAGGTCGCCCGCTCCAACCTGACCCTGGCCAACCTCGGCGGGTGCTCCCTGCGCGCGGAGGTCATCGAGGGAGTCCGCTTCGACGACGCCGACCTGTCGGGGTGCGACTTCACGGAGGCCACGTTCAGCGACTGCCGGTTCATCGGGTCGCGCCTGCTCCAGACCAAGTTCAACAAGGCCGATCTGCGCGGCGCGGACCTGGGCGAGCCGGACGACGCGAAGCTGCGTGCGTTCGCGGGCGCGATCATCAACCAGACCCAGGCCAACGCCATCCTGGCCGCCCGCGGCATCACCGTGCTCTAGCCCCGGGCGCTCCGCTCGTTTGCTCATTCGGCTGCCGATAGTCAGATCATCGATATATATTGATCATATGAAATCCATGCAGGAGCCCACGTTCCTGATCCTGACCGCGCTGGCGGCCGGGCCGCAGCACGGGTACGGCGTCATCACCGACGTGGAGCGCATCTCCGACGGCCAGGTCCGCCTGCGCGCCGGCACCCTGTACGCCGCCTTCGACCGCCTCCAGGCGGAGGGCCTCATCGAGGCCGACCGGGAGGAGATCGTGGACGGGCGGGTGCGCCGCTACTACCGGCTCACCGGCGACGGCGCGGCCAGGCTGGCGGCCGAGGCCGAGAGGCTGCGCAGGCACGCCCGGGCGGCCACCGCGCGCCTGCGCGCCGCGGGGGCGGGAGGCGTGGCATGAGCCCGCTCGAAGCCCGCTACCGCCGCCTCCTGGCCTGCTACCCGCGCGATCACCGGGAGCGGCACGAGGAGGAGATGATCGGCGTGCTGCTGGCCGGAGCGCGGCCCGGCCAGACCCGCCCGCATCCCGCCGACGCGGCCGACCTGCTGTGGGGGGCGCTGCGCGTGCACGTCCGGCGGGCGTTCGGGCCCGTCTCGGGGCCCGTCTGGCGCGAGGGCCTGGCCGTGGCCGTGGCGCTGTGGCCGCTGCTGATGCTGAACACCGCGCTCGCGGTTGTGCTGCTGAGGATCGTAGAGATCGTGCAGTCCGCGCGGAGCATCGGTGCCGACCTGTTCCGGGAACCGATCTGGGTCCTGTACCTCGTCGAGCCGATCGTCGTCGCGGGCCTGCCCGCGCTGGCGGTGCTGCTCGGCCGCCGATGGATCGCCGTGCTCGGCGCGGTCGCGCTCGCGCGTTACCTGGCGGACCCCTGGAACGGGCTGGACCTGTTCGTCCTGTCGTCACCGGACGGTGTGCGGACCTTCCTGGTGCATCTGGCGCAGCCGAACACGGGCCTGGTCCTGCTGGCGCAGGTGGCGGCGGTCGTCGCCGCCTTCCTGCCCGGGGCGCGCCGTGCGCTCGCGCTCATTCCCTGGAGGTCCTTCCTGCTGTGGGGGCCGCTCGCGCTGGCAGGGCTGACGGCCAGCAAGGCCATCGTGCGCTGGGTGAACGTGATCGACCATCACGACGTCGTGGTCTGGAAACCCGTGCCCTGGCTCGTCGTGGTCTCGCTGGCCGCCGGCGTCGCGTGCCGGTCGGAGCTGGGGAGGCGGGCGGCGCTGGTGCTGTTCCTGCCCGCGGCCGCCCTCGGCGACCTCGGGGACCTGCTGTGGATACCCACCTCCACGGTCCTGGCCCAGCTCGGCTGCGCGGCCCTGGCCTTCGCCGCCGGCGCCACCCTGAGCCGCCGCCGCAGCAGTCTTGCCACCGGCGGCGTCACCGCGGTCTGAGCCCGGCCGCGCCCGCCGCTCTCCGGAGTGCGGTCAGGACACCTCCATTGTGCGGCCCAGGTGGGTCAGGGCGGTCTCGGCGTCGGCCATGATGCGCTCGATCAGCTCGCGGCAGGACGGCAGGTCGTCGATCACGCCCACCACCTGGCCCGACGCCATCACCCCGAGGTCCGCCCGGCCCTCCACCATCGCGGCCCGCAGCAGCACCGGCGTGTTGGCCGCCTGCAGGACCTGGGCCCAGGTCAGGTCGCGCGCCCGCCTCATCCGGCGGCCCTCGCGCAGCATCTCGCCCCACGACAGCCCCGACAGCCGCTTGAACCTGGCCCCGTTCACCACCGCCCTGACCAGGCGCGAGCGCTCCAGCGACGCCACGAACGGGGTCAGCAGGACCCGATGGGGCACCCCGTCCACCCTGGTCGTGACGACCGTGTCCCGCGTCGCCAGATAGAGCTTCTTCACCTCGTCCGGTACGGGGGAGTCGCTCGTCAGCAGGAACCTGGTCCCCATGGCGATCCCGCAGGCCCCGTACGCCAGCGCCGCCACCAGCCCCCGCCCGTCGAAGAAGCCCCCGGCCGCGATCACCGGGATGTCCACCGCGTCCACGACCTGGGGCAGCAGCAACGTCGTGGCGACGGAGCCGGTGTGGCCGCCGCCCTCGCCGCCCTGGACGATCACCGCGTCCACGCCCCAGCCCGCCACCTTCTCCGCGTGCCGCCGCGCCCCGACCGACGGGATCGTGACCACGCCCGCGTCCTTGAGCCGGGCGATCAGGTCCCGTTCGGGCGCCATCGCGAACGACGCCACGCGCACGCCCTCCCTGATCAGCACCCCGATCCGCTCGGCGGCGTCGTCGGCGTCGGAGCGCAGGTTCACCCCGAACGGCGCGTCCGTGCGCTCCTTCACTCGCCTGATCGCGGCGGTCATCTCGGCCAGGGACATCGTCGCGGCGCCGATCACGCCGAGCCCGCCGGCCTGGGAGGTGGCCGCCGCCAGCCGGGCGCCCGCGACGTACCCCATGCCGGTCTGCACGATCGGGTGGCGGCACCCGACCAGGGACGTCAGCGCGGTCCTCACGCCGGCTCCCGGTCCCGCAGACGCTCGGGGTCGAGCCGGTCCAGAACCTCCAGCTCCTCGACGGTCGGTCCGCGCGTCCTGGGCACGTTGTCGGGAATGTCCAGCTCGAAGCCGGTCGCCGCCACGACGTCGTCCACCTCGACCCCCGGGTGCACCGACACCAGGCGCATGGTCCCGCCGGGGGTGCGGAAGTCCAGGACGGCCAGGTTCGTCACGACGCGGCGCAGGTCGAAGGCGCCTCTGTCGGTCCCGACCCCGCTGACCAGGTCCACCGAGGGCACGAACACCCGGGGGGAGTGGCGGGGGATCCAGTAGCTGGTGGGGTCGCAGCGGGTGTTCCCCGGAGCGCCCCGCACGCCCAGCAGCTGCGCCTTGGGGCGGGCCCAGTCGCCGATGCAGGAGATGTTCGTGTTGCCGTACCGGTCGATCTGGCTCGCCCCGAGCATGACGTGCCGGCGTCCGTTCAGCACCAGCCACAGGTGCTCGCGGAACGGCAGCCACCCCTCCACCACCCCGGGCGCCTCGCCCAGCGCGGGCACGTCGCCGGTGAGCAGGCAGGTGCCGTCGTGCGTGAGCAGCTCCGGCTCGAACGTCAGCCGCGCCAGCCGCGCCGCCAGCACCGTGACCGGCCCGCCGATGCCCGCCGCCAGGATCTCGCCGTCACCCCGGAACGCCTCCGCGCACGCCACCACGCACACGTCAGCCCTGCTGGTCATCGAACTCCTCCCAAGGCGTCTCCACGTAGCGCCGCTGCAGCGCCTCGTCGCGCCCGTAGTCGGGCTCGCACGAGGTGAACCCCGCCCCGCCGGGCGCCTCCACCACCCCCGCCACCATCGACCGGCTGATCAGCAGCGACTGCACGGGGCCTTCCTTCAGCAGGTTCTCCACGACCCGCTCGCACGAGACGTAGCACCGCCGCGCCGCCTTGGCGTAGAGGTCGTCGAAGTACGGGTCGGTCCCCAGGTACTGGGCGTTGCCCCGCGCGTCGGCCCGGTTCAGGTGGACGAGGGCCACGTCCATGGTCAGCGCGGGCACCGCGACCAGCTCCTCCCCGTCCGCGTACGGCGACCGCACCGTCCGCAGCCCGGGGTTGACGCGCAGCACGTCCGACCCCAGCCCCGCCCGCGTCGGCAGGAACGGCAGCCGGTGCGCCGCCGCGAGCAGCCCGAACATGAACATCCCCTCGTCGTACTCCACGAACTCGATCTCCCCGGCCTGCCTGGCCCGCCGGAAATGGGGTTCCAGGGGGATGGAGTCGAGCGTCACGAACGGGGCCACGACCTTGCGCACCTTCTTCGCCGCGCACAGCATGCCCACGTCCGGGCCGCCGTACGAGACGATCGTGAGGTCGGTGGCGGGGGAGCGCAGGAGGGCGCGGACGAGGGCCATCGGCTTGCGCCGCGAGCCCCAGCCGCCGATCCCGATCGTCATCCCGCTCTCGACCGTGCCCGCGACCTCCTCGGCCGACATCAGCTTGGTCACGTGAATCGCTCCCTGTGCCGGTCTCCGGCGCCCATCAGGTTCAGCTCGAAGGTGAAGCCCTGCTCGAAGCGGTAGCTGCGCTTGACGTCCACGGGGTCGATGCCGTTGAGAGACTCCTTGGCGCGGCGGATCACGTACGGGTCCTTCGCGGCGATCTGCCCCGCCACCTCCAGCGCCGCGTCACGCAGCTTGTCGCGCGGCGCCACCTCCAGCACCGACCCGAACGCGTGCAGCTCGGCCGCCGTCACGTTCCTGCACGTGTAGACCATGGCCCGCATCAGGTGCTGCGGCACCAGCCTGGCCAGGTGCGTGGCCGCGCCCAGCGCGCCCCTGTCCACCTCGGGCAGCCCGAAGTACGCGTCGTCGCTGGCCACCACGATGTCGGCGTTCCCCGCCAGGCCGACGCCGCCGCCCAGGCAGTGGCCGTGCACCGCCGCGACCACCGGCACCGCGCACTCGTAGACCGCCGCGAACGCCGCGTAACACGCCCGGTTGACCCCGACCAGCGCCTCGTATCCCTCGGCGTCCCGCAGCTCCTTGATGTCGACCCCGGCGTTGAACCCGCGCCCCTCGGCCCGCAGCACCACCACCCTGGTCTCCGGGTCCTCCCCGGCCCGCCGGACGGTCCAGGCCAGCTCCTCCCAGCCGTGCACGGTCAACGCGTTCACCGGTGGCACGTCCATGACCACCTCGGCGATCGGCCCGGCCCGCAGAGTGATCCCCATGAGACTCCCTGGTTGCACCTAACGCTTGCTTGGTACGGTAGCACCCGTGACCGTGACTTACGACTACACGGGCAGGGCCGTCCTGGTGACCGGCGGCACCCAGGGCATCGGCGCGGGGATCGCCCGCGCCTTCCGGGAGGCGGGCGCCGACGTGACGGTCTGCGCCCGGCGCGAGCCGGCCGCCCCGGCGCCGGGGATCCGGTTCGCGCGGGCCGACGTGCGGGTGGCCGAGGACGTCGAGCGGCTGATGTCCGGGTTCGACCGGCTGGACGTGGTGGTCAACAACGCCGGCGGCTCGCCGTACGCGCCGCTCGACGGCACCTCGCCGCGCCTGCACGCCCGGGTCGTCGAGCTCAACCTGACGGCCCCGCTGCTGGTCTCGCAGTTCGCGTATCCGCTGCTCGCCGCCGCCGGCGGGGCGATCGTGATGATCGGCAGCGCCAGCGGCGCCCGCCCCTCGCCCGGCACCTCCGCGTACGGCGCCGCCAAGGCCGGGCTGCACCACCTGGCCCGCTGCCTGGCCGCCGAGTGGGCCCCGGAGGTGCGCGTCAACACGGTCGTCGTCGGCCTCGCCGCGACCGAGAACACCACCGGGAACGCCGCCTCCCACTACGGCGGACAGGAGGACGGGATGGGGGCGGCCATCCCGTCGGGCCGGATGGCGACGCCCGCCGACGTGGCCGCGGCCTGCCTGTGGCTGGCCGCGCCCGGCTACGTCACGGGCGCGGAGGTACGGGTGGACGGCGGCGGCGAAATCCCTGCCTGGCGGCACCTGGCCTCCAGCGACATTTCCTGATATCTCTGCATGATCCTTCTGGGAGGTCTGTGTGGGAATCTGTGCTGGCCGCGTGGTGATCGTGACGGGCGCCGGACGGGGGATCGGGAGGGAGCACGCGCTGGAGTTCGCCCGGCAGGGCGCCCGCGTCGTGGTGAACGACCTCGGCACGGGCCCCGGCGGCGAGGGCGCCTCGGGAGGCCCCGCGCTGGAGGTGGTCGCGGAGATCGAGGCGCTCGGCGGCCAGGCGGTGGCCAACTGCGACGACGTGTCCGACTGGGGCGGCGCGGCCCGGCTGGTCAAGACCGCCGTCAGCGCGTACGGCCGCCTCGACGTCCTGGTGAACAACGCGGGCTTCGTCAGGGACCGGATGCTCGTCTCCATGACCGAGCAGGAGTGGGACGACGTCGTCCGCGTCCATCTCAAGGGCCACTTCCTGCCGTTGCGCCACGCAGCGGCGTACTGGCGGGAGAGCGCCAAGGCGGGCGAGCGCGTCACGGGCCGGGTGATCAACACCTCGTCCGGCGCGGGCCTGCTGGGCAGCGTCGGCCAGGCCAACTACTCGGCCGCCAAGGCGGGCATCGCGGCGCTGACCCAGGTGGCCGCGGCCGAGCTGGGCAGGTACGGCGTGACGGTGAACGCCGTCGCCCCCGCCGCCCGCACCCGCATGACCGAGGAGGTGTTCGCCGCGACCATGGCCAGGCCGGAGTCCGGCTTCGACCCCATGGACCCGGCCAACATCGCCCCGCTCGTCGTCTGGCTCGGCTCCGAGGGATCGGGTCACGTGACGGGGCGGGTGTTCGAGGTGGAGGGCGGCTCGATCGCCCTGGCCACGGGCTGGCGCCACGGCGAGCGGGCCGAGCGCGGCGCCCGCTGGGACCCCGCGGCCGTCGGCGACGCGGTCGCCGGGCTCCTGGCCGCAGCCCCGTCGCCGGAGCCCGTGTACGGGACGTGAGCCGGACGGGTCAGCGCATGGCCGAACGGGCGGTCGGGCGGAGCAGGATGCGCTCGGGGGCGGCCGTCAGGCGGGGCTTCAGCATCGGGAGGTCCACCTCCCGCTCCTCCTCGGCCGGGTCGAAGCGGGCGAGCCACACGAAGACGTTCTCCCCGGTCCGGATCGGAAGGCGGGGGAAGGTGTTCTCCGAGTGCTCCGTCTCCAGGCACGCGACGGGCGGCACTCCGGCCTCGGCCAGCACGGGCGCGACCTCACGGGCGAAGAAGGCGGAGAAGCCGTCCTCGACGTGGTAGATCGTGGCGGCGTACAGGGACTCCGGCAGCTCGGTCGCGCCCGCGGGCGGCCGCTCCCAGGCGGGCGGCTCGGCCCCCACGGAGTGCAGGAGGAGCACGTCGTCGCTGTCGATCATGGTGGCGTTGGCGGCGTCCCGATGGGCCTGCCACACGGGACCGCCGTAGAAGGCCTCCAGCGCGTCCTTGCGCGCCGCCATGGACGGGAACGCGCGAAGCCAGGCGAACCGGTCGGGCGCGCCCTCGTCGCGGAAGGTGCCGGTGACCCGCATGCCCGTCGCCTCCTGGGTCTCCACGAATTCGCGCTCGAACAGCTCGATCAAGGTGTCCCGCTGCCCGGGCAGCAGCGTGTACTGGCGTAGTTCGAAGATCATGCGGCGGACGTTAGGTCCCGGTCACTGACATCCTCTGTCAGCGTATTGGGCGAATAATATTCTGGTAACTCATAGCTACCGATCGACAACTCACAGTTATATGCTCGCTGTGACCTTGATCTCCTGCGGTCAAGAAAGGTCAAAGGGGCGGCGTGCCCGTGCTCGCCGGCCCTGAACCCTACCGGCGAAGGAGCAGAAGTTGATCAAAAGAGTGTGCGCCGCCGCAGCCGTGCTGGCCGCGGCCGTCGGCGGCGCACTCCTGGCTGCCCCGGCTCACGCCGACGACGACTGGTTGGGGCCGCTGAGCGGCGACACCCGCGCCGGCAACTGGAGCGGCAACAGCGACTCGTCCCAGTCGGGAAACAACTTCGGGAATGTCACCGGCGTCAACCGCGGCAGAGAGTTCTCGACCAACGTCAACAACGTCAACGGCATCGCGCCGACCGCCACCAACGGCGGCATCACGGTGACCTACATCTTCTACTGACCGGCTGACGTCCAAAGCCAACACGATCTGAAAGGACCATGACCATGGTGAAGAAGCTCTGCGTGACCGGTCTCGTCGCCGCCGCCGCTGCCGGGGTGACCCTGCTGGCGGCCCCCGCGTACGCGGACGTCAACGCGGGTAACTCCAGCTCCAACCGCAGCTCCTCGCAGTCGGGCAACAACTTCGGCAACGTCGTCAGCAGCAATGTGAGCGGCCGCGGCGCGACCAGCGTCAACAACGTCAACGGCAACGCCGCGACCGCCGCCAACCGCAGCATCGTGGGCATCGAGGACATGGTCGAGATCGACTAGCCGAGAGGCGCACACCAGCCCCGGACCAGGTCGATCTCGTGGAGAAGGCGCTCGCCGCCGTACCTCAGCCCCTTCTCCACGCCAGGGTCGACCTGGTCCGGCTATCCGGAGGCGAGAGCCCGGCCGAGTCCTTCACCCACAGGCGCAGCAGCCCCCTGAAGTGCTCGACGAAGCGGTCACGCTCATGGGCCGGGTACGTGGCGGTCACGGTGTCCACCAGTAACCGGTCGAACTCGGCCCCGGCCACCCACTCCAGCACCACCTCGTCGATGTGCGCCAGGCGGTCCTGGCAGAACTCGTGGTAGCGCTCGGTCTCGAAGTACGCGTCGGCCAGCCGGCGGTATCGTCACCACCTCCTCGCCCACGGACGGCGACAGGAACGCGTGATCGACGACGTAGCGGGCGTGCATCGGCTCCTCGGGCCTGAAGCGCATGACCATGGTCTCCACGCCGATCGACAGCGACCTGGCGAACGCGTCGTACCCGTCGATGGCCTGCTGGAGGTGCATGAGCATCTCGCCGCTCTGGTCGTAGGCCCGGTGCAGCTCGTCCCGGTCGCGCACGAGTGACACGCCGCGCCAGGCCCCGCCGTCGTAGGGCTTCATGAACAGCGGGTAGCCGATCCGCTCCGCGACCTCGTCCAGGTCGAAGGGCTCGTTGGGTCAGACGCCAGGGAGCCGGCCGTTGCGGAACAGGTCGACGAACCGTTGATGGTCTTCCCGGGCCTGTGCCCCGTACCGGTGGGCGAAATCCACCAGCATCCCGATAAATCCGGGTTTGTCGTTGCCGATGACCGCCACGATCGCCTCCTCCGTCGAGAAGTCGACCAGGTCGTGACTGGACTCGTCGTCGGCCACCGAGTGCATGCGCGCCACCGCCCGCCCCAGGTCCTGCACGATCGAGCGCAGCTCGGCCGGCTCGTTCACGTCGTCCCAGCCCAGGTCCGCCGAGTAAGGCGACACCTCGGCCACGAGTTGGCCCACCCCGTTGAGCGTCGTGTATCCCAGCCAGGGATCGGCGTACGCCTGCAGCGCCCGCTGCGACTCCGCCGTGCGATGCCCCTGGTGCAGGAAGTACGAGGCCACCTTCTCGTCGGTGACGTGACGGGCCACCGCGGGCACGGCCGCCTGCTTCATGTAGAGGATGACGTCGTTCTCCAGCGCCTGCGAGCGCCCTTCGAGCAGCAGGTTGTACGAGGGCAGCCCCGCGGAGCCGATGCCCACGCCCTTGCGCAGCGCCACATCCTTGATCACGTGCTCGACCGGGTTGGCCTGCACGGGCAGCGTGGTCAGGTACTCCTCGAACGCGGCCAGCACCGCCTTCCTGGTCGCCGCGTCCACCGGCTCCCGCCCCTCCATGAGTGCGAACCGCCGGTCGTAGTCGTCGATCACGGTCTCTATGTCCAGCAGCGCCACCCGTGTGCTGAGCCGCGCCGTCTGGAGCACCCGGTGCAGCACGCCGCTGGTGGTCTCCAGGGTGAGCGAGCCGATCGCCTCGTCCCCGCCCGCGGCGAGGGCCCCCAGCTCGACCAGGTACGCGGCGGCGAAGTCGGTGACGAGCACGCTGATCGAGTCGTCGGACAGCGCCTTGGCGTAGCCGATGAGCGCCACGCTGGCGGCGAAGCGCTTGAGGTCCCAGACATACGGGCCCACGTAGGCCTCGTCGAAGTCGTTGACGTTGAAGACGAGGACGCCGGAGGCGTTCATGTACGTGCCGAAGTTCTCGGCGTGCAGGTCGCCGTGGATCCAGACCCGGCTGGTGGGTTCGTCCAGGTAGGAACGGTCCGCGTAGGACTCGGCCATGTCCGCGTAGAACAGGCAGGCACTGCCCCGGTAGAACGCGAACGGAGAGGCCGCCATTTTCCGAAATTTCCGCCTAAAAGCCGCGGGGTCTCGCTTGATCGACTCGCCGAACTCTGCCATGAGGACATCGAGCAGGAAGGAGGAGCGTGCGCCCATGCCTCGGACACTAGATCCCCGGGACCTTGCCGACCACCCTGATCTTTCCCTGACAGGCCCGCGTCAGGGTAGGCGCGGACGTCCCACGTCAGGGGTGCTGCGAGGAGACCGAGACCACCTCGCCCGTCATGTACGACGAGTAGTCGCTGGCCAGGAAGACGATCACGTTCGCCACCTCCCACGGCTCCGCCGACCGCCCGAACGCCTCCTTGGCCGCCAGCTCCGCCAGCAGCTCCTCGCCGGTCACCTTCGCCAGGAACGGGTGCACCGCCAGCGAGGGCGCCACCGCGTTCACCCGCACGCCGTGCTCGGCGGCCTCCAGCGCGACGCACCTGGTCAGCGCCATCACCCCGGCCTTGGCGGCGGCGTAGTGCGACTGCCCGCGCTGGGCCCGCCAGCCGATCACCGAGGCGTTGTTCACGATGACGCCGGAGCCCTGGGCGATCATCTGCCTGAGGGCGGCCCTGGTGCAGCGCATGGTGCCGTTGAGGGTGACGTCGATGACCGTGTGCCACTGCTCGTCGGACATCTCGGCCAGCGGCGCCGTACCGCCGAGACCGGCGTTGTTGACCACCACGTCGAGCCTGCCGTGCGCCTCCACCACCGCGTCGAACAGCGCCAGCACCTGCGCCTCTGACGTCACGTCGCACGGCACGGCCAGCGGTTTGACGCCGGTGAGCTCGGTCAGCGCGTCGGCGGCGGCGGCCAGGCGGCGCTCGTGCCGGTCCGAGACGACGATCGTGGCGCCCTCCTCGGCACAGCGCCTCGCGGTCGCGTAGCCGATGCCCGCCCCAGCGGCGGCCGTCACGAGCGTCACCTTGCCGTCGAGCAGTCCGTGCGCCTTCGGGTACGGGGGCATCCGTGCTCCAATCAGCGGGGGAGTCCCAGGGTGCGCTCGGCGATGATGTTCCGCTGGATCTCGCTGGATCCGGCATAGATCGTGTCGGCGCGGCTGAACAGGTAGAGCCGCTGCAACTCATTGAACTCGCCCTGCCCGGCCTCACCGGCCCGGCCGTCCTGGGCGTCTTGGGTGGGCTCGGTCACCAGCCCTGCCTTCCCCTGCACGGCCTGTGCCAGCTCGCCCAGCCTCCGGTGCCACTCCGACCAGTAGAGCTTGGCGATCGACACCTCGGGCCCCGGGTTCGGCCGCCGCAGCATCCGGAGCGCGTTCAGCCGCATGATCTCCAGCTCCAGCCACGACTGGACGAGCCTGTCACGCAGCACCGGATCATCGATCGCGCCCGTCCGTCCGGCGGTCTCGACGACCTTGGCCAGCTCCCGCCTGAACCCGATCTGCTGCCCGAGCGTCGAGGCCCCCCGCTCGTAGCCGAGCGTGGCCATCGCGACCCGCCAGCCGTCGCCCGGCGCTCCGAGGATGTTCCCCGCCGCCGTGCGCGCGCCGTCGAAGAACACCTCGTTGAACTCCGACGTACCGGTGAGCTGCACGATCGGCCGCACGTCCACCCCTGGTTGGTCCATGGGGACGAGCAGGTACGACAGCCCCTTGTGCCGCTGCGAGCCGGGCTCGGTACGGCACAGCACGAAGCACCAGTCGGCCACGTGCGCCAGCGACGTCCACACCTTCTGCCCGGTGACGACCCACTCGCCGCCTTCCAGGTGCGCCTTCGTCTGCACGTTGGCCAGGTCGGAGCCCGCCTCGGGCTCGGAGTAGCCCTGGCACCAGAGCTCGTCGCCGCGCTGGATCGGCGGCAGGAAGCGGTCCTTCTGCTCGTCGGTGCCGAACTCGAGGATGGTCGGGCCGATCAGCCCCTCGCCGATGTGGCCCACCCTGGCGGGGGCGTCGGCCCTGGCGTACTCCTCGTAGAAGGCGACCTGGTCCTCCAGGGACGCGGCGCGGCCGCCGTACCGCTCGGGCCAGCCCAGGCAGGTCCAGCCGGCCTTGCCGAGGTGGCGCTCCCACGCCTGGCGCAGTTCGTGGCCCTCGTGCTCGCGCCCGGGCCCGCCGAGCCCTCTGACGTGCGCGAACTCGCCGCTCAGCGCCTCCTCCAGCCAGACCCGTGCCTCTCCCCGCAGCCCCATCGCGCCTTGGGGAGCGTGCTCGCTGTGTCCTGACCACCCTGCGCGCCCATCAGAGACGCTCAACGAAGCCTCCGTAGCCCCCGCGGAAGAACAGCAGCGGGCCACCTTCGGAGTGCGTGTCGAGCTGGAGCACCCGGGCCACCACGATCATGTGGTCACCCGCCGGGTGCTCGGCCTCGATCGCGCAGTCGATCCAGGCCAGCGCACCTTCGAGCACCGGGTTGCCACCGGGGGAGCCGGTCCACTCCAGGCCCGCGAACTTGTCGCCGCCCTTGGTCGCCATCTGGGCGCACACCTCCTGCTGGTGCTCGGCCAGCACGTTCACGGTGATGACCTTCGCGCCGCGCACCTTGGGCCAGCTGGTGCTGGTGTAGGCGACGCAGAACGCCACCAGGGGCGGGTCGAGCGAGACCGAGGTGAAGGAGTTGGCCGCCAGGCCGGACGGCAGGCCGTTCATCGGATCGACCGCCGTGATCGCCACCACACCGGTCGCGAACCTCCCGAGCACCTGCCGGAAGCGGCGGCTGTCGAGGTGACCGTTCGCGCTGTGAGGTGAAGGGCCGGTCGGCATGGCGGCTCCGTTGCGAATCCTGCGCTGAGGGGGCGTCGGAAGGCCGCGACAGCCGTCCGGCGCGACGAGCCGGGCAGCGTGTGTGCTCATGGTCCGCCTCCTAGTCCACCGTCTGCGCTCTATCATACCAAGCGCTTGCTTGGACGGTAGGGCGAACCGGGAAACCATGTCAAGTTCGCATGCCCCACGGCGGGTAACGAGCCGCTGGCACCTGGTCGCGCACCTCGCCCACCCCCACCCGGGCGACCGGTGGGTGGGTGCGTTGACATGGGGGAAATTTCCGGCCTAACGTGACGTTTGTGCCCAAGCGCTTGCTTGATATCCGGGACCGCACCGCGATAGCCGGGGTCGGCTACACCCCCTTCACGAAGGACTCGGGCGTCAGCACCCTCACGCTGGCCTGCCGTGCCGTGCTGGCCGCGCTGGAGGACGCGGGGCTGTCGGTGGACGAGGTGGACGGGTTGGCCACGCACCGCGTCGGCGACTCCGCCGCACCCACGCTGGTGGCCCCCGCGCTGGGCCTGACCGACCTCGCCTGGCACCTCGACCAGTTCGGTGGCGGCAGTGTCTCGCACGCGGTCGTCGGTCAGGCGGCGCTGGCGGTGGCGGCCGGGGTGGCCGAGACGGTGGTGTGCTACCGGGCCATCAACGCCCGTTCCGAGTTCCGCATGGGCGGTACCGGCCGGGGTGTGCCGGCGAGCCCGGAGGTGCAGTATCAAGCGCCGTACGGGTATGTGGCGCCGCCGCAGCAGTACGCCATGTTCGCCCGAGCGCACATGCTGAAATATGGCACTCAAGCGGAGCATTTCGGGCAACTAGCCGTCACCCAGCGCGCCAACGCGGCCAAGAACCCGCGTGCCCTGATGCGCACCCCCATCACGCTCGACGACTATCTGGCGAGCAGGTGGATCGCGGAGCCGTTCCGGCTGCTGGACTGCTGCCTGGAGACGGACGGAGCCTGCGCCGTGGTCGTCACCACGGCAGAACGCGCCCGCGCTCTCCGCCGCCCCCCGGTGCTGATCTCGGCCGCGGCCTGGGGCGGCGGCACGTCCCACCTCTCGGGCCCGACCGCCGACCCCACGGTGACCGCGGCCGCCGCCCTGGCCCCCCGCCTCTACGCGCAGGCCGGGCTGGGGCCGGCGGACATCGACGTGGCCGAGCTGTACGACTGCTTCACGTACTCGGTGATCGTCCAGCTCGAGGACTACGGGTTCTGCGAGAAGGGCGAGGGCGGCCCGTACGTGGCCTCGGGCGCGACGGCGCCGGACGGCCCGCTCCCGGTCAACACCCACGGCGGCTTCCTGTCCGAGGGCTACGTCCACGGCATCAACCACATCGCCGAGGCGGTGTCCCAGCTCAGAGGCGACGCCGGGGACCGCCAGGTGCCCGGAGCCGAGGTCGCGCTGTCCACGGCCCAGCCCGGCTACATCCTGCCGGCCACCTCCGCCCTGATCCTGAGGAGATCATGATGACGGCCTACCGGCCCGAACCCGACCGGGACTCCAGCCAGTGGTGGGAGCGGGTCGCCGGGCAGGAATTCGCCGTGCAGGAGTGCGACGGGTGCGGGGCGGTGCGTTTCCCGGCGCGGGCGTTCTGTCCCGAGTGCCGCACGGAGGCGTGGCACTGGCGGGACGTGGAGCCCGAGGGGGTGGTCGAGAGCTGGATCGTCAACCATCAGCCGTTCATGCCGGGGTTCGGGGTGCCGTACGTGGTGGTGATGGTCCGGCTGGCGGCGGTGCCGGGGTGTTTCGTGTACGGGAACTGGTGCGGCGACGGCTCTCCAGAGGCCGGCCGGCGGGTGCGGGCCGCCTACCGCCGGGTCGACGAGCGGTTGACCCTGGTGGACTGGGTGCCAGTGGAGGATGACGGGAATCTGGATGATCATCCGGTCCAGCGCAAATCCTCCCGCTAGTTGACCTTGTTCCGGAAATTGGATTGGTACCGGAAAATCCCACCAGTCCCACCATCACGAAGGGGCCCACAGGTTCGGCTCCGAGGGTTGATGATGATGTCAGAAGGCGTCGACGCGGACGGCTCGGACTGGCGGCGAACGATGACTGATGGGATCTCGGTGACACACGTGACCTGCGGGTCACGAGTCGCGATCCCGCCTGCCCGCCGGTCCTCGACGGAACCACCCAGCCGGTCGTGCCGTGCCGTGACGGCGCCCGGCCCCGCACACCGGAGAAGCGTCTCCCTGGACGGGGCCCGGCCGTGGTCGGTGGGTGGGGTCGCCCGTGGCGACCGTAAAAAATGGGCTGCGCCGTTCTGGGCGGCGGCGAGTGCTTCGGGGTCGGCGAGGAACCTTGGTGACGTGCGCATCCGGAGGGCGGCGGGCACCTGGGGATCGGCGAGGACCCGAAGGCCGGCGAGCGCCCGGGAATCGGCGCGGACGGCGGTCACCCACGCGCCTGGAGCGCGGGATCCGCCTGGAAGGGCACGGCCCCCGCCCATGGCGGGAAGGCGCGAGGCCCTGCGTTGGTCCCTTGGAGGAAAACGCGCCCTGGCGGGCGTGGGGGACCCGCCAGGACGCGCTTCCTGTCCCGTGCGCGACGGCGCCAGGACTCCGGCGAGGGATGGAGTCCTAGACCGTTGGTTCGCGCACGGAGTCGATGGGGGAGTGTGAAAGCTCCCGTTGCCGGTAACGTGCGGCGATGCGTTGAGCTGCACCAACCGGGTCATCAATGGGGTGCGTGACGGGGGCGCCACCCTCCTCATTCCAGACAAAGGATCCGTCATTGCACCACACGGTCAGCTCAGTCAACACCGATAGCTCGCGCACACCGATGCCCATGCTCTGGTAGGTGTGGGTGAACCCCTGGCGACGCAACCCGTAACGCAGTAAACGTGTTGCTACGCAAGGGGAATGCCAGGGCAGGTACGGCGTACCCGTGCGGACCGGCAACACTGGCCTTCACCCCCTCACCGGCCTTTAGATGGATTTGTACCAACGAATGGATGATGGGCCGGTGGAGGTGGTTCGGTCAAGGGGTTGTGGCCTGCTAGAACCAGATCGTCTAAATTGTTGGAACAAAAGGGGTGAAAGTGGCAAGGTCGGTGCTGTATCAGCAGGTGGCTGCGGAGTTGCGTCGGGCCATCTACTCGGGCGTCCTCGGCCCGGGATCACAGCTGCCGACCGAGGCGCAGCTCATGGAAGACCATGGGGTGAGCAGGAACACCGTAAGGCTGGCCCTGGGAGAGCTCGTCAATGAGGGGCTCGTTACGCGCACGCCGCGGCGCGGAACCGTGGTCAGAGACCGCCGACCGCTGCTGATCTATCCGCAGCGGGAGCTGGAGCCACAACCTTCTGGGGAACTGCGGGAAGCCTTCGCCTATGCCGTGGCGCAGGAAGGCCGCGAGCCAAGCCAGTACATCGAGGTGCTGACGGTTTCTCCCGTCGAGGAGATCGCCAGCAGACTGGAGCTGGCGGACGGGGAATTGGCGGTGGTGCGACGCCGTCTGCGTTTCGTGGACGGCCAGCCGTACAACACCAACGATTCCTACTTCCCCCGTGATCTGGTTGCCGACTCCGAAATCGCCAGGCCCGGAGACATCGCGCGAGGGGCGAACCGGGTGCTGGAGGAGCTGGGGCATGCGCAGGTGCGCGTCACCGACGACATCTGGGCCCGTATGCCCAACCAGGAGGAGGCCGAGCGCCTCCAGCTCGAGCTCGGCACGCCAGTCATGGTGTATGTCCGAGTCGGATTCGACGGGGCCGACATGCCAGTGCGTGTCGCGGTGTCGGTGCTGCCCGCCGACAAACATTTGATCAGATACGAGCTCGATGGCCGCTAGCGAGCTCGATTGAAGGGGTGATCCCGCCGGCTGGGGCCGGGCGCAGCGAGAAATTAGCCGCCTCGCTGGCCTAGGGGAGTCGTGCATACTCCCCTAAATCGCCATTTATCCATATATATCGGGTTGAGGCCCCATTTTCGGCTACGCGCACCATTGCTTCATCACGCTTTGCGTATGCGCGTAAACCCTACGCAACGGGAGTTGTATTATGCACACCAACACGCTTCTTCACCCGCTCGCGCTCCGCAGAGCTGAGCCCGAGGACCTTCCCGGCGTGCTCACGCTGCTCGCGGACGCCTCCGAGTGGCTCTACTCGCAAGGAGTGCGGCAGTGGCCGCGCGGGGGCTTCGGCCCCGAGCGCATCGTGCCGCTCATCGAGGAGCGGGTGCTGTTCCTGCTCGAAGACGAGCTCAGATACCTGGACCCCGACGAATCGGCCCCGCCGGTGGCCACGATAGCCGTCGACGACAACGCGGACCCCGAGTTCTGGACACTCGACGACGACCCCGGGGCTGCCCTTTATGTCCACAAGCTCGCCGTGGCCCGTCCCTGGTCCGGCAGCGGCCTCGGAGACGCCCTCCTGGACTGGGCCGGCACCTACGCCCACGCGGCCGGGCTGCCGTGGCTGCGCCTGGACTGCGCCAAGGGGAACTGGCGGCTGCAGGAGTACTACCGCAGGCGCGGGTTCCGCCACGTCCGTACGGTGGACCTTCCCCACCGCGCGTCCGGTGCCCTCTTCGAGCGCCCGTCGCGGGACCAGACCACACCGGCCTTCCGTGACCTGACCATGGCCGAACTCATCTCCGCCTGACATCCCGCACTCATGGCCCCGGTCCCACCGGGATCGGGGCCAAGCGCGCGCCCCGCCCCACAGGGCACGTGGCGGGCTGCGGGCTTGTCCGGTGGGGCCCGGCAGGGGGTTCCGGTTGCGCGGGCGCTGTGGGAGCGTTTGGGGGCCTGGAACGGGCCCTGCGGCGGTGAGAGAGGCCGTTGGCGGGGACTTTTTGGTGTGATCAGCGGCGGAACGGTGCAGAGCACCATATAACCTCTCCTCCATGACCGGATCCCTGCTCGAGGTGATCGCCCTCAACGTGCGTGACGCCGTGGCCGCTGAACAGGGTGGAGCCGACCGGCTGGAGGTCGTCGCCGACATGGCGGCCGACGGGCTGACCCCCTCTCCGGAGACGGTTGCCGCGATCGCCGCGGAGTGCCCCCTCCCTCAGATGGTGATGCTCCGCTGTGACGCCAACTTCATCGCCGACCCCGACGTGCTCGACCGCCTGAGGCGGGACGCCAAGGCGTTGGCGCAGGCGGGGGCGGCGGGGTTCGTGTTCGGGTTCCTCGACGGCTCGGGGAAGGTCGATCTTACGGCGACCGAGGCGCTCATCCACGCCGTCTCGCCGCTCCCGTGGACGTTCCACCGGGCGGTCGATCACGCCGCCGACGTCCAGGCGTCCTGGCGGGCCGTGCGGCTGCTGCCCAACCTGGCCACCGTGCTCACCTCGGGCTCGCCCAACGGGGTGGGGGAGGGGCTGCCGGTGCTGAGGGCGCGCGCCGACGCCGGTGACGGCTCGATCATCCTGGCCGGGGGCGGGCTGAAGCCGGCGCACGTGCCGGCGCTGCTCGACTACGGCATCCGCGCCTTCCACGTGGGCTCCGCCGTGCGGGCGAGCTGGTCCGACCCGGTGGAGTGGCGCCTGGTACGCCAGTGGCGGTCCCTGGTCGAACGCGACTGACCCCGCCCGTCAGCCGGGCAGGGCCGCGTCCGCGCGCCTGAGCGCGGCCACCAGCGTGCGGATCGTGGCGGGCTCGTCCATGAGGCCACCCTCCGCCTCCCGCTGCTCCTCCCACGCTCTCACCCGCTCCTGGTACGCGTCATAGCGCTCCAGATGGAAGGCGTAAACGGTGGCGAACCGGCTCACCAGATGGGAAGGATGCATGTCCCACCCCTGGTAGAAGCCGTGCCCCAGCGAATGCCTGACCAGCTCGGCGTGCCGCCGCCACAGCGCGTGCACGTCACGGGTGAGCCCGGAGGCCGGAGAGGCGGCCAGCGACCCGTCCGACAGCTCCACCCTCGTGCCCGCGAACGCCGTCTGCATCACGTGCCGGGCGTGATCGCACGCCGGATGGTCCAGTCGCTGTTCGTGCGGCGGCAGCCCGATCGCGGCCGTGTAGTCGAAGACCCCGAAATGCGCCGCCGCGAGCCGCCCGCCCAGCGACTCCGCCAGGTCCCCGCGCAGGAAGTGCAGCGTCTGCGGCGCCTCCACCTGCATCTCGAACCGCAGCCGCACCTCCAACTCGTCCTCCAGCCGGGCCAGCACCTCCGTGAACTGACCGAGGTAGGCCTCCATGAGGATCTTGGGAAAGGTCACCGTGAAGCCCGGCGGCAGCTCGCCGGCCCGCCCCATCAGCCCCGAGAGGAACAGGTCGAGCGTGCGCACCGACCGCGCGGGATCCCCGTCGGCGAACGACTTCACCCGAGGCCCCCACCGCCGCGGCAGCGTGCCCGCCGCGTGCATCGTGGCCACCGCCTCGACGGCCTGCGCCACGTGATCGTCCTCCACCAGGTCGGGACGTACGCCGTACCCGTCCTCGAAGTCGATGCGCAGGTCCTCGATCGGCTCCGAGGAGAGCTTCTGGATCACCTTGGGGTGCACGGCGGCGGCCAGCCCGCCGGGCACCCCGAAGACCTCCGCCAGCGCGGCGGGATCGGGCAGGTGCGCCTTGACCAGGGACAGCGCCTGATCGCGCCACTCGGAGAGTGTGCGGATCGAGAACCGGTCGGCCGGGACGTA
The DNA here is from genome assembly GCF_040680035.1 of Nonomuraea sp. NPDC052116. Lineage (NCBI taxonomy): Bacteria > Bacillati > Actinomycetota > Actinomycetes > Streptosporangiales > Streptosporangiaceae > Nonomuraea > Nonomuraea sp. NPDC052116. Next base: position 429,168 of record NZ_JBFAWA010000002.1, on the reverse strand, counting down.
GACGGTGTGGACCGGCTGCCGGCCCGCGCCGGCGGAGGGATAGCGGGCCTGCTGGACCCGGTAGGCCTCGTCGAACCCCTCAGGAACGGAACGCACGGAGCATTGCCTCCAGGCCGACCAGCTTGACGCGTTCGCCGCGGCCCAGCGACCTGGCCAGCTCGGCCTCGGCCGCCTCGATCGCCAGCCAGTTCTCGTACGTCACGGGACGCACCCCGCGCGCGGCCAGCAGCGCGTCGATGGCCCCGCCGCTCACCCGCGGGCGATCCGAGAGGCCGGCGAGGAGCGTGCGGACCGTTTCCGCCGCGTCGGACTTGTTGGTGCCGATCACCCCGGTGGGACCGCGTTTGAGCCAGCCTGCCACGTATTCGCGGTCGCGCACCCGCCCGGCCTCGTTCGGCACGGTCATGGTCTGCTCCGAGAACGGCACCCCGGGCAGCGGCACGCTCTGGTAGCCCACCGAACGCAGCACCATGCCGACCGGCAGCGTCTCGAACTCGCCCGTGCCGACCACGCGCCCCTCCTCCGACAGGCGGGTGCGTTCGAGCTTGAGGCCCTCCACCCGTTCGGTGCCGAGGATCTCCACGGGCCGCAGCCAGAAGCGCACGTCGAGGCGGCGCGGGCGGCCCACCGGGTTGCGGGCGGCCCACGACTGCAGGACCTTGATGTTGCCCTGGATCTGGCGCGGGAAGTCGACGCCCAGGACGACGGCCTCGTCGGGGCGGACGCAGACGTCGGCGTTGGCCAGCTCGCCCAGCTCGCGCAGCTCCTTCAGGGTGAACTTGGCGTGCTCGGGGCCGCGGCGGCCGATCATGTGGATGGCCTTGACCTGGCTCGCCTCGAGGCGTTCGAGCACGTCGTGCGGCACGTCCGTGGAGCGCAGCTCCTCGTGGGTCTTGGCCAGGACGCGTACGACGTCGACCGCCACGTTGCCGACGCCGATCACCGCGACCTCGGAGCTGTCGAGCGTGAACCGCCCCGGATCGACGTCGGGGTGCCCGCAGTACCAGTTGACGAAGTCGGTCGCCGCCACGCTGCCGGGCAGGTCCTCGCCGGGGATGCCGAGCTTCCTGTCGACCATCGCGCCCGTGCAGTAGACGACCGCGTCGTAGGCGCCCAGCAGGTCCTCGACGGAGACGTGCGCGCCCAGCGTGACGCCGCCGAGGAAGCGGACCTCGGGCAGTTCGAGCACTTTCCGCAGGTAATTCGCGATCGACTTGATCGACGTGTGATCGGGCGCGACGCCGTACCTGACCAGCCCGTACGGGGTCGGCAGGCGTTCGAGGACATCGACCTCGACGGGCTCGGCCGACTGCTTCACCAGAGCCTCGGCCGTGTAGATCCCGGCGGGGCCCGACCCGATGACCGCCACGTGCAACGCCACGCTGCCTCCTAAGACTCGGTTACACGCGTCCCACCAGATGTAACCGGCCGGTGTGATCCAGGTATCCCCGATCGCCGGTCCGGATGAACCCGTCTCTCGCGAACACCGCATGATCGGTGTTCTTGCCAACGTAGCCGCTCATCACAGCCTCGGAGCGGAGGAGTACCTCGCCTTCGTCCTCATCTGACAGTACGCGTCCGCCGGCGCTCCTGATCGACACGTCCACACCGCCCCGGGGCCTGCCGACACAGACCTCGGCGTCCTCGGGCGGGTCGTCGGGCCGGGTGCCGAGCCCCAGCCCGGCTTCGGGGCAGATGTAGCGGTTGCACACAGGCACGCGGTATCTGTCCCGCAACGCCCTGATCAGCTTGGGCGGGGCGGGCGCGCCGGCGGACAGGACGAGGGCCAGGTCCGGCAGGTCCCCGCCGCAGGCCAGGATGCGCGAGAGCTGGTACGGGGTGCCGTGGAGCACCTCGATCCCATGCTCGCGGATCACCTTGATCGCGGCGTCCGGGCTCCATTCGGGCAGGACGTGACAGGTCCGCCCGGTCTGCAGGAACATCGGCAGCCGCGTGGCGAACCCGAGCCGGCCCAGCGGATGCGGCACCAGCCGCGCGTCGCCCGTCCCCCAGCGCGTCCCCGCCCCGTGGGCTCTGATCGCCTCCAGCTGCTTGTTGCCGAACACGACCCCTTTGGGCGGTCCCGTCCTGCCCGAGGTGAACGTGATCACGACCGGTCGTGCGGGGTCCGGCGGGAACGGCGGCGGTGGCGGCTCCCGCCTGCACAGGCTCCCGAGCCGGACGGGGGCGCCGCGCTCGATGGGCAGCGTCACCACGTCGAGCCCGGGCAGCGGCGGGAGCACCCCGGGGGCGGTGATGACGATGGCCGGGTCCAGCCGGGCCAGCAGTTCCGGCCGCTCGGTCCCGATGCCGGCCGTCACCGCGTCGATCTTCGCGGCCGCCACGTAACAGATCACGAACTCGGGCCCGTCCGGGAGCGCCAGCGCCACGACGTCGCCGACGCGCGTCCCCCGATGGGCCAGCCCGGCGGCCACCTGGTCGGAGAGCCGGTCCAGGTCGGCGAAGGTCAGCACGGCGGAGCCGGTGACGACAGCGGCGCGCCCCCCGAATCTACGTGCGGCCTCCCCGGCCAACAGGCGCAACATGGCAGCTCCTGGGGCAGATGGCGCTAATTTGACCCTACCCGCCCTGGAGCCCCGGCAGACGTTCTCACCTTGCCGGAGATGGAGTTCACTCCCTCAAGAGAGCCTCGGCCGACGTGCGGAGCGTCAGCTTGTCCACCTTGCCGTTCACGTTCACCGGCAGCGAGTCCACCACCACGACCCGCCTGGGCACCTTGTAGTTGGACATGTTGTCCCTGGCCCAGCCGATCAGCCCCGCCGGATCGACGGCGACCCCGGGCCGCGGGACGACGTACGCCACCCCCGCCTCTCCCCTGACCGGGTCCGGCACGCCCACGACCGCCACCTGCGCCAGCGACCCCTCCCGCAGCAGCAGCGACTCCACCTCGGCCGGCGAGACGTTGAACCCGTTGACGATGTAGAGCTCCTTCTTGCGGTCCACGATGGCCAGGTTGCCCGACGGGTCCAGCACCCCCACGTCCCCCGTGTGCAGCCACCCGTCGCCGTCCACGACCTCCGCCGTCCGCGCGGGCTCGCCCCAGTACCCCCGCATCACGCCGTAGCCCCGCTGCAGGATCTCCCCGCGCTCCCCGGCCTCGACCTCCTTGCCGTCGTCGTCCACGATCCGCACCTCGATCCCGGGCACGGTCCTGCCGGTGGTGTTGGCGATGACGTCGATGGGGTCCCCGGCGCGGGTCATGGAGACGACCGTGCCCTCCATCAGCCCGTACGCGTTGATCATCCGCTCCAGCCCGACCCGTTCCACCAGCCGCGTGATCAGGCGGGCGGGGACGGCGGCGGCGCCGCAGATGGCCACGCGCAGCGAGGACACGTCCCAGGACCCGCGGTCCAGCTCGTCCAGTATCCGGTGGAAGAGCGTCGGCGGCCCGGCCAGCACCGTGATCCGCTCGGAGGAGATCAGCGACATCACGGCGTCGGGCGTGAAGACGGGGATCGGCATCATCGTGGCCCGGCGCAGGACGCAGGCGATGAGCCCCGCGTTCAGCCCGAACCCGTGGCTGAACGGGGCGACGATCGGATAGCGGTCGCGCTCGTCGAGGGTGACGATCTCGGACCAGTCCCAGTAGCCGCGCAGGACCTGGGCGTGGTCGATCATGACGCCCTTGGGCACGCCGGTGGTGCCCGACGTGGACATGATCTCGCACAGGTCGTCGGGGCGTACGGCGAGCGCCCGTCCCTCGGCCTCCCGGGCGGAGACCCGCGTGCCCAGGGCGCGTAAGTCGTCCGGGCGGCGCAGGCCGGAAAGGGGCGGCAGCAGGTCGGCGAGGGGGGCGGCCGACGGGCCCGCTCCGGTGATGAGCACCTTGGCGCCGGTCTTCTCGATCAGCTGGGCGGCCTCGATGCCCTTGAAACGGGACGAGAGCGGCACGATGACCGCCCCCGCGTCCCAGATCCCGAACGCGTGCCGCACCCAGAACGCCGAGTTCACCCCCCACATCGCCACCCGGTCACCGGGCCCGACGCCGAGGGCGATGAGGCCGCGGGCGATCTCGGCCGCCGAGGCCCGCAGCTCGGACAGTGTCGTCTGCGTGCCGCCCTCGGCGACCACGACGGCGCCGGGATGGTTCTCTGCCTGGTCGCGAAGCATGCGGGGGAGCGTTCCCCAGTCCGGCATCGGTGCCATGTCACCCCTAGGTGATGAGAGCGCGGTCCCTTCCGAGGTGGTGGCCGCGCAGGTCGTTCACCGTGCCCGGCGCGGGGCTCTCGGAGACGTCCTGGGCGATCTCCACGTCGATCGAGATGGGCGTCAGCGCCTGGACGGCCTGCTGGACCCGCGACTTCCACATGGGGTTGCGGACCAGGCTCGCCCGGCTGAACGTGATCGTGAGCACGGCCGCGTCCAGCGTCCCCTGACGGCTGATCGACAGGTCCCAGCCGGACACGCCGTCGATCTTGGACAGCGCCTTCTCGATGCGCGGCAGCGCCAGCCACACGCCTCTGACCAGCACGTGGTCGCCCACCGTGTGGGCCGGTGCGGGTATGCCCGCACCGCCGAGCCGGGTGACCTGGCCGGTCCTGAGCACGGTGTCGCCGGCCGCGGAGGTGACGACCAGCTCGGCGAGCTCGGCCGCGGGGTCGGGGGAGTCGTCCTTGGTCAGCGCCGCCAGGCCCAGCACGTCGTCGGCGAGCGGGGTGAGCGGCTCGTCCTCCGACGCCCGCCACGCCAGGGCGCCGCCGGTGAACGGGCTCGCGAACACCTCCGTCACCCTGGCCTCGAACTCTCCCGCCAGGTGGGCGATCGTCCGTTTGGAGGCGATCTCGCCGGTGAGGACGATGTTCCTGATCCCGAGGTCCAGCGGGTCCAGCAGGAACTCCAGGTGCAGGCGGGCCAGGAGGTCCATCGCGCCCGTCGGGGTGCTGACCAGGGTGGAGGCCTTGAGGGCGGCCAGCGCGTGGTGCAGGCGCATCCGGCCGCGCGGGCCCACGTCGGCGGCGGCCTCGGCCACGTCGGCCGCGGCGGCCGTCCAGAGCGCGCCCGCGGGTTCGGCGAGTGCCACCACGACGCGCTCGCGCTCGCCGATCCCGCACTCACGCAGGGCCTTCACGGTCAGTACGTGGTCGCGGGGGTCCAGCGGGACGGTGCTCGACAGGTCGGGGGAGACGAGCAGGAGTCCGGTGGCGGACCGCGCGGCGGCGCCGAGGTCGTCACGGGTGAGCCAGCGGGCCATCAAAGCACCATCTCCGTACGGTCGAGCGTCCGGGGCGTCGGGCGGGCCGTCAACGTGCCACCTCGGTCATGAACAGCGTCATCGAGTCGCACACCCGCTCATGCGCCAGCCCGCCCACCTGCGCCTGGATGATGAGGTCCGTCGCACCCGCCTCGGCGATCCTGGCCAGGGCCTTGCGCGAGCCCTCCACGTCGTCGACCACCACCATCAGGTGCTCGCGCAGCGTGGCCATGGACTCGTCGGGCGGCATCCCGGCCGCGAGCTGCCCCAGCACCCGGTGGGTGGCGTGGCGGGCGTCGTAGTAGTCGGGCGGGGTGACGAGGTTGACCTGGCGGCGGATGTACCACAGGACGGCGTCGGCGGCCGAGGCGGTCGCCTCGTCGCGGGTGGGGGCGACGTACCAGGGGATCATCAGGGCGACGCGGCGGCTCGCGGGGTCGAAGCCATGCTCCGCCAGACATTCCCGATATTTCGTGATGTCTGAGGCCACGTCGTCGATGCCCTTGAGCATCGTCATGCCGAGCAGGTTGTACCCGTGCTTGGCCGCCGCCAGATAGCCCTCCAGCGAGGTCGACGCCACCCACACCGGCGGGTGCGGCCGCTGGGCCGGGCGCGGGTAGACGGCCACGTCGGGGATCTCGAAGAACTCGTTCGACCGGCTGATCGGCTCGCCGTCGGCCTGCCAGATGGCCAGCGTCGCCTCCAGCGAGTCCTCCCAGATCTGCCGCGACTTCTCGAACGGCCGCTGGAACGCCTGGTACTCCAGAGGCGAGGCCCCCCGTCCCGTGCCGAACTCCACCCGGCCGCCGCTCAGCACGTCCAGCGTGGCGACGCGCTCCGCCGTGCGGATCGGGGACTGGAACGGCAGCAGCACCACGCCGAGCCCCAGATGGATGCGCTCGGTGCGCTGCGAAATGGCGGCCAGGACCAGGTCGGGCGCGGAGGAGTGGGAGAAGCCCCTGGTGAAGTGGTGCTCCACGAACCAGGCCGTGTCGAACCCCAGCCGGTCGCCCAGCACGACCTGGTCGACCACGTTCTGGAACGTCCGCTGCTCCACTTCGCGGGTGCGACCGCGAACCTCCAGCTCATACCCCAGGCTGATCCGTAGGGACGTCATCGCGCCTCCGAAGTAGTGAACCAAGCGCTCGCTTGGTAGAGCGTATCAGCAGCGAAGACTTGCGGGAAGGGCGCGTGCCCGATCAGAGTGGATGGCTGTGAAGCGAAAGCGCGCGCTGCGGCGGCCCGGCCCGTACCCCGATTCCGCCGACGACGACCTCTCGCTCACCAGCGCCCGCAGGTATGAGGCGTTCGGCCGGGTGATGGCCGCGCTGGCGACCGAGGCCGACTTCATCGAGTCGTGCCGCGACCTGACGTGGTGGCGAGGGGCCGATCACAGCTGGCACATCGAGTGGCGCGACGGGCCGTACGCGTCCGAGGTGGCCTCACTGCTGGTCCAGCAGGTGCGCGACCCCGACTACGACGGCCCGCTCGTCGCCGAGGCCGGGCCGGGGAGCAGCGGTTCGGCCGTGCTCGACGTGATGGGCGTGCGGTTCGAGCTGCGCGCCATCGACCCGATCGGGCGGGCCACCGTACGGGAGCGGCCCGGCTTCTGGCGCCTGGCCGAAGCCCTCGACACCACCCGCCGCACCAACACCCGCCACCCCTGGGAAGAACTGCTCGGCGGCTGACCCGCCCCCGCTTCCCTCCTCCCCCAAAGGGGCCTCCGCCGGAGTGCGGCGGGATGCCGGAGCGCTAGGCGAGCGCGTGGGCCGCCAGGCGGGCGCGATGGGCTTGCGGCGGCCCGAAAAGCTGCGCGTCCGAGGTGGCCCGCTTGAGGTAGCGGTGCGCAGGATGCTCCCAGGTGATCCCGATCCCGCCGTGCACCTGGATGTTCTCACCCGCCGCCGCCAGATACGCCTCCGTGCAGTACGACCCCGCGATCGCCGCGTACGCCTCGTCGACCGCCGCCGCCCCCGCCGCCGACCTGGCCGACTCCACCACCAGCAGCAGATCGGCGAGCTTGTGCTTGATCGCCTGGAACGACCCGATCGGCCGCCCGAACTGCCGCCGCCGCTTCGCGTGCTCCACCGCCATCTCCAGGCACCGCTGCGCCCCGCCCACCTGCTCGGCGGCCAGCGCCGCGATCCCGAGGTCGCGTACACGGGGCCACGACGAGCCGTCGCCGAGCCGCCGTACCGGGGTGTCCCGGAAGGAGAGCTCCTGCAACGGCCGGCTCTCGTCCATGGTCCGGTACGTCCTCGCCCGCGCGGGCACGGCCGCCACCAGCAGCCCGTCCACGTAGACCAGCGCCAGCTCGCCCGCCAGCGCGTACGGGACCACGCCCGTGAGCAGACCGGACTCCAGCCGAAGGGCGCTCTCGCCCGGCGGCACCACGGTCGCGGTCGTGGCGCCGTCGGCGAGCGCCGGGAGGAGGTCGTGCGCCCCGCTCGCCGTGAGCGCCTCGACGGCCATCACCGCCGTCTGCAGGAAGGGGTGGGGCGACAGCGCCCGGCCCAGTTCCTCGCTCACGGCGGCCATTTCGGCCGGACCGCATCCCGCCCCGCCGTGTTCCTCGGGGACGAGCAGCCCCGCGATCCCCACGTCGTGCGCGAAAGCCTGCCACGGTGCGTCCGGCCGGTCGGCGAGGTAGTCGCGGACGACGGCGCGGAGCTCATCGGGGAGTGCCACGGACCCATGCTAACCAAGCGATTGTTTGTTTTGCATTCGGGTGGCCCAAATTTGCCTTTTTTGTACAGTCACATAATCTGGCACTGGTCATCCCAAGGGTTACCCGGGGGAGGGTTGACCAGGGAAATGGATATGGACGACACCAGCATCGACTACGCCGACCTGGCCGAGTACGACCGGCGGCAGCGCGGCATCGAACGTCACCTTCTGTCGGCTTTCTTCGGAGGACTCGCCGTCGGGCTCGTCGGCATGCTCCTCGCCGGCAAGGGTCCCGCGTGGGTCGGTCAGATCTACGACCCGTACGTCTATCTCGGCCTGTCGCTGGCCGTGGGCGCCACGGCGTCGGGGTTCGGGTGGGCGTTGCTGACGACGTTCCTGGCCGTCGCGTCCACGCTGGTCGCGGCCATGGGCACGAGCGCGCTGAGCGGCAGTATGGCCTTCGACGTCGTCGGAGGCAGCGCCGCCGGGCTCAACTGGACGCTCGCCCTGCTCGTCGCCTTGGGCCTGCTGGCGTTCGCCACCCGCAGGCAGGACGTCTGGGGCGACCTCGCGGCGGGCGCGGTCGGCGCGGCGCTGATCGCGGACGTGGTGGACCGGGCGACTCCGGGGTTCATCGACAGTGAGCGGTCCTTCTGGCCGGTCCCGGCGCTGTTGATCGGGCTGCTGTCCGTCGCGCTGGTGCTCCTGCTGCGCAGGAACGCCTGGGGCCGGGTACGCGCGCTGGCGCTGTCGGCGGTGTTCTCCGCTCTGTTCACGGCGTTTCTGGCCGCCTTCGTGTCCGGCTGGATCCCGTTGACGGTCTGAGTCCTGCGGGACCTGTGGATAAGCCCGCGCGCGACGCCACCCGGAGTCGATAGCCTGTAATCCTTCACATCCAGGTTCGAGCAAGGAGTAGCCGTGTTGCTGCGCATGTCGTCGTTGTTTCTTCGCACCCTGCGGGACGACCCGGCAGACGCGGAAGTGCCGAGCCACAAGCTCCTGGTCCGCGCCGGCTACGTTCGCCGGGTGGCACCCGGCATCTACTCCTGGCTGCCCCTCGGCAAGATGGTGCTGGAGAACGTCGCCAGGATCGTCCGCGAGGAGATGAACCGGATGGGCGGCCAGGAGGTGCTCTTCCCCGCCCTGCTGCCCCGCGAATACTACGAGGCCACCGGCCGCTGGACCGAATACGGTGACACGCTCTTCCGGCTCCAGGACCGCAAGGGCGCCGACTACCTCCTCGGTCCCACGCACGAGGAGCTCTTCGCCGACATGGTCAAGAGCGAATACTCCTCGTACAAGGACTATCCGGTCATCCTCTACCAGATCCAGACCAAATACCGCGACGAGGCCCGGCCCAGGGCGGGCATCCTGCGTGGGCGCGAGTTCCTGATGAAGGACTCGTACTCGTTCGACCTCGACGACGACGGGCTCAAGCACGCCTACGAGCAGCACCGCGACACCTACATCCGCCTTTTCGACCGGCTCGGCATCGACTACAAGATCGTGTTCGCCCAGTCGGGGGCGATGGGCGGGTCGGCGTCGGAGGAGTTCCTGGCGCCCACGCCCACGGGCGAGGACACGTTCGTGGCCTGCCACTCGTGCGGTTACGCGGCCAACGCCGAGGCCGTCGTCACGACCGCGCCCGCCGCCCGTCCGGTCGAGGACGCGGCGCCGCTGCAGGTCATGGACACGCCCGACACCCCGACCATCGAGACGCTGGTGTCGTACGTCAACGAGCACCACGGCCTGTCCGTCACCGCCGCCGACACGCTCAAGAACGTCGTGGTCAAGGTCACCACGCCGGGCTCCGACAAGGTCGAGACCCTGATCATCGGAGTGCCCGGAGACCGCGAGGTCGACTTCAAGCGCCTGGAGGCGGCGCTGGCGCCCGGCGAGCCCGCCATCTTCGAGGCCGCCGACTTCGCCAAGCACCCCGGGCTCGTACGCGGCTACATCGGGCCGCAGGTCCTGAGCTCGCTCGGCATCCGCTACCTCGTCGACCCCCGGGTCGTCACCGGCACGTCCTGGGTGACCGGCGCCAACGAGCCGGGCAAGCACGCCGCCAACGTGGTGGCCGGGCGCGACTTCACCCCCGACGGCACGATCGAGGCCGCCGAGGTACGCGCCGGCGACCCCTGCCCCCGGTGCGGCTCCGGCCTGTCCATCGACCGCGGCATCGAGATCGGCCACATCTTCCAGCTCGGCCGCAAGTACGCCGACGCCGCCGGCCTCGACGCCCTGGGCCCCGACGGCAAGCCGATCCGCATCACGATGGGCTCCTACGGCATCGGCGTCTCCCGGGCCGTGGCGGTCATCGCCGAGCAGGCCCATGACTCGCTCGGGCTCGTGTGGCCCCGCGAGGTCGCTCCCGCGGACGTGCACATCGTCGGGACCGGCAAGGAAAACCAGGTGGAGGCGGCCCTGGAGCTGGGGGCCGAGCTGGAGTCGCGCGGGGTGCGGGTGCTCGTGGACGACCGGCCTTCGGTCTCGCCGGGGGTGAAGTTCAAGGACGCCGAGCTGCTGGGGCTGCCGACCATCGTGGTGGTCGGGCGCGGGCTGTCGCAGGGGGTCGTGGAGCTTCGGGACCGGGTCTCCGGGGAGAAGTCGGAGATCCCCCTGTCCGAGGCCGCCGACCGCATCATCGCCGCGCTCGCCTGATCCAGGCCTTCGCGCCGGGCCCTTCGGGGCTCGGCGCATCGACCCGCCTCCGGGGGTAACGCACCCTTGGAGGCGAGCTCGAAGCGTCAGGCAGCGGGAACGGGGGTTCTGGTGCGGCGGCGGAGCAGGGGCGGGCCGATGAGGCAGGCGGCTGCGATGAGCAGGATGGCCAGGGAGACCGGGCGGGTGACGAAGATCGAGGGGTCGCCCTCGCTGAAGGCCAGGGCGCGGCGGAACTGGACCTCCATCAGCGGCCCCAGCACCGCTCCCAGGATCAGCGGCGCCACCGGGTACCGGGCCCGGTGCAGGATCCAGCCCAGCAGCCCGAACCCGTACGCCACCAGCACCTCGAAGACGCTCTGGGAGATCGAGTAGACCCCCAGCGTGGCGAAGGTCAGGATGGCGGCCGTGAGGAGGGCGGCGGGGACGGTGAGGAGCTTCACCCAGACCCGGATCAGCGGCAGGTTGAGCACCAGCAGCATCACGTTCCCGATGTAGAGGCTGGCGATCAGCGTCCACACCAGCACCGGTTGCTGGTCGAAGAGCTGCGGCCCGGGCTGCACGTTGTAGATCTGGAACGCGATCAGCAGCATGCTCGCCGTGGCCGACGTCGGGATGCCCAGCGTCAGCAGCGGCACCAGGACCCCGGAGAACGCCGCGTTGTTGGCCGCCTCGGGCCCGGCCACGCCCTCGATCGCGCCCTGGCCGAACTCCTCCTTGTGCTTGGACAGCCGCTTCTCGACGTTGTAGCTCAGGAACGTGGGAAGCTCGGCGCCTCCGGCGGGCAGTGACCCGATCGGCAGGCCGAACAGGGTCCCGCGCAGCCAGGGCTTCCACGACCTGCGCCAGTCCTCGCGGGTCATCCCCACTTTCCCGGAGACCGCGACCGGAGGTTGCGCCGGCTGGTGCCGGGAGGCGGCCGTGGAGATCGCCTCCGCCACCGCGAACAGTCCCACGGCGACCGCCACCACCGACAGCCCCTCGTAGAGGTCCGGCACGCCGAACGCGAACCGCGGTTGCCCGGTCATCTGGTCGATCCCCACCATCCCGATCGTCAGGCCGAGGAACAGGCTCGACAGCCCCCGTACGATCGAGTCCCCCATGAGCGAGGTCACCGTCACGAACGCGAGCACCATGATCGAGAAGTACTCGGCCGGCTGGATCAGCTTGGCGATGTTCGACATGCCGGGGGCCAGGAAGGTGATGACGACCGTCGAGATCGTGCCCGCCACGAACGACCCGATCGCCGCCGTGGCCAGAGCCGCCCCCGCCCGGCCGCGCCTGGCCATCGGATAACCCTCGAGCGTCGTGGGGATCGAGGCCGTCTCGCCCGGGATGTTGAGCAGGATCGCGGTCGTCGAGCCGCCGTACATGCCGCCGTAGTAGATCCCGGCGAACATCACGAACGCCCCCACCGGATCGAACACGAACGTCAGCGGCAGCAGCAACGCGATCGTCGTGGCGGGCCCGAGCCCGGGAAGCACGCCGACCAGCGTGCCGACGGTGACGCCGAGCATGGCGAGCAGCAGGTTCTGCAGGCTCAGCGCGTGGCCGAAGCCGTCCAGCAGGTTGCCGAGCACGTCCATCTCAGATCGCCAATCTGACCAGGCCCGGCGGCAGCGAGATGCCGAGGAGCCGGTCGAACAGGAAGTACGTGGCCAGCGCCAGCGCCAGCCCCACGAGCACGTCGCGCACCAGCCTCCTGCTGCCCAGCACCCTGGCGACGGCGACGAAGAAGGCGGTGGTCGCCTGCCAGTAGCCGGCCGGGACCAGGAGGATCGCGTACGCGGCCAGGCTGCCGATCAGGAGGAGGACGGAGGGCCAGTGCGGCTTCTCCGCCACCTCAGCGCCGGCATCGGTGGTGGCGGGGGCCGGCTCCCGCGTACCCGGTCTGAAGGCCTGGACGACCCCGATGACCGACACCACCGCCAGCCCGACCCCCACCAGCAGCGGGAACGCGCGCGGCCCCACCGCCTGGTAGCCCTCGCCCTGCGGGATCGCGAACGCCTGGGCCAGCACCACCACGGCCGCCGCCAGGAAGCCGAGCGAGACGATCCGCTGGGTCACTTGCCGAGCCCCAGTTCGCCCAGGATGGTGGTGACCTGGGTCCGCTGCTGGGCCAGCACCTGGCCGAACTGGTCGCCCGGCTGCCAGTCCTCGACCCAGTTGTTGCGCTCGAGCACCTTCTTCCAGCAGGGGGTCTGGCGCACCTTGTCCAGCAGGCCGATGACGTCCTGCTGCTGCTCCTTGGTCAGCCCGGCGGGAGCGAGCACGCCGGCCAGCGTGGAGATCGCCGCGTTGGCCAGGCCGAGCTCCTTCATCGTGGGCGCGTCGATCCCCGCGACCCGCTGCTCGGAGTCCACCGACAGCACCCGCAGTTCGCCCGCGGAGATCTGCGCGCGCAGCTCGGCGACGGTGTCGATGCCGGCCGTCGCGGCGCCGCTGAGCAGCAGGTTCAGGGACTCGCCGCCGCCGGCCGTGGGCACGAAGTTGACGTCCTTGGCGGCGACGTTCCGTTCCTTGGCCAGGCCCGCCACCGTCATCTGGCCGGGCCCGCCGAGCGAGCCGCCCGTCCACTTGACGCTGTGGGGCTTGGCCTCCATGGCGTCCAGCAGCGACTTCAGGTCCTTGTACGGCGACTTCGCCGCCACCACGATCGCGGTCGGCCCCCGGCTCAGCCCGGCCACGGGGGTGAGGGTGGCCAGGTCGACCGGCGACTTGTTGTTCACGATGCCGCCCAGCATGGTCACGCTGTCCATGACCATGAGCTGGTACGGGTCGCCCTTCTTCTTGGCGAACTGGGCCAGCCCGATGGTGCCGCCCGCGCCGGGCACGTTCGTGACCGTGGTGTCCACGTCGGCCACCTTGCACTCGCTGAGCGTGCTGGCGATGCCGCGCGCCCGCGTGTCCCAGCCGCCGCCGGGGCTGCCCGGCGCCATGATCGACAAGGGCTTGCTGGGATAGCCGCCACCCGAGTCGGTGGCCTCGCCCACGGCGCAGCCGCTGAGCGTCACGGCCACCGCGGCGGCGGCCAACAGTTTGATCTTCATGATGACTCCCGGGGGGTGAGGATCGATGCGAAGAAGTCCTTGACCGGCTCGAGCACCGACATCGGGTCGTGACCCACGCCCGGCACGACGTCGAACCGCACGTCGATGCCATGGGCCTCGAAGTTGTCGCGCAGCGCCCTGAGCCGTTCGATGCGGGTGACCCCGTGGGCGTCGGCGCCGTCCATCCAGTTGGAGTCGCCCTGGTTGTTGATCTCCCAGGTCTCCACGTCCGCACTGCCCACGACCATCTGCACCGGCACGTCACGAAGCTCCTCGAATCTGGGAGCGCTGCCGAACTCCTCCTCGAACCCCTCCAGCCCGATCCACCACGGGCTGCTGTGATCGATGTACGTTATCCGCCCTGGTGCACCGATTGACAATCCGGTGAGCCGGTCGGGGTGCAGGTAGGCGAAGCGGTGCACGAACTGTCCGCCGCCGGAGAACCCGTGCAGGAGGAACCGCTCGGTCCGTACGTTGAAGCGCTCGCCGAGCTCCTCGACCATGGCCAGCAGCGCGTGGTCGAAGCGGATGTCGCCGTACTTGAGGAACTTGAAGCTGTGCAGGTCGTACGGGTCGTCGCCGATGCCGGCGGGGAAGAGGGGGGCCAGGACGAGGCAGCCGTGCTTCTCGGCCCACTCGGCGAAGTTGTCCCGGTACTGCGGGCCGCGCCGTCCCGTGCCGTGCTGCAGAACCGCCAGCGGCAGGGGAGCGCCGTCCTGGTCGTGCGCCGACGGTACGTACAAGCAGTAGGAGAACCTCTGGTCGTACCTCGACGCGAATACGGTCGTCGCACCCGCCGAATAGAAGCCGGTCGGATGCTTGACCACGTGCAGTTCCTCAGCCATGACGCCACAGCCTGGGCAAACGCCGGGTGACTCTCAAGCAGATTGTCGTCAACGCGGTAATGTGCAGGGTGGCCGTCACGCTCCTCCTCGACTCCCCCGGCACCGGATCCGTCGCCGTCCAGCGGTCGCCGCTGGCCGAGCTGTGCGCCTGCCTCCACGTCCTCGACGAGCCCGGCCACCACCCCGGCAGCGCGAGCTGGGTGGCCAGGGCGCACGCCGGGCTGGACAGCGAGCTGCTGGCCACGGCCGCCGCCTGGGCGCCGCTCTGGAGCGCCTTCCGCGCCCGCTACCTGCTGCCGCTGTCGGCGGGGCCGGCGCGTACGCTGGCCGGCGAGCTGCGGGAGGTGGCCGGGCTGCCCATCGGGGACTTCGTGGCGATGACCGTGCAGGCCCTCATCGGCAAGAACGACACCGAGCTGGCGCCCAGGCTCAGCGACGAGGTGCTGCAGCGGCTGCGGCTGATCTCCACCAGCCGCATGGAGATCGGCGCCCGGCTGCGCGCCGATCCCGAGGCGTTCCGCGGCGAGCTGCTCGGCTTCCTCGCCGACTTCGCCGCCGCGGCCTTCGACGCCGAATGGCCGTCGCTGCGGCCGGCCCTCGACCGCGACCGCGCCGCACGCGTACGCGACCTGCACCGGCGTGGCGCCCTGGTCCTGGCCGACCTCCCGACCGCGTCCACGTCGTCCGGCGCGCGAGGGCCGCTGCGCGTCGTGTTCGACAAGCTCTACAACGCCACCGCCCGCGTGGACGAGGGGCGGCCCTGCCTGCTCGTCCCGACCGTGCACGGCCGGCCGCACTTCGTGATCAAGCACTATCCCGGCTACCCGGTCGTCATCCAGTACAGCGCCGACGGCGCCGCCACGCCGACGCTGGAGACGGCCAGACGCCGGCTCGCCGCGCTCCAGGATCCGACCAGGCTGCGGCTGGCGTACGCGATCCTGCGCAACCCCGTCGCCACCTCCGAGCTGGCCATCCAGCTCGGCATGACCGCGCCCCAGGTCTCCAGGCACCTGCGCAGGCTCAGGGAGGCCCAGCTCGTGCACACCCACCGGCGCGGCTCGGTCGTCTACTACCAGCTCGACGCCGACGCCGTCGAACGCCTCGGCCCCGACCTGCTCTCCGTCCTGTACCGGTGATGAGCCCGCGCAGTGCGGAGGGTCAGCCGCCCTCCTGCGACGCCGAGGGCGACGAGGGCGGGGACGGGGGCGGGGCTGCCGCGGGCATGCCGGGGAAGGCCGGGGGCTGGGCGGGACGGAAGGCGTACGAGCGGGTCGTCGCCTCCTGCATGGCCTGCGCGGCGTAGCGGCGCAGCGAGACGTCCTGCGCGGCGGCCAGCTCGAGGTAGGCGGCCGTGACGCCGGTCTCCAGGTGCACCGCCAGCCTGACCGCCAGCGCCGGCCCGGAGGGGAAGAACGGCAGCGCGTAGGAAGCGTCGGGCTCGGCCGGCCGCCCGCCCCGCGCCGTGATCAACGTGCGGAGCTGGTCGCGCTGCGTCCGGTGGGCGTCGAAGGCCGCGCTCATCCTGGCCCGCAGCGACCCCGACGTCCGCGCCCCCAGCAGCCCGTACGCGAACAGCACGGCGTGCTCGGCGGCCAGCGCCTTGCGGAGTTTCTCGACGTCGTCGGGGTTCACAGCGACCTCGGCAGGGCGAGTGCGTGGGCGGCCTCGCAGGCCCCGATGCTGGCGAGGAGCTGGGCCACGCCCGGTGAGACGCGGTCGAGCTGGCGGATCCGCAGGGCCGCCGCCTTGCGCTCCAGATCGCGCAGGCGCGACAGGGACGGCTTGGGGGAGGAGGTCGGGGTGGCGGTGACAGGCGGGGCCGAGGCCACGGTGACGTATTTGCGTAGCTCGTTCACGTGGGCCTGGTGACGATCACGGAACGGCACCAGTTTCTGCGCCCCGCCGGAGATCAGCGACGAATAGAGCGCGATCGTCCGCTCCTTCTCCGCGATCAGCTCCTTCAGCAGCGTGGTCTCAGGGGAGTCGGAGGCCCGGACGGACGGCTGCGGCGGGCCGGTGGCGCTGCAGGCGGTGAGAGCGGCCGCTCCGCCCGCCAGCAAGGCTCGCCGGGAGAGGTGACGCGGGCGCACGGGCTAGAACCTCCAGTGACGGTGGAGCCGACCGACGGGAAAGCCGCCCATGGGCAGGCGCACCCGATCGACGCCGCGGCGGCGGGCCCTTCGGGGGCTTTCTCGTCGGTAGCATCGTACGGGCTGGTGCCCGCGATCGCTGTCAGGCGACGCTCCGCCATTCGACCATGACGAGTGGCGCTCTTTCCGTGCCCCCATACAGATAGGGTGTCAACTGTCGTCGCTGGCTGAGCGGCCAGACGGCGGAGAGCCAGAGGCGAGGTCCGCCCGGCTGAGACATGACAATAGGGGAGGTCGATATGGGCAGCGCATCACCCCGCGACCACCTGATGAAGCTCCTTGAGCCTGTGGTCAGCGCGGAGGGCCTCGATCTTGAGGACATCACGGTCACCCAGGCCGGCAAGAGGCGGCTGCTGCGCGTGATCGTCGATCGCGACGGCGGCGTGAGCCTCGACGACGTGGCCGACGTGAGCCAGGCGGTCTCCACGGCCCTCGACGACGACGACTCGATGGGCCAGACGGCCTACACGCTGGAAGTCTCCTCGCCGGGCGTCGACCGCCCGCTCACCGAGCCACGCCACTGGCGCCGCGCCGCGAAACGCCTGGTGAAGGCCGAGATGCGAGACGGCACCGTGGTGGAGGGCCGCATTCTGGCCGCGGACGAGGCCGGTGTCGACCTCGACGTCGAGGGCGGCGCACGCAGACTTGATTACGAGGACCTGACCCGGGGACGGGTACAGGTGGAGTTCCGCCGGATCGACGACGTCGACGGCGACGAAGGCTAAGGGGGAGCCGTCGTGGACATCGACATGAGCGTCCTGCGCAGCCTCGAGCGAGAAAAGGACATCTCCTTCGACCTGGTCGTCAAGGCGATCGAGGACGCGCTGCTGATCGCCTACTTCCGCACCGACGGCGCGGCCTCCAAGGCGCGCGCCGAGCTCGACCGCAGCAGCGGTCACGTCACGATCTGGGCCGCCGAGCTGGACGAGGACGGCGAGGTCGTCAGGGAGTACGACGACACGCCCAGCAACTTCAGCCGGATCGCCGCCACCACCGCCAAGCAGGTCATCCTGCAGCAGCTGCGCGACGCCGAGGACGAGATCAACTTCGGCGAGTTCGCCAGCCGCGAGGGCGAGCTGGTCTCCGGCGTCATCCAGCAGGGCAAGGACCCGCGGGTGGTGCTGGTCGACCTCGGCAAGATCGAGGCCGTGCTGCCGCACCCCGAGCAGGTCCCAGGCGAGGACTACGTGCACGGAGAGCGCATCCGCGTCTACGTCGTGCAGGTGAAGAAGGGCCACAAGGGCCCCTCCGTCACCTTGTCGCGCACGCATCCCGGGCTGGTGAAGAAGCTGTTCGCGCTGGAGGTGCCCGAGATCGCCGACGGCACCGTGGAGATCGCCGCGGTGGCGCGCGAGGCGGGCCACCGTACGAAGATCGCGGTCAGGTCACGCAAGCCCGGCGTCAACGCCAAGGGCGCCTGCATCGGGCCGATGGGCTCGCGGGTGCGCAACGTGATGACCGAGCTGCACGGCGAGAAGATCGACATCATCGACTGGTCGGAAGATCCGGCCGAGTTCGTGGGGAATGCCCTGTCACCAGCGCGTGTTTCTCATGTCGAGGTGCTCGATCTCGAGGGGCGCGTCGCACGGGTGACCGTGCCCGACTACCAGCTTTCGCTGGCCATCGGGAAAGAGGGCCAGAACGCCCGGCTTGCCGCGAGACTCACCGGATGGCGGATCGACATCCGGCCGGATACTCAGGCCGAAGATGCCGCCGGTTCCGTAGATGCGTCAACACGGTAAGCTGGAATATGGTGGCCAAGCGACCCCACAGCGCACCTGTGTGGGCTGCAGGGTTCGTACGGCTAAGTCCGAGCTGCTCCGTCTGGTGCGGGTCGAGGACCATGTGGTCCCTGACCTGCGAGGACGGCTTCCTGGCCGCGGTGCATCGCTGCATCCGTCCTTGAGCTGTCTGGAGCTTGCCGAGCGTCGCCGAGCGTTTCCGCGCGCTTTCCGCGTGGCGGGACCGCTTGACGTCTCGCGCGTGCGGGCGCAACTGGAGGGAGACCACGCAAATGTCATGTAGGACGCCGAGTTGATGGGCGGAGTCAGATTGCTATGAGCGCCTGATGAGCACGCGGCGATGAAGACGTCAAGTTAGCGACGGTCCGGACGGCATAGCCAGCCTCCCGGGCCGAGTAAGGGAGTGCAGTGGCGAAGGTCCGGGTATACGAGCTCGCTAAGGAGTTCGGCGTAGAGAGCAAGGTCGTCATGGCCAAGCTCCAGGAGATGGGAGAGTTCGTCCGCTCGGCGTCCTCGACCATCGAGGCGCCGGTGGTCCGCAGGCTCACCGAAGCTCTGGGCGCATCGAAGGGTGGGCCCTCCAGAGGCGGCGGACAGCCGTCCAACAGGCCGCAGCCGCCCAAGGCTGCTCCCCGGCCGGCAGAAGGCCAGGCCGGTAACGGCGCCGCGCAGGCGCCGGTCCCCTCAGCCCCGCGTCCGGGGCCGGGCCCCAGGCCCGGTCCGGGTCCGCGTCCGGGCCCCGCGGGCGGCGGTCAGCCGCGCCCGCCGGTGCCCATGCCTCACCAGCAGCCGCAGCAGCCCGAGGCTGCTCGCGGTGAGACGTCCGGGGCTCCTCAGGCACGGTTCGAGAGCGGCGCGCCCGCGCGCCCGACTCCGGGTCCGCGTCCCGGCCCTGGCGGCGGTGGTGGCGGCGGTGGCCGTCCCGGCCCCAAGCCGGGTCCCGCGCCCCGTCCGGGTCCCAGGGAGAGAGACGGTGGCGGCGACCGGGGCGACCGGCAGGCGCCGCGTCCAGGCGCGCCCACCGGCGGCGGTCCCCGCCCCGGTCCGGGTCCCAAGCCGGGCCCGCGTGGTCCGCGTCCCGGTAACAACCCGTTCTCCTCGACCGCCAGCGGCATGGGCCAGTCCCGTCCGCCGCGTCCCGGCGGCCAGCGCGACGGCGGCGGTCCCGACCGCCGCGAGCGCCGCGACGGCCCGCCGCGCGACGGCGCGATGCCGCGCCCGCCGCAGGGCCGCGGTGGCACCGGTGACGCCGGTCCCCGTCCCGGTCCGCGTCCGGGCCCGCCCGGTGCGGGCGGTCCGCGTCCGGGTCCCGGCGCGGGTGGTCCCCGTCCCGGCGGTCCGCGTCCCAACCCGATGATGATGCCGCAGGGTCGTCCTGCCGGTCCCGGTGGTGGCGGCGGTGGCCGTCCCGGCGGTGGCGGCGGTGGCGGTCGTCCCGGTGGCGGCGGCGGTGGCCGTCCCGGTGGCGGCGGCGGTCGTCCCGGCGGCGGCGGCGGCTTCGCCGGTCGTCCCGGCGGCGGCGGTGGCACCGGCCAGCGCACCGGCACCGGTGGTCCCGGTGGCGGCGGCGGTGGTTTCGCCGGTCGTCCCGGTGGCGGCGGTCGCGGTCGCGGTGGCGGCACCGCGGGAGCCTTCGGGCGTCCCGGCGGCCGTCCGGCCCGCGGGCGCAAGTCGAAGCGGCAGAGGCGCCAGGAGTTCGACAACATGTCGGCGCCGGCGATCGGCGGTGTGCAGGTCGCTCGCGGCAACGGCGCGACGATCCGCCTTCCGCGCGGCGCGTCGCTGTCCGACTTCGCCGACCGCATCGGCGCGAACCCCGCCTCGCTCGTGCAGATCATGCTGCACCTCGGCGAGATGGTGACCGCGACGCAGTCGGTCAACGAAGAGACGCTGCAGGTGCTCGGCAACGAGCTCGACTACAACATCCAGGTCGTCAGCCCGGAGGAGGAGGACCGCGAGCTTCTCGAGGCCTTCGACATCGAGTTCGGCGAGGACGAGGGCGACGAGGACGACCTCGCCGCGCGTCCGCCGGTCGTGACCGTCATGGGTCACGTCGACCACGGTAAGACCAAGCTGCTCGACGCCATCCGCAAGACCAACGTGGTGGCGCGCGAGGCGGGTGGCATCACCCAGCACATCGGTGCTTACCAGGTTGCCGCCGAGCACGAGGGCATCGACCGGAAGATCACCTTCATCGACACCCCGGGTCACGAGGCGTTCACCGCCATGCGTGCCCGAGGCGCCAAGTCCACCGACATCGCGGTGCTGGTGGTCGCGGCCGACGACGGTGTGAAGCCGCAGACGATCGAGGCTCTCAACCACGCCCAGGCGGCCGACGTGCCGATCGTGGTCGCGGTCAACAAGATCGACAAGGAGGGCGCGGACCCCAACAAGGTGCGGGCCCAGCTCACCGAGTACGGTCTGGTGGCAGAGGAGTACGGCGGTTCCACGCTGTTCGTCGACATCTCGGCGAAGAACGGCACGGGCATCGACAACCTCCTCGAGGCCATCCTGCTGACCGCGGACGCCGAGCTCGACCTGCGGGCCAACCCGACGATGGACGCCCAGGGCATCGCGATCGAGGCTCACCTCGACCGTGGCCGCGGCCCCGTCGCGACCGTCCTGGTCCAGCGCGGCACGCTGCGCGTCGGCGACTCGATCGTCTGTGGCGAGGCCTTCGGCCGCGTCCGGGCGCTGCTCGACGACAACGGCGAGCCGGTCGATGAGGCCACGCCGTCCCGTCCCGTCCTGGTGATGGGTCTGACGGCCGTGCCGAGCGCCGGTGACAACTTCATCGTCGTCACCGACGACCGGATGGCCCGCCAGATCGCCCAGCAGCGCGCGGCGCGCAAGCGCAGCGCCGACATGGCGAAGTCGAGCCGTCGCCGCAGCCTCGAGGACATCTTCAAGGACCTCGAGAAGGGCAGCGTCGACGAGCTCAAGCTCATCATCAAGGGTGACGTGTCCGGTTCGGTCGAGGCCCTGGAAGACGCCCTGCTCAAGATCGACGTCGGCGACGAGGTCAGGCTCCGTGTCCTGCACCGCGCGGTCGGCGCGATCACCGAGTACGACGTCAACCTGGCCGTGGCCGACGACAACGCGGTCATCATCGGCTTCAACGTCCGCCCCGAGCCCCGGGCGCGCGACCTGGCCGAGCGCGAGGGCGTCGACATCCGCTACTACTCGGTCATCTACCAGGCGATCGAGGAAATCGAAGCGGCGCTCAAGGGCATGCTCAAGCCCGAGTTCGAAGAGGTCCAGCTGGGCACGGCGGAGATCCGCGCGATCTTCAAGGTGCCGAAGATCGGCAACATCGCCGGTTCGCTGGTCCGCTCGGGCCGGATCGTGCGCAACAGCAAGGCCCGCCTCATCCGCGACGGTGTCGTCGTGACCGACAACCTCACCGTCTCCTCGCTGCGGCGGGAGAAGGACGATGTCACCGAGGTCCGCGAGGGCTTCGAGTGCGGTATCGGCATCGGCTACAACGATCTCAAGGAAGGCGACGTCATCGAAACCTTCGAGATGCGGGAGAAGCCGCGAGACTAACGCGCGGCGCGGCGCCCGGCGGGAGATCCGCCGGGCGCCTCTCGCACGTCCTGGCCTGGTCCCCACCGCAGCAGGCCGGGCGTGCGTTCACCACACCAGATCAAGCGGTGGTTACCAACGATGTATGTGGGTGCTCTGACCCTGGACATCCTGCTCGGCGACGTCAGGTCGCTGAAGCAGAAGCGCTCTGTCGTACGGCCGCTGATCGCCGAGCTGCAGCGCCGTTATCCCAGCATCGCGGTGGCCGAGGTCGGCCATCTCGACCTGCACCGCAGGGCCGAGGTCGGCGTCGCGGTGGTCTCCTCCTCCGCGGGTAACTGCAACGAGATCATGGACGCCTGCGAGCGGATGGTGGCCTTCCGCCCGGAGATCGAGCTGCTGTCGGCCAGGCATCGGCTCTACAACGACGAAGATTGAACGACTGCACGGCCAGATCGTGCGTGAGGGGGAGCGAACATGGTGGATGCCGCACGAGCGCGGAAGCTCGCCGACCGCATCCAGCAGATCGTCGCCGAGATGCTGGAGCGCCGGATCAAGGACCCGCGCCTGGGCTTCGTCACCGTGACCGACACGCGCGTCACCGCCGACCTGCGCGAGGCGACCGTGTTCTACACCGTGTACGGCTCCGAGGCCGAGCGGTCCGACAGCGCGGCCGCCCTCGAGAGCGCCAAGGGGATCATCCGCTCCGAGGTGGGCCGCCAGACCGGCGTGCGCTTCGCCCCGACGCTGACGTTCAAGCACGACCCGCTGCCCGACTCCGCGCGTCACCTCGACGACCTGATCACCGCCGCCCGGTCCCGGGACGCGGAGGTGGCGCGCCGGGCCGAGAACGCCTCCTACGCCGGCGAGTCCGACCCCTACCGCAAGCCCGAGGAGGGCGAAGCGGACCTGAGCGAGGACGACCAGGCGTGACGCCCGACGTGCGAGACAGGGCGGATCGCCCGTTCCGTGCGGACTCCCGTACGGTCACCGGCGGCGCGATCCCCGAGGCCGCATGGGACCGGGCCCTGCGGCTGATCGGCCGGGCCGACGAGATCGCGCTGGCCTGTCACGTGACGCCCGACGGCGACGCCCTCGGGTCGATGCTGGCCGTGGGGTTCGTGCTGCGGTCGCTGGGCAAGCGGGTCGTCGCGTCGTTCGGCGACCACCACTTCGTGGTGCCGCGGCTGCTGCGCTTCCTGCCCGGCCAGGACATGCTGGTGCCGCCGGCGGACTATCCTGCGGCGCCGGACCTGATGATCACCTTCGACGTATCGACGTTCGAACGCCTCGGGCTCCTGCGCGAGAACACCGCCAGGGCCCGCGAGGTCATCGTCGTCGACCACCACCCCTCGAACGAGGGGTTCGGCACGCTCAGCCTCATCGACTCCACGGCCGCCGCGACGGCCGTGCTGGCCGAGCAGCTGATGTACCGGCTCGGCGGGGGGCTCGACCGCGACATCGCCGTCTGCCTCTACACCGGGCTGGTGACCGACACGGGGTCGTTCCGGCACTCCTCGACCACGCCCGCCGTGCACCAGATGGCGGCCAGGCTCGTGGCGACCGGGCTGCGCACCGACGAGATCGCCCGTGAGCTGTGGGACCGTTCCCCGTTCGGCTACCTCAAGGTGCTGGCCGCCGCCCTCGACCGGGCGGCGCTGGAGGACGGGCTGGTCTGGACGTACGTGACGCGGGTCGACCGGGCCGCGCACGGGCTCCCGTACGCGGAGCTGGAAGGCATCATCGACATCGTCCGGCGCACGGACGAGGCCGAGGTCGCGGTCGTGCTCAAGGAGGACGACCAGGGCGACTGGCAGGTGTCCACCCGATCCAAGGGCAACGCCGACGTCGGGGCCGCGTGCGCGGCCCTGGGCGGCGGCGGGCACCACAACGCGGCCGGTTACACCTCGCACGAGACCGTGGAGGCGACCATGGACGCCTTCCGGCGCGAACTTGGGAAGGTTGGATGGTCGAGAGCGGGCTGATCATCGTCGACAAGCCGGGCGAGTGGACGTCCCACGACGTGGTGGCCAAGATGCGGCGCATCGCGGGCACCCGCCGTGTGGGACACGCGGGCACACTCGACCCGATGGCGACGGGCGTGCTGGTGGTCGGCGTGGAGAAGGCCACCAGGCTGCTCGGCCACCTGACGCTGACCGAGAAGGTGTACGAGGCCACGATCAGGCTCGGCGTGAGCACGAACACCGACGACGCCGAGGGCGAGGTCACCGCCACGGCCCCGGCGTCCGGTGTCACGGCGGCCGAGATCCACAAGGGCGTCGCGGCGCTGACCGGGGAGATCATGCAGATCCCGCCGCAGGTGAGCGCCATCAAGGTGAACGGGCAACGCGCCTACAAGATGGCCCGCGCGGGCGAAGAGGTCGAGCTGCGGGCCCGGCCCGTCACCGTGCGGACGTTCGACGTGCTCGACATCCGGGCGCACGACGACGTCGTGGACGTGGACGCGGTCGTGACCTGCTCCAGCGGCACCTACATCCGCGCGCTGGCCCGCGACCTGGGCGCGGCGCTCGGGGTCGGAGGGCATCTGACGGCGCTGCGGCGCACCCGCGTGGGGCCCTACGGCCTGTCGCTGGCCAGGACCATCGACCAGCTCGCCGAGGAGTGCGTGATCCTGCCCATCGGCGAGGCGGTGGCGGCGGCGTTCCCGCGCCGGGACGTGACGGCCGAGGAGGCACGCGTCATCGGGCACGGGGGGCGGCTGGCGGCCGCCGGGCTGGGCAAGGGGCCGATCGGCGTCTTCGGGCCTGAGGGCGAGCTGCTGGCGCTGATGGAGGAGCAGGGCCAGGTGGCCAAACCCCTCGCCGTCTTCATCTCCTAGGCCCCTCTGAGGGCTTCGTAAGGGGTTATGCGGGTTTGCGGGCGACGATGATGTCGCGGACGATCGCCTGGTCGACCCAGTGCTCGAAGTCGGGGTAGTCCATCACCTGGAGCCCCGCCCCGTCGAGGATCTGGGCCAGCTCCGAGCTCTTGCCGCCGTAGGTGTTCCACGAGATCCCCATGGCCCCGCCGGGCCTCAGCAGCTCGGCCCAGCCGGGCACGGCCTGTCGCAGCAGCTCCATCGGGCTGCGCGACAGCCCGCCGCCGCCCTTGCTGCCGTGCTGGACCCCGTACGGGGTGTCGGTCACCAGGGCGTCGAACGAACGCGGCTTGAAGAAGTCCCTGCTCTTGAGGGTGTCGGCGTTGACCACGGCCAGGTGCTGCACGTCGCCGGCCTTGACCGCCTCCTTCGACAGCCCGAACGTGACGTTGAGCCGCCGCCCGACCAGGGCCCGCTCGCGCCGCACCGGCACGGTCTCGGCGGTGTGCTTGAGCCGCTTGTTGCGCAGCCAGGTCTTGATGAACCCGGAGTACGCCTCGAAGTCCTTGCCGTCGACGTCGAGCCCGTACGCGTCGTAGCCGTACATGAGGGCCTGGTTGAGCGTCGTGCCGCGCCCGCACAGCGGGTCGAAGACCGAGAGCCGCTCGCCCAGCCCCTTGGCCCCGGCCAGCAGGGTGACGTTGAGCAGCAGCTTGGTGAAGTGCTCGTTGGTCTTTCCGGCGTATTTCTGGATGGTGATCAGGTCGCTGCTCAGCCGGTCGAGCGACGACATGGAGAGCGGCCGGAGCAGCTCCCCTTCAACCCCGAAAATCGCATAAACAGAGGAAAGATTCGACAAAAGAGAAATATCCGGCTGCGTCAGCGGCTCGGATGTCTCGAAAGTCACATACGGCACACCGCCGACTGTGGTCTCCTCGCTGGCGAGGACCTTCCCGTCCAAGCCGTACCTGCTGAAGACCGCCAGCTCACTCCTGGTCAGCCGGATGGAGCTCTCCCCGTAGACCCGGTTGAAGGCAGGCAGGATCAGAAGCGCGTAACGAGGCATGATGCCCGATCCTATCGCCCTCGATTGGAGCGAACGGTGACGCGCGTGGCAGGCTTGTGGGGGATTGATCCGCCACAAGCGAATGGGGCCTAGCGTGCAGGGTTCGGGAAGGTCTGTCGTCACCATCGGCGTGTACGACGGGGTCCACCGCGGGCACCGGCGGGTGGTCGAACGCGCTGTCGCCATCGCCCGCGGGCGGGGGCTGCGCAGCGTGGCCGTCACGTTCGAGCCGCACCCCGACGAGGTCGTGCGGCCCGGGACGCATCCGCTGCGGCTCACCAGCCCGCGGCGCAGGGCCGAACTGCTGGCCGGGCTTGGGGTGGACGAGATCGACGTGGTGGAGTTCACGCTCGACCTGTCGCGGACGAGCCCGGACGACTTCGTCCAGACCGTGCTGGCCGAGCGGCTGGCGGCGGCCGTCGTCGTGGTGGGCGAGGACTTCCTGTTCGGCCACGAGGCCAGCGGGGATGTGGAGACTTTGCGGACGCTGGGCGACAAGTACGACTTCGAGATGGAGGCCGTGCCCCTGCTCGACGCCGTCTCCTCGGCCTCGATCCGCGCGCGGATCGTCACGGGCGACGTCGAGGGCGCCAGTGAGCAGCTCGGGCGGCCGCACCGGGTGGAGGGCGTCGTCGTACGCGGCTACCAGCGCGGACGCCAGCTCGGCTTCCCGACGGCGAACGTCGAGACCGCCCAGCACACCGCCATCCCGGCCGACGGGGTCTACGCGGGGTGGCTGGAGTGCGTGCCGATGGCCAATCTGCCCGCGCTCTACCAGGGGGAGCGGTGGCCGGCGGCGATCTCGGTCGGTACGAATCCGACGTTCGAGGGAGTGCCGCGGACAGTCGAGGCTTATGCGCTTGATCGGGATGATCTAGAGCTTTACGGGGTTCATGTGGCGGTCGAATTCCGCGCCCGGCTACGTGGCAACACCCGATTCGACTCCATCGAGGCGTTGATCGAGCAGATTCACGCCGATGTCGACGCCGCCCGCCGCCTCACGAGCTGAAATCCGCGAAATCGCGACGCGGATAAAGCCCGGAAAAGGAGCGCCCGAGCACTGCGCGTGAAGTGGTAACCTTGCATGTCGGCTCAGTAGCGGCGCCGCTGCGCGCTGCCCATGACGGCCTTCACGCGGCGACTGTAGGTACGCACGGTCGTTCGCATCTTTCATCATCGTTCACGCGTGCCCGTAGCTCAAAGGAGAGCCGTGTCCCTCGACACCGCTGCCAAGAAGTCCATCATCGGCGAATACGCGACGGCCGAAGGCGACACCGGGTCGCCCGAGGTGCAGATCGCACTGCTGAGCAAGCGCATCAGCGAGCTCACCGAGCACCTGAAGACGCACAAGCACGACCACCACAGCCGTCGTGGCCTGCTTCTGCTCGTCGGTCGCCGGCGCCGCCTGCTGAAGTACCTGCAGAAGGTCGACATCCAGCGCTACCGCTCGCTCATCGAGCGGCTGGGCCTGCGCCGATAGCATGAAAGGGAGCGGCGAACGCGCCGCTCCCTTCTCATATGGGTAGAGCCATATGGTCGGATATGTGGCGATGTGGATACGTTGTCACATCTGACCTACAACTGAAGATCCGAGACACACAGCCCCCGCGTCCGTTCAGCACCATGCGACCCGCGACGCCTGCGGGCCGGTCCTCGGTAGTGGCTTCCGGTAGGAATTTGACAGTGAGACCGGGCGCTTCGATCGAAGACCGGCGCTGCACCTAACGAGGGTGCCGGTGAGAAAAAGGGCGCGGGAGACCGACCACAAGGAGGTCCCCCGTGGAGGGTGTCCACACCGCTGAAGCCGTCATAGACAACGGCTCATTCGGCACGCGTACGATCCGGTTCGAAACCGGTCGTCTCGCACGCCAGGCGGCTGGCTCCGCCGTCGCCTACCTCGACAACGACACGATGGTGCTCTCAGCCACCACCGCGTCGAAGTCCCCGAAGGAGAACTTCGACTTCTTCCCGCTCACCGTCGACGTCGAAGAGCGCATGTACGCCGCGGGCCGCATCCCCGGTTCGTTCTTCCGGCGTGAGGGCCGTCCCTCCGAGGACGCGATCCTCACCTGCCGCCTGATCGACCGGCCGCTGCGCCCGTCGTTCGTCAAGGGTCTGCGCAACGAGATCCAGGTCGTCGCCACGGTGATGGCGCTCAACCCCGACCACCTCTACGACGTGGTGGCGATCAACGCCGCGTCGCTGTCCACCCAGCTCGCCGGGCTGCCGTTCTCCGGCCCGATCGGCGGCGTGCGCGTCGCCCTGATCGACGGCCAGTGGGTGGCCTTCCCGACGCACCACGAGCTGGAGCGGGCCACGTTCGACATGGTCGTCGCGGGCCGCGTGCTCGCGGACGGCGACGTCGCGATCATGATGGTCGAGGCCGAGTCCACCAAGGACACGCTGAAGCTGGTCGCCGACGGGGCCGTCGCGCCCACCGAGGAGACCGTCGCGCAGGGCCTGGACGCCGCCAAGCCGTTCATCAAGGTGCTGTGCGAGGCCCAGTCGCGCATCGCGCAGGTCGCGGCCAAGGAGACGGCCGAATACCCGGTCTTCCTCGACTACCAGGAGGACGTCTACGCCGCGGTCGAGGCCGCGGTGAAGACCGAGCTGACCGCGGCGCTGACCATCGCGGGCAAGCAGGAGCGCGAGAACGAGCTGGACAAGGTCAAGGCGCTGGCCGCCGAGAAGCTCCTGCCCGAGTTCGAGGGGCGCGAGAAGGAAATCTCCGCCGCGTTCCGCTCGGTGATGAAGAAGCTCATGCGCGAGCGGGTCGTCAACGAGGGCATCCGCATCGACGGCCGCGGCACCAAGGACATCCGCGCCCTTTCTGCCGAGGTCCACGTGGTGCCCCGGGTGCACGGCTCGGCGCTGTTCGAGCGCGGCGAGACCCAGATCATGGGCATCACCACGCTCAACATGCTGCGCATGGAGCAGGTCATCGACACGCTCAACCCTGAGCGGACCAAGCGCTACATGCACAACTACAACTTCCCGCCCTACTCCACCGGTGAGACCGGCCGGGTGGGCTCGCCCAAGCGCCGCGAGATCGGTCACGGCGCGCTGGCCGAGCGGGCGCTGATCCCGGTGCTCCCGACCCGCGAGGAGTTCCCGTACGCCATCCGCCAGGTCTCCGAGGCGCTCGGCTCCAACGGCTCCACCTCGATGGGCTCGGTCTGCGCGTCCACGATGGCGCTGCTGGACGCGGGTGTGCCGCTCAAGGAGATGGTCGCGGGCATCGCGATGGGCCTGATCGGTGAGGGTGACACGTACGTCACCCTGACCGACATCCTCGGCGCCGAGGACGCCATGGGCGACATGGACTTCAAGGTCGCCGGCACCAAGGACGTCATCACCGCCCTGCAGCTCGACACCAAGCTCGACGGCATCCCCGCGAGCGTGCTCGCGGCCGCTCTCAAGCAGGCCAAGGGCGCGCGCCTGGCGATCCTCGACGTGATGCAGGAGGCGATCAACTCTCCGGCGGAGATGAACCCGACCGCGCCGCGCATCATCACCATCAAGGTCCCGGTCGACAAGATCGGCGAGGTCATCGGCCCGAAGGGCAAGATGATCAACCAGATCCAGGACGACACGGGCGCCGAGATCACCATCGAGGACGACGGCACGATCTACATCGGCGCCACCGACGGCCCGTCAGCCGAGGCGGCCCGTTCGGCGATCAACGCCATCGCCAACCCGCACATGCCGGAGGTCGGTGAGCGCTACATCGGCACGGTCGTCAAGATCGCGGCCTTCGGCGCGTTCATCTCGCTCCTGCCCGGCAAGGACGGCCTGCTGCACGTCTCCCAGATCCGCAAGCTGCACGGCGGCAAGCGCATCGAGAACGTCGAGGACGTCATGAGCGTCGGCGAGAAGATCCAGGTCGAGATCGCCGAGATCGACGCCCGGGGCAAGCTCTCGCTGGTGCCCGTCGAGGTCATCGAGAAGGAGGCCGCGGAGAAGGAGGCGAAGGCCGCCGCCGCGCCCGCCGAGGGCGACGACGACGACACCACCGAGGCCCCGCAGGCCGAGGAGGCCGCCGCGCCCGCCGAGGACAAGGCGGAGCGGCCCCGCCGCACCCGCACCCGCGTCCGCACGCGCGGCAGCAGCGCCGACGGGGACGACCGGAACTCGTGAGCACAACCACGCTGCACCCCGGCCGGGACGGAGCCGGGGTGGTGAGGCGCACCGTCCTCCCAGGCGGGCTGCGCGTGGTGACCGAGACCATGCCGACCGTGCGTAGTGTCGCGGTCGGCATGTGGGTCGGCATCGGCTCGCGTGACGAGGCCCCCGAGCACACGGGGGCCACCCACTTCCTCGAACACCTGCTGTTCAAGGGCACCCCGACGCGCGACGCCATGGAGATCTCCGCCTCCATCGAGGGCATCGGCGGTGAGATCAACGCCTTCACCGCCAAGGAGTACACGTGCTACTACGCACGCGTGCTCGACGAGGACCTGCCGGTCGCGGTCGACGTGCTGGCCGACGTGGTGACCAGCTCGCTGGTGACCGAGGAGGACGTCGAGTCCGAGCGCGGCGTGATCCTCGAAGAGATCGCCATGCACGACGACGACCCCTCTGACGTGGTGCACGAGCAGTTCGCCGCCGCGCTCTACGGCGACTCGGCCATCGGCCGGCCCATCCTGGGCACGGTCGAGTCGATCAACACCCTCGGGCGCGAGCGGATCGCCGAGTACTACCACCGCTACTACCGGCCGCGCCGCACGGTCGTGTCCGTCGCGGGCAACATCCGGCACGAAGAGGTCGTCGAGCTGGTCACCAGGGCGTACGAGCGGGCGGGCGCGCTGGGCGGGCCGGCCGAGTTCGCGGCCCCGCGCACCAGCGGTCCCGGGGCCGAGATGCGTTCCGGCGTGCGGGTGCTCGACCGGCCGACCGAGCAGGCCAACCTGGTGCTCGGCACGACCGGCCTGTCCCGTACGGACGACCGTAGGTTCGCGCTGGGCGTGCTCAACGCGGCGCTGGGCGGCGGCATGTCGTCCCGGCTCTTCCAGGAGATCAGGGAGAAGCGCGGCCTGGCCTACTCCGCCTACAGCTACACCTCCGCCTACGCCGACACCGGCCAGTTCGGGATCTACGTGGGCTGCCTGCCGTCGAAGATCGACGACGTGCTCAAGATCTGCCGGGACGAGGTGTCCAGGGTGGTGGCCGACGGCCTGAGCGCCGACGAGATCATGCGCGGCAAGGGCCAGATGCGCGGCGGGCTCGTGCTCGGCCTGGAGGACACCGGCTCGCGCATGTCGCGCATCGGCAAGAACGAGCTCGTCTACGACGAGCTGATGTCGGTGGACGAGGTGCTGGCACGCATCGAGGCGGTCACTCCCGACGAGATCGACGAGGTGGCGCGGGACGTGCTCAAGCGGCCGCTCACGCTCGCCGTGATCGGCCCGTACGGTGACAAGGACTTCACCGAGGCCGTCCGCCCATAAGGATGAACCCGCCACATGGGTCCTGAACGGCCACGACAGTGAGCCGGCGGTCCCATGGGCGGGTTTTCCCGCTGGTATAGGGTTGGCCTGTGATCAGGGTAGGTGTGCTGGGCGCCCGCGGGCGCGTCGGCGTCGAAGTGTGCAAGGCGGTCGAGGCGGCCTCCGACATGGAGCTGGTGGCCGCGATCGACAAGGACGACCCCATCGAGGGCCTCGAAGGCGCCGAGGTGGTGGTCGACTTCACCCATCCCGATGTCGTCATGGGCAACCTCGAATGGGCGATCCGGCACGGCATCCACCCGGTGGTGGGCACGACCGGGTTCGACGAGGGGCGGCTGGAGACCGTGCGCGGCTGGCTGGCCGAGTCGCCGGGCACCCACTGCCTGATCGCGCCCAACTTCGGCATCGCGGCCGTGCTCATGATGCACTTCGCGCAGCAGGCGGCCCGCTACTTCGAGTCGGTCGAGATCGTCGAGCTGCACCACCCCAACAAGGCCGACGCGCCGTCCGGCACGGCCCGCCGCACGGCGGAGCTGGTGTCCGAGGCGCGTGCCAAGGCGGGGCTCGGCCAGATGCCCGACGCCACGAGCACGGCGCTCGACGGCGCCCGCGGGGCCGATGTCGGCGGTGTCCCCGTGCACTCCGTGCGGCTGTCCGGGCTCATCGCGCACCAGGAGGTGCTGCTGGGCGGTGAGGGCGAGATCCTCACGATCCGGCACGACTCGATGACCAGGGCGTCGTTCACGCCGGGCGTGCTGCTCGGGGTGCGCCGCGTACGCGAGCTCCCAGGTCTCACCGTGGGCCTCGAGCCGCTCCTCGACCTCTGACCTCGGCAGGGACCTCGGTAGGGGCCGCACACGACGTGCCCACAACCGTACGGTCGCGGGCACGTCGTGAGGAGAGGGTTCCGGCTCCGCACAGCCGGGCCTTACGATCATCAACATTAAAATATGAGCGGCGGGATCCGGCTCCACCATGAGATCGTGTCGGCATGGTGCGATGGGCCGAAACAGGTGAGCTCCCCGGGCTGACCGCGATCGAGCTGGCGGCGGACAAGCTCTTCGAGCAGGTTGACATCGTTTTCCCGCCCGGCACCACCATGATCGAAGAGGTCGACGACCCCCTCAGGGTCCTGGTCGAGGGGACGCCTCCCACGGGGTTCGCGCTGATCGGGTGGGTGGACGGCAACCTGCACCTGGACCAGCTCGCCGTGCATCCCGGCCACATGCGCCAGGGCATCGGCGGGCGGCTGGTCGCGGCGGTGCTCGACCACGCGCGGGCCGCCGGGGCGCCTGCCGTGACGCTGACGACCTACCGCGACGTGCCCTGGAACGCGCCGTGGTACACGCGGCACGGCTTCTCGGTGCTGCCCGAGGAGGAGTGGGGCCCGGAGTTGCGCGCGCTGGTGGAGCACGAGCGGGAGCTGGGCATCGAGATCGCGCCTCGCGTGGTGATGCGCCACTAGGCAGGCTACGGGCGCCGTCCGTGGTCAGGGCCGCGGTTGGCGGCGAACCAGGCGGCGGCGTAGTCGACGGCGGCGGCCAGCGGGAACAACCGGGCCTGCGCCGCGCCGACCGGCCCACACCGTACGTCAACATCCTGCTCGAAGTCGGCCCCCAGGCGCGCGAAGTCGCTGTCGTCCACCCGCACGTCCTCGAACTCGCACCACGCCCGCCCTTCCCCGTCATCCACCACGGCGCGGTAGCTGCGGCGCGGCGGGTCCGGGTGGTAGCGGTATTCGGCCAGGTGGAACGCGGTGCACCTGTCGTAGCCGACGCCGAGCAGCAGGACGAGGGCACCGGCCTCGTAGAGCCTGGCCAGGGGGGATCGCTCGCCCAGGAGGCAGTCGCGGGCGTGATCCCCGATGATGTGCGCCGCCTGCGGGCCCACGGCGGCGAAGGACGTCTGCGGATGCGCGCTGCGGCGGGCGTCCGGTGCGGTGCGGACACACTCGGGGATTCGGCCCATCCGTACGGACGGGGTGGAGCCGGGGTCGTAGGCGGGCATCCTCGACCGGAAGGCCTCGGTCTCCTCCGGCGACATCCCGGCCACGGCGGCGCGGTAGACCGGGGAGGTGTCGGAGTTGGCCGAGGTGCCGGTGGGCACGGTGAGCGTGCCGTCCGGACCCAGCGACTCCCTGAGGGCCGCGACCACCGTGTGCTCCCCGCCCTCGACCCGGCCGATGCTGCTGAGTGAGGAATGCAGCAGTACGACCTGCCCAGGCTCGACACCCAGAGCGGAGAAATCCCGACTTATGCGGGCATAATTCACCATGACATTCCCTTTTGGGGAGCACACTGATCGGGCACCGCGTCAGCTTAACTTTCGTGCGCCGTGACCATTTCCCGCTTTCCCGCTTTCCCGATTGAGAATTGCTCAGCCGGTCGCGGCGACGTACGCGTCCACCTCGGCCAGATAGGCGTCCTTGAGGTGCCGGGGGAGCCAGGTGATCTCGAAGGCGTTCCGTTCGAGCTGGGCCAGCTCCTCGCGGTTGAGCTGGAGCGCGCCCTGCAGCGCCTCGAGGTTTTCCCCCACGTAACCCGCGAAATAGGCGGGATCGTCGGAGTTGATCGTCACCCGCACGCCCAGGTCCATCAGCTTGCGGATGCCCTCGGCCTTCATCGAGTCGGTGACGTAGCCGTTGGAGATCGGGCAGCAGGTCAGCCCCATGCCCCGCTCCAGGACGACCTCCACGAGCCGCTGGTCCTCCAGGATGTTGACGCCGTGGTCGATGCGGTTGACGCCGATGTCCTCGACGGCCTGGCGGATGTGCTCGATCGAGTTTTCCTGGTCGACGTCGCAGTGCATGGTCAGGAGGTAGCCCTCCTGCCTGGCGCGCTCGTACACGGCCGCGAACTTGACCGGCGGGTTGCCCTTCTCGTCGGAGTCGAGCCCCACGCCCGCGATCCACTCCTTGTACGGCAGCGACTCCAGCAACGTCGCCATCGCGTATTCGGCCTGGAAGTCACGCAGGAAGCACATGATGAGCTGCGCCCGCACCCCGAGGCGCGCCTCCGCGTCCATCAGCGCCCGCCGCAGCCCGCGGATCACCACGTCGAACGGCACGCCGCGCGAGGTGTGGGCCTGCGGGTCGAAGAAGATCTCGGCGTAGCGGACGTTCTGCTCGGCGGCCTTGCGCAGGTAGGCCATGGCCAGGTCGTAGAAGTCGGGCTCGGTCCGCAGGACCTGCATGCCCTCGTAGTAGACCGTGAGGAAGGACGGCAGGCTGTCGAAGGCGTAGGCGGCCCGCATCTCCTCGACGGACGAGTACGGCAGCTCCAGGCCGTTGCGCCCGGCCAGCTCGAACTTGAGCTCGGGCTCCAGTGTGCCCTCGATGTGCAGATGCAGCTCGCACTTGGGCAGCCCCGCGATGAAGTCCTTCACACGCCCAAGCTTAGAAGACGATCGCCAGCCCCACGGCGAACAGGAGCCCGTACGCCAGCTGCAGCTTGCCCGTCTGCTGCAGCACCGCGATCAGCGCGGGGCCCACGGCCTTGCCCAGCACGGTCCTGATCGGGGGGATCGCCAGCGGCGCGGCCAGCAGCACGAGCGCGGCCCACGGCGTCACCGGGACCATCGCCAGCGCCACCACGAACGGCACCACCTGGCAGGCCACATAGAGCGCCCGGGTGCGCTCCGCGCCCAGCACCACGGCCAGCGTGCG
This sequence comes from Nonomuraea sp. NPDC052116, assembly GCF_040680035.1. Classification (NCBI taxonomy): domain Bacteria; kingdom Bacillati; phylum Actinomycetota; class Actinomycetes; order Streptosporangiales; family Streptosporangiaceae; genus Nonomuraea; species Nonomuraea sp. NPDC052116. Next base: position 394,321 of record NZ_JBFAWA010000002.1, on the reverse strand, counting down.
CTTGCCGGCCTGGCCGTCCGTGCCGACGTCGCGCAGGTTGTTGACCACGAGCATCGAGCACGAGAGCAGCCCCACCGGGATCGAGGCGAAGAACGCCGGCCAGCTCAGCGACTCGGTCTGCACATATGCCGTGCCCACCACGGGCACGATCCCGAAGAACACGAACACGGCTATCTCGCCGAGCCCGCGGTAGCCGTACGGGCGCTTGCCGCCGGTGTAGAACCAGGCGGCGGCGATGCACGCCGCTCCCACCAGCAGGATCCACCACGCCCGCGTGACGACGACCAGGATCAGCCCCAGCACCGCCGCGACCGCGAAGCAGCCCAGCGCGGCGACCAGCACGTCACGCGGGCTCGCCGCCCGTGAGCCCACCAGCCGCATCGGGCCGACCCGCTGGTCGTCGGTGCCGCGGACGCCGTCGCTGTAGTCATTGGCGTAGTTGACGCCGATCTGCAGCGACAGCGCCACGAACAGCGCCAGCACCGCCCGCCACCATACGAAGCCGCCCTCGCCGATCGCCACGCCCGTGCCCACCATGACGGGCACGACGGCGTTCGGGAGGGTGCGCGGGCGGGCGCCCGCGATCCACTGGCCAGGGGTTGCCATGTCTGTCGTTCGTCCTCTAGCTGATGTCCGTCGTGAGCCTGATCATCCGGATCGGACGGCCCATGTCGAGCACGCGTTCGGCCATGTCCTCGCCCCAGCCGGCCGACTCCAGGAAGCCCAGCACCGCGTAGTTGTCGGCGAACACCCAGGTGACGATCTGCCGGAAGCCGTCCTCACGCAGGTAGTCGACGGTCGCGTTGAGCAGCCGGCTGCCGTGGCCCCGGCGTACGAAATCGGGGTCGACCAGCAGCGTCAGCATCTCGGCCACCACGGTGGGATCCAGGTCGGGATCCTCGGCGGGAGCGTGTGAGGCCAGCCCCACCACGCGTTCGCCACCCCGGGGGGTGGTCAGGGCGGCGCTGCCGCCCGCGCCGAGGGCGGGAAAGCCCTCGGTGTCGAGGATGGTCTCCACCGCCACCAGCACCCGGTGCCTGGGGGTGGGCGGGGCCACGATCGCCTCGTCCCACTGGCGCAGCCACATCTTCTCGGCCGCCGCGCCTGTCATCTGCTCGAGTGGCCCCTCGGGGAGGAAATCCCGATAGCCATAGCGCCAGGCGCGGATCTGACAATTCGCAACCTGGAGCACATCCTCGCGCCGGGCCGCCCGGACGCCTACGTCTGCCATCTCGGCCCGCTCCTTCGCCTGCCGTCCATGCCACAAGGCACGAGTTACACCGTATCGGTGTTTGACCCTTGGAGACGACGCGAACCCCTCTTCGCCGCCGATCTCGCCCAGAGCTTCCTCAGCCGGTTCGAGTCACCTCAGCCAACGCCCCGGCGAGTCGCCGCACCCCCTCGTGCAACTCGGCCAGATGGGCGGCGGCGATGTGCGTCACCCGGATCCTCGGCCCCGGCGGCTCCGACGGGTAGTACATCCTGCCCGGACTCACCAGCGCGCCGTTCCGCCTGGCGGCCTCGACCAGCGCGTTCTCGTCGACCTCGGAGGGCAGGCGCACCCACAGGTGCATCCCGCCGATGGGCAGCAGGTGCACCTCCGCCCGCGGCATGTGGGTGGCGAGCGCCGCCGCGAGGGCGTCGCGCCTGGTCCTGATCTCGCTGTGCACGGCCGCCAGATGCCGCTGCCAGGCCGGCGACCCCACGAACTCCAGCGCCGTCTCCTGCAGCGGCCGCGCCACGAAGAACGACTCCACGAGCTGGCTCGCCCGCAGCCGGTGCGCGGCCGGCCCCCTGGCGATCACCGCCGCCACCCGCATGCTCGGCGACAGGATCTTCGTCAGCGATCTCACGTGGACGACGGTGCCGTGCTGGTCCATGGAGGCCAGGGACGCCGGCGCCTGCTCGGTCAGGTATCGCGCGAAGTCGTCCTCGACCACGAACGCCCCCGCCGCCCTGGCCACCTGCAACACCTGCTCCCTGCGCTCCACCGGCAGGGTGGCCCCCGTCGGGTTCTGCAGGGTGGGCTGGCAGAAGAAGACCCTTGCGCCCGTGACGGCGAACGCCTCGGCCAGCAGCTCAGGACGTACGCCGTCCCGGTCGACGGGCACGGCCGTGGGCCGCAGCCCGGCCGCCCTGGCCGCCGCGAGCGCGCCCGGGTAGGTGGGCGTCTCGACCAGCACCGGCGTGCCCGGAGCCGCCAGCGCCCGGAACGCATGAGTGAGCGCCGCCTGCCCCCCGCTCACGATCAGCGCGTCGGCCGCGGTCACGTCGCCCCCGGTCTGCCCGGCGAACCACCTGCGCAGTTCCTGAAGCCCCGCCAGAGGCGGCATGGCCCACGCGTTCGGCCTGCGTACCGCCCGCGCCGCCGCGGCCCCCAGCTGCCTGTCCGGCCGCAGGCCCGCCGGCAGATACCCGCCGGTGAGGGGTACGACCCCTTCGGCCGCTGCCCCCAGCAGCGTCGCCACGGGCTCCTCGTCGACCACCCGGTCCCCGAGCGCCACCGTCTGCCACGAGAGATCGACCGCCTCCTGCGCGGCAGGCACCTGAGGGGCCACGAACACCCCGCTGCCGGGCCGCGCGACCACCCTGCCCTCGGCGGCCAGCTGCCCGATGGCCCTGGACACGGTGACGGGGGAGACGTTGTGCCGTCGCATGATCTCCCGGCTGGACGGCAGCCGCGCCCCGGGGCCTGCCCGGCCGGCCTCTTCGCGCAGTATCGCGGCGATCTGGGCGATACTGCTATCGTTGTCCATGAAGAGACAGAATAGCGCTACTGCTCCCGATGGAGTAGCACTCCCTCCCGTTCTGGATCGCGCCGCGCAGGGCACCTCTCTGGCTTTCCTGGGCGTTCTGGCCTTCTCCGGCTCCTTCCCCGCCACCGTTTATGCCATGGAGGGCTTCCATCCGTGGCTGGTGGCGATCGGCCGAGCCTGCATAGCCGGATTTATCGCACTGATCTGCCTTAAATTTGCAAAAATCCCAATAATTCCGCATAGGCGGGATTGGCCGTCGTACGCGCTCATCTCGCTGGGTGTGGTCTTCGGCTTCCCCGTCTTCAGCGGCCTGGCCCTGGCCCTGGGCGCCAGCACGTCGCACGCCGCCGTCGTGATAGCCCTCCTCCCGGCCGCCACCGCCGCCTGCGCCGTCGTCAGGGCGGCGGAACGACCCCGCCCGCTCTTCTGGGTGGCCTGCGCGGCGGGCGCCCTGGCCATCACGGCCTTCACCCTCACCCAGCACCAGGGCACGCCCACCTGGCCTGACCTGCTCCTGGTGGGCGCGCTGCTGTCGGCCGCGATCGGCTACACGGAGGGCGGGCGGCTGTCCAGGCGGACCCCGGGCTGGCAGGTCATCTCCCACACTCTCGTCCTCTCGCTCCCCCTCACCGTCCCCGTGACCGTCGCGCTGGCCCTCCTCACCCCCATCACGCCGACTCCCCACGCGATAGCGGGCTTCGCGTACGTGTCGCTGATCTCGATGTTCCTCGGCTTCATCCCCTGGTACGCGGGCCTGGCGCGGGGCGGCATCGCCCGGGCCGGGCAGACGCAGCTCACCCAGCCCCTTCTCACCCTGCTCTGGGCCTGGTTCCTGATGGGGGAGCGGTTCGGCCCGGCCACGGTGGCCACCGCGCTGGCCGTGCTCGTGTGCGTGGCCGTCACTCAGCGTGCCCGTACTTGAAAGGCGTGACGCCTGCACGCAGGATGGGAGAGGAGGTGTCATAACAATGGCGGACCTCACGATCCCAGAGGGCGGTTTCTGGCCCGCGCCGGAGATCCCGCAGCCCAACATCTATCCCATGGAGTGGCGGGTAGAGACCGAGAAGCTCGCCGCGATCTACGAGAAGTCCAAGCGCGTGGTCTGGAACCCGGCCGACCTGCCCTGGGACGGCCTGGACCCGGACGACTTCACCCGGGAGCAGCGGCTGGGAATCATGTACTGGTTCGCGGTCCTGGCGAACTTCGACGCTTCGGGGCCGGCGGTGTTCGCCCGCGCCACGATCCAGGCCTTCGAAAAGCACGAAGAGGACCCGGTCAGGAAGTGCTTCTTCTCGATCACCCGTGACGAGATGAACCACGAGGAATGCTGCCAGCGCACCATCGCCAAACTGTGGCCCGGCGGCCCGCTCGACTGGACCCCGTCGGACGATCTCGAAAGGGCCGCCCACAACAACATCGGCTGGCTCTACCACAACGGCGGCCGCTACTGGACCGGCTACACCTCCGCCGTCGGCAAATATTCGCTGCCGGTCCTCTTCACCAGCTTCATGATGGGGGAGATGGCCGCCTCGACGCTGTTCAGAGGAATGTCGTCGGGCACTCAGCATCCGGTCTTCAGCGAGATGTTCCAGCGAATAGGCAGGGACGAGTCCCGCCATCTGCAAATCTGCATGACCATTCTGGAGAACGAATGGCCGGGGCTCACCGACGAGACCCGCACCCTCATCACCCGCCAGCTCAGAGCGGGCTTCGTGTTCCTCAGCATGATTCTCTGGGAGCCGCCCGGAGGTTTCTGGGAGTTGCCGCCGTACTTCCTGCCCAACCACCGCGTTCTCATGGACCACGCCAGGCAGGCGGGCCTGGGCGTGCTGTCGTACGAGGAACAGGCGGAGAACTGGCGCGTGGCCATGGCCAGGATCCGCGCGATCGTGGAACGCTGGGGCATCGCCTTCCCCGCCATTCCCGAGCTGGACCTGGAAGGCGTAGAGGTGGACTTCATCGATCCGGAGGACATCATCCCGGTCTTCTAATATGCGTCCTATGTGGCCACGCATCGACGGACTCAGGGTTCTGGAGTTGGGCACGCCCGGCGAGTTCCGTACCCAGTTGACCGACCTTGCTTTGGCGGGCGAGAAGACGGCCACGGCCGGTCTGCTGCCCCTCGACTACCACGCCGAGGGCGAGGAGGTGGAGCACGTCGGCGAGCGCCTGATCCTCGTGGACGACGCGGGTGCGCGGGTGGCCGAGATAGAGATGACGCGGGTGGAGCTGACCCCGTTCGCGGCGGTCACCTGGGAGTTCGCCCAGGCTGAAGGCGAGGGCTTCCGCTCGGTGGAGCACTGGCGCGAGGGCCACCGCCGCTACTGGAAGAGCCAGGGGTACGAGGTGGACGACTCGACCATGGTGGTGTGCCTGTGGTTTCGCGTCGTGGATCAGGAAGGCGGCCGGCGCTCCACGGGCGCGACGTAACTGCCGCGGTGCGGGACGGTGAACACCCATCCCTGCTCCCGCAGCAGCGCTATGGCCCGCCGTACGGTCTCGCGGGCGGCGCCGTACTGGCGCACCAGCGTCACCTCGCGCGGCAGCGGCCGGTGTGCGACCAGCTCGCCGGCCTTGATGCGTTCCCTGATTTCGTCGGCGATCTGCTGGTAGAGCGGAATCTGCTCGGCCCCTTCGCCGGGGGAGCTGACGAACGTGCCCTCGCCCTGGCGAGTGTGGACCAGCCCTTGGTTGCGCAGCACCCGAATCGCCCGGCGCGCCGTGGTCCGGGCCACCCGGAACTCCCGCTGGATCCCCGCCTCGCTGATCACGAGATCTCCTGGGGAGAGCTTGCCGGTTATGCGTGACTTGAGGACTTCGCTGATCTGAAGATAGAGGTACGTGCCCCCCGAGCGATCCAGCACGTCTCAATGATATACAAGCGGCCTGACATGGGAGGGGGATTAAGAATCCCTATTCCTGGGCCACTTTTCCGGCTCATTCACAAAAGTGCCCCTATAAGGGACGGTGAACACCCATCCCTGCTCCCTGAGATGCGCCACCGCCTGCCGCACCGTCACCTTGGCTACGCCGTATTGCCGCATCATCACTTTCTCGCCGGGAATGGCCCGGTTCGGCGAGAGCTCGCCCTGGACGATACGCATGGAGACCTCCGTGGAGATCTGCTGATACAGCGGCACCTTCCTGGGTGAGCGCGGCGTCCCCGGCCGGCCGACGAACGTCCCCTCGCCCTGAATGGTGTGCGCCAACCCCTGCTCCCGCAGTTCACGAGCCACCCGCCGGGCCGTGGTGCGGGCGATGTCGTAATCCTTCTCGAGCGTCGCCTCACTGGGCACCGGATCGCCGGCTTTGAGTTCACCCCGCTCGATCTGATCGCGGACCAGGTCAGCGACCTGCTTGTAGATAGGCACGGGACCTTCGCGATCTAACACGGTACGGATCGTAGACGAAACCGTACAGACCTGCACAAGGAAAACGTCTAGTGGAAGGGTGGATACGTGCTCTAAACATACGGACCCAGCATGACGAGAACCGACGGCTATCCGGGAAGCACTATCGGTGACTCCGGCCGCCGTACCTCCTCGATCGCCACCCCCCGCCTTACCGCCAAGCAACAGAAAATCGGCACCCCACGAAATCGAAGCAACTCAGCTGGGTGGCGACTCGCCGGCGGGGGGACTTACCGGCTGTGGGGTTGCCGGCGGCTACGGCGACTCGCTGGGGCAGCCGCGGCGAAGGTCCCTTCCCCGTCCGCCGTCGTATGAGCGGAGATCGGTTTCCTCACTCGCCGTCGCATGAGCCCGTCCGCTGTCCCTGACGTCGCTCTCTGGGTCCAGTCGCAACGCGACCTTCCTCCGGTCCGCCGGCAACGCGCCTCCGGCGACTCGCTGGGGCTGCCGCGGCGAAGGTCCCTTCCCCGTCCGCCGTCGTATGAGCGGAGATCGGTTTCCTCACTCGCCGTCGCATGAGCCCGTCCGCCGTCCCTGACGTCGCTCAACTGGGTCCAGCCGCAACGCGACCCTCCTCCATGCCGCCGGCAACGCGCCCCCTGCGACCTCCCTCGCCCCGTGAGGCGCCGCACTAATCCAGGGACGCAGCGAGGCACAAGGCGCAGTAGGGCAGAAGGCGCAGTGGGACACGAGGAGCAGTGGGGCTATCGGACGCTCTCGTGCGAGGGCCACTTTCCGGGCTCATTCACATAAGTCCCTCTATAAGGAACAGTGAACACCCAGCCCTGCTCCCTGAGATGCGCAATGGCCTTCCGGACCGTGACCCTGGCAACCCCATGCCGCAGCATCAAGGTCGCATCGCTCGATATCGAACAGTTCGGCCGGAGCTTACCGCGCCTGATTTTCGCAGCGATATCATGAGCAATATCCAGATAGCGGGCCCTCTTCGCCCTTATCCGAGGAATACCGATAGGCCCAACAAAGGTGCCTTCGCCTTGCACGGTGTGGACAAGACGACGTTCGCGCAGCTCCCGAACCACGTTACGTGCGGTCGATCGCGCGACACCGAACCCCGCCTCCAACGCCGCCTCGCTCGGCACGGCCTCGCCGGCTCGCAACCGCCCGCCGACGATCTGCTCCTGGATCGCGTCAGCAATCTGTATGTAGATCGGGACCGGCCCGTCACGGTCGAGCATGCTCACAGCGTAGACGTCTGGATACAAGCAGGCGAGCACAGTCAGCCCTGGGGCCACGACTCCTTCGGCGACACGTAACTGCCGCGCTGCGCAACCGTGTAGATCCACCCTTGCTCCCGCAGGAGCGCCATGGCGCGCCGCACGGTCTCCCGAGCTACATCGTACTGCTCCACCAGCGCCGACTCGCCCGGTATGGAGCGCCGCGGCAAGAGACGACCCTCCTTGATCTGCTCGGCGATGTCCGTCGCGATCTGTTGGTATAGAGGGACTTTCCGCTGCTTACGCGGCGCTTCATCAGGCCCGCCGACAAAGGTCCCTTCGCCCTGAACGGTGTAGATGAGCCCTTCCTCGCGAAGTACGTGCACCGCCCGCCTGGCAGTGGTCCTGGCGACGCCGAACTCCTGCTGGATGTCCGCCTCGCTCGGCACCGGGTGTCCGGACGCGAGCCCGGAGACTCGTCGCCGAAGGATCTCGGCGATCTGGAGGTAGATGTGGGTGTCCCCGTCATAGTCGAGCACGCCTGCAACTTAGACCAACAGGTGCAAGACCTCCCATATCGTGCTGTCTATATAGACAGAGCATCCCTACTTTCTAGACAAGAGGAGACGACCAGACGTATTGTTCAACCGTGCCCAAGCCCCTCGACTGGCCCTGCTGCCAGATTGCGGTCCACGTGCCGGACCCACAGCCCGATCACGCCGTCATCAAGTGGTATCCCTCGTCGCCGCGCGCCGTACGTGTGAGAGTCCGGGATTACACGTGCGCTTGTAAGCCGATGTTCTACGAGCTGTGCCAGAGCGGCGGCCAGTACTTCATCCGCAGGACTCGTCGCCTTCGTCAAAAGGTGGTGGTCGAGGAAAGTCTCTGGAACACCCAGGCCAGCGCGCTGGCTATCTGGACCAGCCTGCTGGACGGCACAACCTACTGATCGCAAACGTCACGTGATCCTGTTTCTACGAGTTAAGGGCCTGCAGTTGACGAGCACCCCGAGTTGATCTTGTTTGGGGCGGCGCCGGTGCCAATGGCGTAGGTGTGGGCCATGGGTGCTCGGTCGAACGGGTAGTGCCGTGGCGGTGAATTCAGGGAGGCCTCAGCGGTGAATGTCGGCCATATCAGTAACAGCATGCAGCGCCGGTCAGGGCTGGTATGGGGAGTTCGGCCGGTTATGCGTTGCTACTGGTGATGTACTAGGCGAGCCCAGTTCGGCGTGCGCGGTCGCTCGCAAAGGAGACGACGACGTTCTGGCCGCCTTGGCCACCGGCGTGGACGCCGGGGAGGCGGCGTTCACGGTCGTCGCTGTCGTGGCGGTGGGTGCGGCGATGCTTTACACGATGACTTCGCAGTTGGTGAGCGGCCTGCCGCCGCAGTTCATCATGATGTGGAGGAACAGCCGGTGCTCGAAATGGCTTCATTTGGACAGTCCTGGCGGAAGACGACAGACCGCGATGGCCAGGCCGACCCTGGCTGGTCAGAGCGGGGGTTCGGCTTTCCAAGGGGTGCGGTATTCGTCGAAGCCACTCGCGTCTCCACTGACCAGGAAGCGTCTTGCATCCGAGCAGGTGTCCGTCCGATGCCGTTCCACCAGCCGCAGATGGACTCCACGGTGGACGCGGCGGTGTCGTGGTCAGCGCCCGTCGACCTGGCCGCTCCCGGAGGCCAGGTCGTGAATGCCGTACGGGATGGCCCTGCCCACCACGCCACACCCAACGGATAAGGCACTCATCGCTTGCCGCGGGCCTGGAGAGGGTGGACAGGTGTCCGGTTCGCGCTTTGGCCGCCGAGCGCGCGAACCGGACACCCTAGGTGATGGCACAACGCAGGTGCCATCGGGGGCGCACCTTGCGATCCCAGGCGACGCGCCTGCCCGAACGCCCGCCGAAGAGCGCCGGGCTTCGCCTGGGATCGGTGCGAGTGTCGGGCATGGTCCCGAGCCCTCCGGAGGCAAGGGACCATGCCGCTGCGAGTAATGGCCGGCTGACGTCCGTAACGGCCTACCCGCGGTATTAGATTCTCATGGCCGTCCCTTGGAAAACTGCAGTTCGGCGCTATACACAGGATGATTCCCTTTGGTGTTCGGTGGGTTCATGGTCCCTAGAGGAATTGATTTATGTAGGGATTCGCCGCCAGGCGGCATCCGTGATGATCAGGTGGTCGAGGAGCCGTAGCCCCACCGTCTCGGCGGCTCGGATGAGTTGGGCCGTGGCCTCGAGGTCGGATTGGCTCGGTTCGAGGGAGCCGGCCGGGTGGTTGTGGGCGAGGCCGAACATGGCCCCGCTCGCGGTGAGCACCTCCGTGATCACCTCCCGGATCGGCACCGCCGTATGGTCGGACGCGCCTTCGGTCAGGATCGAATGCTTCAGCACCCTGCCACGGGTGTCGCACACCACCAGGACCAGCCGCTCCTGCTTGCGGCCCCGGAGCAGCGGGGCGCAGTGGTTGGCGAGATCGGATGTGCTGGTGATCCGCTCGCGCTCCGGCCACGCGTCCGCACGGCGTACGAGATGGAAGGCCGCGGCGACTCGCGCGGCCTTGGCGGGGCCCACCCCGGGCACTGCGAGTAACCGATGCGGGTCCGAACGGCGGAGGCCATCGAGATCTCCGCAGTGCTTGATCACCTGGCTGGCGAGATCCAGGGCACTCGACCCGCGAAATCCCGAGCCGAGCAGCACGGCCAGCAGCTCGCGGTCCGCCAGCGCCGCGGCGCCGCTGGACATGAGCCGTTCGCGTGGCCGGTCGCTCTTGGACAGGTCTTTGACTCGCATCGGCAACCTCCGCGTCCGTTGTATCAGCGCGCACCGACAATCTCTGACCTGCGCTTTTGCCGGAAATCCAGCGTTCGACGCCGGATGGGTGAGATGTGTAAGCCCGGCACGCGGTCGTCCTCCGTGATCAAGGCGGAGGCGGGCCGCCCCGTCTGCGTGGCGATCCCGTACGGTGCCATCGGCCGCCCGCTCTCCGGTCACCACGTGATCGCCTGTACGAACATCCCGCCGGCCAGCGTCGCGACCAGGCCGCTCGATGTGGGGAGCGGGACCAGGTGCTGGGCGACCATGTTCGAGAGCAAAGACCGCATCTTCGCCGCAAACTATGGGTTGCCCTTTTGTCGATCAATGTGCCGTACAAACACTGATATACGGTGACATGTTCAAAGAACGCGGCCCAGCGCTCGATCGAGGGCCGCTCGTCGTCATCGCCCATACTGCCCAGGAGCGCCTCCATGGTCTCCTCGACCATTTGCTTCACGAGGTGGTATTTATCGCGATAATTCCGATAAGAAAGCGGCACGGCTCACCATCGCTCGCTCGGTGATCTCGCCCACGGTGAGACGTTCGAACCCGCGTTCCTCGATGAGCTCGGCCAGCGCGTCCCGTAACAGCTTTCGCGTACGGCGGACTCGGACGTTGTCAGCAGGCTGAGACAGGGCGGAAGCTCGGGGATGGGCTTTGCCGGGAGGCTGTGGTGGTCGGTCAAGAAGTGACCGCCTGTAGCGCTTGGGCGGCGGCTGTGGAGCTCCCTGGGGGATATTTGCGGAGATGTACAGGCATCGCCGCCCCGACTACATCACTGACACTCCAGCGAGGACTCCGCCATGGATCAGTCTCATCCTGGTCGGCACCGCCCAGACCATCGTCGGCGTGGGCGCATCGCGGCGCCGTACGCCTGCGGTCCGCTGCTCGTCGGAGACAGTGTGGGCAGCCTCCCGCTCCAACTCAGCCAGGCCGCGGGCACCAAGTTCACCGCCGGCGCCGTGAACGCGCAGTGCTGCCGCGGTCTCGACGCGCCTACCTGAGTGAGCGACGATGCGGCTCGCGGCAGGCCGGACGAGGACTTCGACGCGATCCTCAACGCCTACGGCGGTTCGCTGGGTGCGTACCGTCGTCACTTGCTCCCTCGCGGAGGCCGGAGCGTGACCATGCTTGCGGACGGGATGAGGTTCGAGCTGCCGACGGACCCGGCGTGTGCGCCCGCTCCCACCGTGCTCGCAGAATTCGTGGATCAGGGCAAATAAGCCCGATTGTGGACCGGATTGACCCGCTGGCAAGCCTTGCGGAGGCTCACAGCACCGTCAGAACCGGCTCGCCCGTCCAAAAGGAGGTGATCGCCGCCATGCCCGGGCTGAGGGGCTCCGGGCGAGAAGGGGCTTCGCCCGGAGACGCCCGCGTCCGAGAGCTCAGACGGGCATGCTGTACGTGACTCTGAACCGGTCGCCTGGAACGACGATGTCGCTCGTCTCGACGGGACGGTCACCTGCCCAATGGGTGCGCTCGATGTGCAGCACGTGGACGCCAGCCGCCAGATCGAGCGCGTCGCTCTCCGCGGGGCGCGGAACCCGGGTGTGCACGCTCTCGACGACTTCAGTGATCTTTATGCCGTGCGCGTACATCCTGGCGACGAGGCTCCGCCGCTCCTCCTCGGAGTGAGGGGTGAACTCCAGCGGCTCGTACGACGTGGCGAGCTGCAGCGGTCTGCCCTCGCCGCGAAAGATGTAGTGCGTTCTGGTAAGCGTGGTCGAGTCGCTGAGGCGCAGGCGTTTGGCGATGTCGGGCCCCGCTTCGGTTGGTTCGCTGTGCCAGTCCCATGTCACGCGTCTGCCCTGTGACTGCAGGTCGGCCGCGAACGGGGCGGGGTGATCGAGAAAGCGCCATCGGTAGAGCGGGGTGAGGTCGGGGCGTTCCCTGACGTAATGGCCCGAGCCCACGCGGCCGATGATGAGGCCCTCACCCGCGAGCACGCGTAGCGCGTGCCGGGCGGCGGTCTCTCCGACCTGATATTTACGGGTCAGCTGCGCTCGTGATGGGATCGGCGCGCCTGGGGGAAGGGTGCCGTCGGTGATCTGCCGCCGAATGTCTTCGACGACACGCAGGTAGACCGGATCTGAGGTGGCCACTAGTCCATCCCTGGGGGTTCGTGTGAGGCGTTGCCCCATGTTGCCGTATTCGGCAGGTAACCGACCGTCATCGACGGTCGTTGGAGCCCCAACTTTGCGATGGCAGAAAATTATCGGAGAAACCCTGTAACGCCGGTGTAAGAGGGGCCGATTCTCCGATAGAGGTCGTCGATGTGTGTACCCCCGAGCACATATCGGCGACCTCTTCCAATTCGCGTACTTGGGGCTGCGGCAGCACCCTGACCAGTGGTGTGACCTGGCCGAACGCGGCTGCTGGCCCGGTCCTTTGGGCGCATCCGCACCGTCCGGCGTCTGTGATGGGCACAGGCCTCGGAAGTCCGGTGAGTGCGCTGCCCCTCGAGCGGTCCTGATCAGTGCGACTCCTGGTCGCACGTTACCTCGTGAGGCCCGCGATGGGCGCCGGATTTCGAAACGAGCGGCGCCCGCGCTGTCGCTCGGGTACGCAGTCGTTTGAGTTCGGCGGTGGATGCGGCCACGGAGCTGCGGTGGCTGCGTTGCGTACGTGAAGCGGCCTGGCCGGTCGGCGGCTGAGCCGGTTGGAGGGCTCTCTTGCGGGGCATGCGATGGACGGGCTGTCGAGGTCCACGGTGGCCGCGCTGCCTCTTGAAGCAGCCTTGCTAGTGAGGTGAAGCCTGGTCGGCGCGCTGCCGTGCGAGGCTTGCGGTCAACGTGAGCTTTGGAGGCGGGATGGCCGCGTTGCCTGGTTGAGGCGACCTGGCTGGTGAGGCTCCTGGCCGGCCACGATGCTTTTGCAAAGGTCTGATAGCGGCGTGGCCTTTGAACGCCGGGTGGATGTGTCGCCGTTCGAGACGTGCACAGACCCTTCACCTTCCAGGGTGTGCACAGGTGCCCCGCCGTTCGAGCCATGCAGTGGGCTGCAGCTTTTCGACCGGCCGCGTGCGATGGGTGCGCTGCCATGAGAGGCGCGCGACGGATGCGCTGCTGTTCGCTGCGGTGCGATGGGGCGCACTGTTGTTCTATATGTCTGCCGCGTCAATGCGTGTGGCGACCGACCATCAGGCGCAAGTGGTCTTCTGATATCACCGCCGAGTGGCCGTACCTCACTGGGCCACTTTTCCCTAAGCTGGTGGCACTGACTCCGACATCAATCACTCTCCAGGACATATCCCGCACTGCCGCGCCAAGCCACAGCTGACCTGTGCTCCTCGGAGGTGTCCAAGCAAGAGGAAGCTTCATGATCGACATAGGCAAGCTCCTTCCATCCGACCGGGATGTCTGGGAGGACTTGTTCCGCGCGTACATCGACTTCTATCAGCGTGTCGAACCGGACAAGATGTACGACCGCGCATGGCAGGAGTTCCAGGCGGACACCCGTCTGCACGCCTTCGGGGCGAGGTTGGACGGCAGGCTCGTCGGCATCACGCACTTCTTCACCCACGCGAACACCTCGGCGCCCGACACCGACGTCTGCTACCTGCAGGACCTGTTCACCGCTTCAGAAGCCCGAGGCAGAGGCGTGGCTCGCGCGCTGATCGAGGCTGTGACCGCCTGGGCCCGGGAGCGTGGCTGCTCCCGCGTGTACTGGAACACGCATGTGTCAAACGCGACAGCACGCAGCTTGTACGACAAGGTTGCTGAGAATCGAGGTTTCATCAGATACCAGATCGAACTGTCGTTGTAGAAGCCTTGCAACATGACCGGGGCAACCGTGCGCAGCGGGGCTCACCTTTGGAAGCCGGGGGAGCATAACGGCTCCTCTGGGGCGTCCGCCAGGGTGGGAAAGTCCCTCGCAACTTCCGCCTGCGGCTTCCCTCCAGACGAGGGTCGTGGGCTGACGGGGGATACGCGTCGGGATCACCGAGGCTGGCGGCTACTCGGCCAGCCGGGCGCTGCGGACCCAACGGTCACCTACGGTGCCCACCGCGGTCTGCTGTGGCTTTGGCCGTCGAATGCGGCGCACTATGCGGGCTGACAGGTGCTTGGCCGCGGCGGGAAGGTCGAGTAGCCGGTGCGGCTGGCTGCGGCTGTGGGGTGTGGAACGCTATGCGGTCTGACGGGCGCTTTGGCTGCCCCTGGGGAGGTGGGGTAGCCGTCGCTTTTTCGTGGTGCTATGCCCGTGACCAGGCCAAATTGGTACACCGCTCTCGTGGACGCAATCGGATGCGGCGCGCTATGCGATCCGATGGGTGTTTCTGCTGCGGCGGGAAGATCGGGTAGCCGGTGCTGCTATCGCCTATGGCCGTGGGATGCGGCACGCCATGCGGCTCGACAGGTGTTTCGGTTACGGCGGGAAGGCCCGATAGCCCGTACTGCTTTCGGCTGCGACGGTCAGGCGTAGCGCTCTTGGTGAGTCTGCGGGGTGCTTTGGATGCTGCTGCCAGGTCTGGTGTTCTGCCTGGCCCCCATTCGGGCGTGCTTGCCAGGCATGGTGCCCCGCCTGGCGGGCGTGGTGGGCAAGGTGTGGTGCGGAGCGTGGCTTGCTGGGTGCGTCCCCGTGACTTGACGGTCAGTGGACGGGTTCCGATGTCAGGTGAGATGGTTGTCGTCGTCAGGGAAGCCTCTGAGATCCCCGCGAAAGGGGGCAAAAAGCGGCTCCAGGCAGGCAAAGCGGGGTGGCGGCGTCCAATGGATTTCTGAATCCAGGTAGCGTTCGCACTATGGCATCGCCAACTGGAACCACAGACGCGCCCTTCGGCCGCATGCTGACCGCCATGGTCACGCCGTTCACTCCTGACGGCGAGGTCGATTATGTGGCTGTGCGACGTCTTGCCGCATATCTGGTGGACGAGCAGCGCAACGACGGCTTGATCGTCAACGGGACGACCGGTGAGTCGCCCACCACGTCGGACGAGGAGAAGCAGCGCATCGTCAGCGCCGTCCTCGAGGCGGTCGGCGATCGCGCGACTGTGGTCGCAGGGGCGGGCACCAACGACACCCGTCACAGTGTCGAGCTCGCGAAGCAGGCGGCACGTGCGGGTGCGCACGGTCTGCTGGTGGTGACGCCTTACTACAACAAGCCCCCTCAAGAGGGGCTGTACCAGCACTTCACCGCCGTCGCTGACGCGACCGACCTTCCGGTGATGTTGTACGACATTCCGGGGCGCAGTGGCGTGCCGATCAAGACTGAGACTCTGCTGAGGCTGGCGCAGCACGAACGCATCGTGGCCGTCAAGGACGCCAAGGGTGATCTGTTCGCCGCCAGCCAGGTGATGAGCGCGACCGAGCTGGCCTTCTACTCCGGCGACGACCTGCTCAACCTGGCCTGGCTCTCCCTGGGGGCGGCCGGGTTCGTCAGCGTCGTCGGGCATGTGGTGGGCGCCGAGCTGGCGCGCATGATCCACCTGCACAAGAACGGTGAGGTCTCCCAGGCCCTGGCCGTACACAGTCAGGTGACCCCCGTGGTAGACGGGATCATGCTGCGCGCCGGTGGCGCGATCATGGCAAAGGCGGCACTGAGCATGGTGGGCGTACCGGTGGGTTCGGTACGACTGCCGCTCGTGGACGCGACAGAGACGCAAATCGCCGAGCTGCGTGCTTGCCTGGTAGCCGGCGGGGTGAAGTTGACAGACGCATAGGAACGGGGAGGAACCGGGAGTTTTGAGAACACGAACTGACCGTGGGGGCCAGGCATGAGCCATCCGCATCCTGAGCTTGGTCCCCCGCCGGTGCTGCCTGATGGCGGCTTGCGCATCGTTGCGCTCGGCGGGTTGGGGGAGATCGGCCGGAACATGGCCGTCTTCGAATATGACGGCCGTCTGCTGATCGTCGACTGCGGGGTGCTCTTCCCCGAGCCCGATCAGCCGGGTGTCGACCTCATCCTGCCCGACTTCGAATACATCAGAGACCGGCTCGACGACGTCGAAGCCGTGGTGCTCACGCACGCTCACGAAGACCACATCGGGGCGGTGCCATACCTGCTGCGCGAGCGGCGCGATATCCCGCTCATCGGATCGAAGCTCACGCTTGCCCTGATCGAGGCCAAGCTCACCGAGCACAGGATCCAACCGACCAAGCTCGAGGTCGTCGAGGGCGAACGGCACATCTTCGGGCCGTTCGACTGCGAATTCCTCGCGGTCAACCACTCGATCCCCGACGCACTGGCCGTCGCCATCAGGACGCCTGCGGGCATAGTCCTGCACACCGGTGACTTCCGCATGGACCAGTTGCCGAGCGACGGCCGCCTCACCGACCTCGGCGGTTTCGCCAGGCTCGGCACCGAGGGCGTCGACCTGCTGATGTCCGACTCCACCAACGCCGAAGTGCCAGGGTTCGTCACCAGCGAGCGCGAGATCGGGCCGGTCATCGACGAGGTGATCCGCACGTCCGAACAGCGGGTCATCGTGGCCAGCTTCGCCTCGCACGTGCACCGCATTCAGCAGGTGATGGACGCCGCCGCCAAGCACCGCCGTAAGGTGGCCCTGGTCGGACGTTCGATGGTGCGCAACATGGGCGTGGCCCGCGACCTGGGATATCTCAAGGTGCCGCCGGAGCTGATCGTCGACTCGCGCGACATCGAGGAGTGGCCGCCGCAGGACGTGGTGCTCATCTGCACCGGCTCTCAAGGCGAGCCCATGGCCGCGCTGTCCAGGATGGCCAACCGCGATCATCCGATCCGCATCGCCGAGGGTGACACCGTACTCCTGGCCTCGTCGCTGGTTCCGGGGAACGAGACCGCGGTCAACAAGGTCATCAACGGGCTGACCAGGTGGGGCGCCCGCGTCGTGCACAAGGGCAACGCCAAGGTGCACGTCTCCGGCCACGCGGCCGCCGGCGAGCTCCTGTACGTGCTCAACCTGACCCGCCCGTCGAACTTCATGCCCGTTCACGGTGAGTGGCGTCATTTGCGTGCGCACGCCAAGCTGGCCGCTCTCACGGGCGTTCCCGAGGACCACATCGTGATCGCCGAGGACGGCGTCGTGGTGGACCTGGTCGACGGCCGAGCGAAGATCGTCGGTGCGGTTCACGCCGGGTACGTCTACGTCGACGGCTCGTCGGTGGGCGAGATCACCGACACCTCGCTGAAGGACCGTAGGATTCTCGGCGACGAGGGGTTCATCTCGGTGGTCGTCGTGGTCGACTCCAACACGGGCAAGCTCACCGCCGGCCCCGAGATCCACGCGCGTGGTTCCGGCATCGACCCTGCCCAGTTCGAGGAGTTCATCCCGCAGATAGAGCGAGCCCTCGCGGAGAAGGCCGCAGACGGGGTGGTCGACATGCAGGAGATCCGACGGGTGGTCCGCCGCACGGTGGGACGCTGGGTAAGCGACACCTACCGCCGCCGCCCCATGATCATCCCTGTGATCCTCGAGGTCTGAGCTTTCCCACGGTACGGCAGGCGCGTTTGTCTGCCGTACCCCCGGGGGAGCGGGCGTGGGACGGGCATCCGACCACGTCGCCTGCTCCTTCGGGGGGCCGACCGAAGGCCGGGCGATTCGCTGCCTTCGCCCCTCTGGGTTAGCGGCACTACCGGCCCGGATGATGCGGTGCCGCTGCCTCTTTGGGGCCCCGGCGGCCTGCAGGTTCCGACGACCTTGCTCTCCGGAGTGCGTGCTGGTCGTCAGTAGTCTTTGGTTGTCTCGCTCTCCAGGGTGGGTGCTGGTCGTCACGGGGGATTGCTGGTCTTGCCCTGCGGGGTGAGTCCCGGCCATCACTGGTGCTTGATCGCCTCGCCCTCCAGGGTGGATGCCGGGCATCTGAGGTGCTTGGTGGTCTCGCCCTCTAGCGATTTGGGGGACTTGGCGCCGCTGCCCCCCTGAGCGGCCGCAGTCGGTGTTGATGGTTCGGTGCCATCGCCGTTCCAGGTGGCCGCTGAGGGCTGAGGGGTTTGTTGCTCTCGCTGTCCATTGAGTGGGCGCAGGTGCTTTGGATGGTGTGGCGTCGTTCGCCGTTCTGGGTGGCTGCTGACGGCTGAGACATTCGCTGTCCCTGCTGTCCCTGTAGCCCCTTCTGTTTTCATTTGTCCCTGCTGTTCCGGCCGTCCTTGCCCCTCGTGAGTGCGGCTGGTGGCTTTGGCGCTGGTGGGCGCCCCAAGGGGTGGCAGGAACCTTGGCTGCGGAGGGTCGGCGGTGTTGTGAGCGGCCCGATTCGTTGGGCGTTGTTGGCTGTCGGAGATGGTTGAGCTGTTCTGGCGCTTTCGTGCGTGGCAGACCGATGGCGTGCTGGTCAGATCGGATGTTGAGGACGACTGGTCTTTCTCGCTTTGCCAGGAAGCGGGGAGCCCATGGATTCTGCCGGCGCCTCCGTGCACGGTGAACGGGCACGCTTGCTTGTCCTGTGGGTGCCACTGCGACGGTGTTGCGGCGTGTCCTTGGGAGACCGATGATGCGGCGGACGAGTTGCCAGGCGCGTCTGAGCCGAGAAGTGGCGCTCGGCCTGACGTGGTGATGGGGTGGTCGCATCAAAGGCCTCAGGGCGGACATCTCAGGCGTCCCTCCGGCTTACCAGCCACGCGGCCACTGCCAATGGGAACGCTGCGTACGCGATCAGCACTGCGGCGGCCGCTGCGGGAGATAGAAGGGAGCCGTATACCGATGTGGTGATCAGGTCGCCGGTGATCTCGCGGGGAAGTGCACCGATCATCACAGAGCCGAGGCGTTCGCTCCATGGCTCCGGGATGTTGCCGATGATTATGGGGATCACGTAGACGAGGCCGGCCAAGGTGGCGATCGAGGCGGCGGTCGAACGGAAGAGCGCGCCCAAGCCCAAGCCGAGCAACGCGAACGTAGGCACCGTGAGGCTGATGGCAGTGAGGAGTGGCAGTCGGTCCATGAAGGCGTCGGTGTACGCGCCGGAGAAGCGGTGGCCTATCACCCATCGGGTGACGAAGTAGGTGCCGAAGACCGTCACCAAGCCGATGATCAGGCCCAGCGTGCCGACGATGGCGGATTTGGCGAGGAGGACGGGCCAGCGGCGCGGGACGATGGTCAAGCTCGTTCTGATCAAGCCGGTCACGTATTCGGAAGTGATGGCAAGCGTGCCCAGGACGCCCATGCACAGTTGGGGCACGATCACGATCACCTCCTCCAGATCCGCGATCCGAGCGCCGGGTCGCCGGGTGGCGGGGGCGGTGTCGTACATGTTGGCGGCCATCATGGCGAGTGCGAACCCCAAGACAACCGTGCCTAGGCTGAGGCCGAGAATCAGGCGCGTGGAGCGGAGGGAACGTACCTTCAGCCATTCCGAGGTAAGAACGCTCATGCTTCCGTCCGCTTCGAGCTGAGGATGCCGATGGGGGTACCCATTCTTCGGATGAGTGTGGTCATGCGGGTGGGTCCGTTCGTGAGGGAAATGCTTCGTTACGCCTGTTCCTGAGGCAGGAGCGTTCGTTCGGCCTTGCGTTCCCAGGGCCATTGCCGTGGTGTGGGAACGTTCGGTCAGGTGACAGTGAGGAAGCTCGTGCAGCCGTCGTTATAGCGCCTACTGAGGACGCTTGAGCGAGAGCGTGCCGCCGCTCCTCAGGGAAACGCTCACGCAAGCGGCTCTTCCTGCTGCTGGGGGATGCTCATACAAGCGTCCCGTCGTAGGGCGAAAGCATGCTGTTGCCGCGGTTGGGCATTCATGGTCGTTGGTTCTTGGTGCGGGGATGCTCGAACGCTCGTGCGTCCTTCGGGCGAGAGCGTTCGTTTCACTGGCCGCTCATGTGGCGAGAGCGGGCTTTGGTGTCCTTGCTCCAGTGCTTAGAGCGGGCTTCGCTGTTCGCGCTCCAGCGGTGAGGGCGGCTTCGCAGCCCGCGCTTCCGTGGTGAGAGTACGTCTGTGGTGCTCGATCGTGGCGTAGCGGATGCTCGTGTCACTTCTGGCGCCGGATGCTCCTACGGGTATTTCAGTTCGCGTGGGAGCGCGCCTGTATGGGCGCTCGTTTCGGAGCTGATGGCGCTCTATCGGACCATGGCTTGTTTGTGTGGCGGCGTCTGTGGTGTTCGTTCTGGAAAAGGGGAGGGAGGACTCAGACGTCTCTTCGGTTGAGTTGGTAGTAGCCGATGGCGAGGGCGACGAGGGGATAGGCGAGGAGGGCGGCAAGTGCGGCCCAGGGAGGCAGGAGACCGTCGCCCAAGCGCGAGGAGAGGCGCTGGTCGGCTATTTGGGGGACGAGGTTCGGTAGGAGGAGCGTGGCCACGCGGGTGTTCCAGGGCGGCGGCAAGTAGTTGACGACACCTGGTAGCACGAACAGCAATGCCACGATCGAGACGATTGCTCCCGCTGTTGAGCGGATCGCGGTGCCGAGGCCGAGTCCTACCAGCGCCAGGGCGGTCACCGACAGGCCGGAAGTGAGCAGCATGGGCAGGTCGTCGGTGATCGAGGTGTTGTTGAAGCCCAGCTCGTGACCGCTCGCTATCAAGCGGCTCGCCGAATAGGTGACCAGGAGGACCGCGTTCGCGGCTGTCAACGTGGCCAGGCCGACGATGCCGGCCTTGGCCAGAAGTAATGTGCCGCGTCTCGGGACGGCGATCAGACTGGTGCTGATCGTCCCCGTGGCGTACTCGGAAGTGATCGCGAGCACGCCCAGCACCGCCAGACTGATCTGGACGAGCGGAAGGAAGCCCTGCTCTGGGGCCGCTGCCCGCAGCTCGCCCCGCTCGTCGGCCAGGCCGCTCACATAGAGCGTCCAGGCCACGCCCAGGAGCACTGTGAGGGCCGCCGTGCCCAGCGTCTGGTAGGTGGAGGTCACTGAGCGCAGCTTCAGCCATTCGGCGGAGAGGACCGCTTTCATCGGGATGCTCCGTACTGCACGCTTCCGGCGGTCAGGGCCATGTAGGCGTCTTCTAGCGAGGGGTAGCGCGCTGTCAGCTCCGCGACGGTGGCCTCGGCGATCAGCCTGCCACGGCCCACGATGATGATGCGTTCGGCGGTGAGGGCCATCTCGCTCATCAGATGGCTGGAGAGCAGGATCGTGCGACCTTCGGCAGCCAGAGAACGCATGAGGTCGCGGATCCAGCGCACGCCATCTGGATCCAGGCCGTTCACTGGCTCGTCGAACATCAACACGGCCGGATCGCCGAGCAGCGCCGACGCTATGCCGAGCCGCTGTTTCATGCCGAGTGAGAACCCGCCCACCCGTTTTCGGGCCACGCCTGCCAGGCCGACCTGGTCGAGCACCTCGGCCACGCGCGTAGGGCCGATGTCATTGGTGCGGGCCAGGGACAGCAGGTGATTGTAGGCGCTGCGACCGCCGTGGACGGCACCGGCATCGAGGAGAGCGCCCACCTCGTGCATCGGCTTGGCGATCGACGTGTATCGGCGCCCGTTGACCAGTGCTTGGCCGGAGGTCGGGGCGTCGAGGCCGAGGATCAGGCGCATCGTGGTGGACTTGCCCGCGCCGTTGGGGCCGAGGAAGCCGGTCACGTGACCCGGCTCGACCTTGAACGACAGGTCGTCCACGGCGAGGGTGCCGCCGTAGCGCTTCGTGAGGTGCTGGAGTTCGATCACGCGGTAAAGGATGCGGGACGGTGGGCCGCCCGCGCGTCGGACCACGGTTCGAATCTCAAGGTCAGACCCTGGGTTGACGTGAGGAGACCGTCGCAGCGGCTACCGTTCAACGCGTGGACGACACCCATCCCTTCTTCGCCAGGCGATTGAGCCGTGGCCAGCTGATCATGCTCGATCTGGCGGCGGGGATGTGCTTTGCCTTTGTCTCTTTCACGGTGGCGGTGAACGCCACCGCGCTGCCGCCCTGGATGAGGATCGCCATCCCTTTCTGGCTGGGGCTGCCGCTGGGGTTGCGAAGGCTGTGGCCCCTGCCCGTCTTCTGCTTCACGCTTGTGGTCGCCGTCTTCGCCGCGCTGGTCGACGCCGTGGGGTTCGCCTACCTCGCGCCTGCGTACGCGCTATATATAGTCGCCCTCTCCGACAGGTTCGGGGCCGTGGTCCCGACGTCGGCCATCGGCGGGTTGAGCCTGGTCACGGTTCTTGGCCTGGCTCTAGCAGGTGCGCCGCGTGACACCGCTCCGGGATGGCTGTTGAATCTCGACCAGCCACTCATGGGGATCGCAGCGCTGGGCGGCGCTTGGACGGTCGGCCGGGCCGTGCAGGAGCGCAGGCTCTACGCGGCCCGCGACGCTGAGCGGTTGGCGGCGCAGGCGGTGACGGAGGAGCGTTTACGGATCGCTCGCGAACTGCACGATGTGGTCACACACAGTGTGGGATTGATCGCCGTCAAGGCCGGCGTGGCCAATCACGTGATGGCGACCAGGCCGGACGAGGCGCATGACGCGCTGCGTGTGATCGAGACGGCCAGTCGGAGCGCGCTGGTTGAGATGCGCTATTTGCTCGGTGTGCTTCGATCTTCATCCAAGCCTGACCTTGTCCCCGCGCCTGGTCTGGCGGGGATCGAAGGGCTGGTGGCGCAGGCTCGGCTGGCCGGGGTCGAGGTCAGGCTCGAGGTACGGATCGGGAACGGCGATGGGGGCGGAGAAGGGGAGCCCGGCAGGCGAGGGCGGATGCCTGAGGGCGTGGGGCTGTCGGTTTATCGCATCGTGCAGGAAGCGCTGACGAATGTCATCAAACATGCCGCGCGCGCTCGCTGCCGGGTGTCCGTGGTCGCCGATGGCAAGAAAGTACGGATCGAGGTGGTGGATGACGGGACTGGCAGTCGTACGTCGTCTGCTGCCGGCACCGGGCATGGTCTGATCGGAATGCGGGAGCGGGTCATGATGTACGGCGGGACGTTCGAAGCCGGGCGCCTTTCTGGCCGAGGGTTTCGTGTTTTCGCCGAACTGCCTTATGAGGAGGTCTCGTGATCCGGGTCGTTATCGCCGACGATCAGGCGTTGCTCAGGGGAAGTTTTCGCGTGCTTGTGGACTCCGAGCCGGATCTGGCTGTTGTCGGTGAGGCGGCCACTGGGGTGGAGGCTGTTACTGTCGCTTTGGAGCTGCGGCCGGATGTCGTGCTTATGGACGTTCGAATGCCCGAAATGGATGGGATCGAGGCCGCTCGGCGCCTCCGGGATGTTTCCCGAGTGCTTGTCGTGACGATGTTCGACCTCGATTCTTATGTCTACGATGCGCTGAGGGCTGGGGCTAGCGGATTCCTGCTGAAGGACACGCCGCCTGCGGATTTGCTCGCCGCTATTCGCGTGGTCGCGAGCGGGGAAGCTTTGTTGGCGCCTACGGTTACGCGCAGGCTGATTGAGGAGTTCACGCGTACACCGGTTCTGCCTCGGGTGAAGGGGTTGGACGGGGTTACGGAGCGGGAGCGCGAGGTTCTGATGTTGATCGCGCGCGGCTTGTCCAATGGGGAGATCGCGGAATATCTTCAGGTGAGCTTGGCTACGGTGAAGACTCATATCACTCGGTTGCTGGCCAAGTTGGAGGCTCGGGATCGGGCGCAGCTTGTTATTGCGGCATATGAGAGTGGGCTCGTTTCCGCTGCGGGCTAAATTTGCGCGCGCCGGGGTCGAGTCACGGAGCTGATGTTGGAGCTGTCGGGGCTTGCTAGGGCGATATTAGCGGCCTTGTTTGAGGAATTGGCTGAGGTCTCGGGGGTCAGGGTCTCGGGTGACGTCTTAGCGAGATGCCGGGCGGTGGTGAGGGCCGGGCGGTGGTGGGATGCGGCGCGGTGGTGAGGGCCGGGCGGTGGTGAGGTTTTTCATCCTGGGTCTGTTCGAGGCAGTTGCTGGTCCTCAGCTGAGGCGCAGCTTCGACTTGAGTCATGCGTCGGCTTCCGATGTCGTCGACCGGCTGCCTGTGATCTTCGAGGACCATGACCTCGTCGGTCCGGCAGGCGACGCGCTTCAGAAGATGGCCCGCTCGATGCGGCAGAACGGCACTCGTAGCCGTCGGGCTCGTGCAGCCTTACAGCCGGGATCTCAGCACGTCGACCTCGCAGCCTGGTGAGAACGGGTCGAAGCCGTTCTCGACCAGCCAGCGGATCACCAGCAGGCTTCGCAGCGACCACCACGCGCGGATCACGTCGAGGTCGACGTCGGTGCCGTAGCCGGCGACGACGTCGCCAAGGTGCTCCTCGTGTCCGAGCGTCAAGGTGGCGAGGTCGAACAGGGCATCGCCCTGGCTCGCCTCGGACCAGTCGATCACGCCGGTGATCTCGTCACCGTCGACGAACATGTGGGTGATCTGCAGATCGCCGTGCGTGAATACCGGTGTCCACGGCCGGAGCGCAGCCTCGGCAACCTGGCGGTTGCGCGTGACCAGGTCGGTGGGAAGGACACTGTTCGTGACGAGCCATTCGCATTCGCTGTCGAGGTGCGATGCGATCTCGTCGAGGCTCCGACCGGGCCATGGCGGCAGTGGCGCGTCGTGCAGCATCCGTGCGGCGGCACCCGCCGCGGCCCACGCCGCCGGCGACGCGGTCGATGGCTCTCCGAGGCGGCCGAGTGCCGTGCCTGGGAGAGCGGCGAGCGCGAGCACGGGTGGTTTTCGCCACAGGACCTCCGGAGTCGGGATCGGCGCCATAGCCATCGCCTCGACCTCGACGTCAATGCGCGTCTGATCGGAGTCGATTTTCAGGAACACGTCACCGACGCGCAGGGTTGCGCGCTCGCGATGGGCGACGACGACCTCGACCTCGACCTCGACCTTTTCCACGTCGGCGATTATCGCGGGGATGACCATCGACGTCACCGGGTTTATCGCGTGCGACTGCGCGGCTGATCCACTCCGGCGTCGGCGGCGTGGGCCTGCCCGGCGGCCTTGTGCACGCCACCGACCGCTGACGGATCGAGCAGTGAGGTATTTCTCATCTGAAGGTGCAGGTCATGACCCGATTGCGGATCACCCGGCTTGATCACAAATAGCGAGCCCCTGGTAGATGGGTTGTCGACCAAGAGCAACACCGTTCCAGGAGCTTCGTGTGCTGTTCTACTGCGCCGCAGTATCGGTGTCATGCCGCTCCCTGGCGCACTTCGCCAGCATCATCGTCCGCCGCCACTGCACCGCCGGCGGCTCGCGATGGCGCAAGCTCACCTCTGGCCAGCAGGCATTACTGGTGCTGGCCCGCCTGTCCAACGGTGACACCTACGCCCAGGCCGGCTGCGACCACGCCAAGCTCCGCTGTCTCGACGAGCGCGCGAAAGGCCCAGGCTGTAGAAGCCGCGCGAAAGGCCCAGGCTGTAGAAGCATCGCTGTAGCCCGTTCAAGGCTGAGCATCTCTGCAAGGTCGTCGCCAGGCTTCACGATCGGTGCGTTGCCTGTGCCGTATTGGGACGAAAAGGGGTTGTTGGTGGATCTTTTGGTGTGGTTTTTCTCGGTGGTTGTAAGGCTTGGTGGGGTGTAACGGTGTGGGTTCTTGTGAGTTGGTCAGGTGGTTCTGGTGAGCCATTCGAGGTGGGCGCCGCCGAATGGGCCCTTTCTGTGGCCTACTGCGTCGAGTAGCCAGCGGGCAGCGGCTTCTGCCTGGGTGATGAGCTCGGGGGGATAGCCCAGGAGGACCTGATGTTCGGCGAACTCGTCTTCGTCGTCGAGGATGAGCCGGCCGTCTCGCATCCTGATCACGTCGAGATCGAGGTCGAGCATCGTCACCTCGCCGTCTCTCCACTCGGGGACGGTCGTGACGTCGACGTAGATCTCGCTTCGGTGGGGTGGTGCGTTGAAGGACGCAGTCCACCAGGCGTTTCGAGGGAACAGCATGATCGCAGTGGTCTCCCACGTGACCGGGGGGCCCTCGCCCTTGCGGGCGACCGTTCCGCCGGGGACTTCGGCCCAGACTCCGTGTTCGTCCTCGCCCAGCAGTTGGCCGGGGTGGTTCCAGTGCAGCGCTCCGCCGTACTTTCGGTACACAATTCGCACATTGGTCACGTATGGCAACTTATCTGCGGTGCGGGGGCTTCAGTGTTCAGGGCCCTGCGTATTGCGCAGGGCCCTGTTCGGTTCTCGGCGGGTGTTCGGGTGGCTGGGTTTGTCGTGTTAGGCGTGCTGGCGTAGAGCTTCTGTGATGGCGGCCAGGCGCTGTGGGGAGGCCAGACCGGCGTGGTACAGGTGGAACTCGGTCGCGCCTGCCTTGGCGTACGTACGGAGTTGGTCGGCCAGGGCCGCGGCGTCGGCCGGACGAGGGGGCAGGGCCAGGACGTAGGCACCGATTCGCTGGCCGGGGGTGGACAGGCCCTTGAGCTGGGCGAGGCGGGTGGCGTCCGTGGCGGGGTCGCCCCAGCAGTTGGCCACCAGCACGTCTGCTCCCGGTTCGCCTGACGGCAGTGGTGCGAAGGCGCCTGCTGCCCAGGGGTTCGGGTTGGCGTGCAGGGTGATGGGGGTGTTGGGGGCGGTGTTGCGGGCGATGGCGATCAGGCGGTGGCGGAGAGAGTCGGACAGGTCTACGCGAACGGCGCGTACCTCGTCGGTCAGCTCGCCGAGAGCCTGTTCGATCGTGAGGGGGTGAGTGCTGGGAGTCGTGGCGCCGACCGTGGTGCTGGTGCCGGCTGTTGTGGCGCTGGCCGTGGTGCTGCTGCCGGCTGTTGTGGTGCCGATCGTGGTGCTGCTGCCGATCGTGGTGCTGGTGGCGGCGGTGGTGGGGCCGGTCGTGGGGGCTGGGGTGGGTTGCGTGGGGTGGGTGCGGTCGATGGTGGCGCGGACTCTGTCTCGGGTGTCTGCGGGGTAGCGGTCGGCGCAGGCAGTGCAGAAGCACAGGGAGAGGAGGTCCGAGTCGGCGGGTGTCCAGTCCGCACCGGAGGTCTTCTCGTGGACGCTCTGGTGGCCGAAGCCCATGGGGCCGCAGGCCTCCAGGATGAGGCCGTCCGGCTCGCCCACCGTGAGGATCTCCTTGACCAGGAGCTCGCAGTACTCCAGGACGTCCTCGTGGGCGGGGCAGAGCGCGTACGGGTACGGGTCGCCGAAGGCGTTGCGTACGACCAGGTCGGGATTCGCGGTGCCCAGGTGGGAGTTGTGAGTCAGGACGGTCCAGGCGTGTACCTGGAGGCCGACCGCCTTCAGAGCGTCTCGGGCCTGGAGGTACGCGTCCTCCGGGGTCCAGGTGGGGGTCGCGGGGACCAGGCGGGACCAGGACGCCGGGCGGATCGGCAGGTAGAAGGCCGGATAGGGAACGTCGAGCACGCGATGGGACGGGTGGTAAGGCGTGGCCGCTCTCGTCGAGTGGTAGCTCGCTGCCAGAGCTACCGCCTCCACCCCGAGGCCGGCCAGGCGGTCGGGGGCGGAGGGGTCGCCGACGATGTCCCAGGGGTAGACGTAGGCCACGTTCACCAGCGCGGTCTCCTTGCGGAAAAGGTGGGCTCGAAGCGTTGCATGTAACTCGTGTCGTCGCGGGCGGAGATCCCGCACGTCTCGTACTGCTCGTTCATGACGGCCAGCGCGTCGCGGTCGAGCTCGACGCCGAGGCCGGGGCCGGTGGGCACGGGGACGGCGCCGTTCACGAAGCGCAGGACGCTGGGCGCGACCACGTCCTGGCCATCCTGCCAGGGGGTGTGCGTGTCGCACGCGAACGTGAGGTTCGGTGTGGCGGCGGCCAAATGGGTCATGGCGGCCAGGCTGATCCCGAGATGGGAGTTGGAGTGCATGGACAGCGCCAGGCCGAATGTGTCGCACAAGGTGGCGACATGCGCGGAACGTACGAGACCGCCCCAGTAGTGGTGGTCCAGGAGGAGCACGCCGATCGCGCGGGAGGCGATGGCGGGAGGGAGGTGTTCATGGGTGACCACGCACATGTTCGTGGCGAGCGGCATGGGGACGGCGGCGGCCACTTCCGCCATGCCGGCAATACCGGGAGTGGGGTCCTCCAGGTATTGGAGGGTGCCTTCCAGTTCCTGGCCCACGCGGATCGAGGTCTCGACCGTCCAGGCGGCGTTCGGGTCCAGGCGGAGGGGAACCCCAGGGAATGCCTCGTGAAGCGCGCGGGTTGCCGCTATTTCCTGGTCGGGAGGGAAAACGCCGCCTTTGAGCTTGATGGACTCGAAGCCATATTCCTTGATGAGGAGGGACGCTTGTTCAACGAGACCCGATTCGTCCAAGGCTGCGCCGAACCGGTCGGGGTCCTGGCCGGGGTGGCCCGCCCACTTGTAGAAGAGGTACGCGCTGTACGGCACCGCATCCCGGACACGGCCGCCCAACAGATCGCTCACCGGGACACCGGCCGCCTTGCCCCGGATGTCGAGGCAAGCCACCTCGAAGGGGGAGAAGACCCGGTCGATGCTCTTCTCCTTGGTGGCGGCACCGGTCAGTCCGTGCAGGTCGGTCACCGTGTGGCCGACGATCGCGCTGATCCGGGCGTACATCGTGTTCGTGGCGTGCACGTCGAGGCCGATCAGGGCCTGCGCGCACTCGCGTACCTTGCCCAGGTGCCCGAGGTCCCCATAGGTCTCCCCCAACCCGGTC
The DNA here is from genome assembly GCF_040680035.1 of Nonomuraea sp. NPDC052116. NCBI lineage: Bacteria > Bacillati > Actinomycetota > Actinomycetes > Streptosporangiales > Streptosporangiaceae > Nonomuraea > Nonomuraea sp. NPDC052116. The sequence continues at coordinate 365,819 of NZ_JBFAWA010000002.1, read as the reverse complement.
AGGCCCTCATCGGTGACGACCTCGACAATGGTACGGAGGGCCCACGGTTCGTGGACTCCGGCGGCGTTCAGAAGCGGCGGATCCCGGAAGGCGACAGGGGTGACGTGGATCTGTCTGATGATCATTTAGACCGCCGTCCAGATATGTGAACAATAGCCAGATTTGTGGACAAGTTGCCGCAACTGTAAGAATCAAGCTGAAGAAGTGTCAAGCTCGGAAGGGCCTTTCGATGATCTACGGACACGACCCCAGGACCGGCGGGACCGTTGGCGCCGCACTGCCGGAGACCGACAGTGCCGGGGTCGACTTGATCGTTTCCGCCGCGGCCGCCGCCGGCGCTGCCTGGCGGGCGACTCCGGCGGCTGAGCGGGCGCTCGCGCTCGAGGCCGTCGCCGACGCGCTCACCGCGCACGTGGACGAGCTGTGGCAGCTCGCCGACCAGGAGACCGCGCTCGGCGAGGTACGGCTGCGCGGCGAGGTCGCGCGTACCGCGGGACAGTTCCGGCTCTTCGCCCAGGTCCTCAGGGACGGCGGTTACGTCGAGGCCATCATCGATCATGCGGATGCCTCGCTCGCGCCGCCCCGGCCCGACGTACGGCGGATGAAGCACGCGCTGCCGGGCGTCGTCGCCGTGTTCGCGGCCAGCAACTTCCCGTTCGCGTTCTCGGTGGCCGGTGGTGACACGGCGTCCGCGCTGGCAGCGGGATGTCCGGTGGTCGTCAAGGCGCACCCCGGGCACCCGAACACCTCCGAGCGGGTGGCGAAGATCGTTCGTGGCGCGCTCCCGTACCCCGATCTGCTGGGTCTGGTGCAGGGCATGCAGGCGGGGATCGATCTCGTGCAGCACCCCGGGGTGGTCGCGGCCGGGTTCACCGGGTCCGTGGCCGGGGGCAAGGCGATCCAGCGCCTGATCGACGAGCGGGAGGTGCCGATCCCGTTCTATGGCGAGCTGGGCAGCGTCAACCCCGTCGTCGTGCTGCCCTCCGCGCCGGCCAAGGACGTGGCCACGGGGTTCGCCGGGTCGCTGACGCTGGGGGTCGGGCAGTTCTGCACGAACCCCGGGCTCATGTTCGTGCCCGAGGGTGACGAGCTGCGCAAGGCCCTGGCCGAGGCGGTCGAGGGGACCAGCGGTGGCCCCATGCTGGCCGAGCGGATCAGGGACGGGTACGTCGGCGGTGTCGAGCGGCTGGGCGAGCTGCAGCTGCTGGCCGAGGGCAAGCCTGGGGAGGGGAGCTGGGCGGTCACGCCCAAGGTGTTCACCGCCGATCTCGACACGTTCGAGGAGAAGCTGCCGCGGATCGCCGAGGAGTGCTTCGGGCCGGCGTCGATCGTGGTGACGTATCGGGAAATTTCCGATTTGGGGCCCGTGCTTGAGCGGCTGGAAGGGTCGCTGACCGCGACCGTCCACGGCACCGATCCCGAGGAGGCCGGCGAGGTCGTCGAGGTGCTCGGGAGGAAGGCCGGCCGGCTCATCTGGAACGGGTGGCCGACCGGGGTGGCCGTGTGCTGGGCGATGCAGCACGGCGGTCCTTGGCCTGCCGCGACCACGACGTCCACCTCCGTCGGGGCGACGGCGATCGATCGGTGGCTGGCGCCCACGGCGTACCAGGACTGGCCGGAGGCGCTGCTGCCGGACGAGCTCAAGGACGACAACCCGCTGTCCGTTCCGCGGAGGGTTGACGGTCGTCTGGAGGTGTGAGCGGGTCACTCCCGAAATGGGGGTGATGGTGGTCGCGCACTGACGGGGCTCGTGGCGATGGTTTCGTGCGGCTGACTGGCCGGCTGTGAGGCCGGCTGGTCGGTCGCGGGCCGAGGGAGCGGCCATGGGCGATGGCGCGGCAATGGCGACGGCGTGGCAATGGGGCTGGGTCCGATGCCTGGGGGTGGGGGTCGGCTGTCGGCTTCGGGGTGAGGTCGGGGGTGGGATCGGGTGCTGGCCCTGGGTGGGCTTGAGCCTCGGTTTTGGGGCGAGGGTCAGGCGCTGGCTTGGGGTGGAGGGCCGGGCGCGCGCTGCGTCCCCGCCACCGCAGTCAGGGTCCTGCGCAATGCCCAGCGCTTCATCGACAAGCACCTGCGCAACCTGCGCCAAGACCCGCCGAGCTCGTGGCCGGACTTCCCGCCGGCAGCCATTCTGAACCTGGCCGAGCTGCCGCCCTTCGACGTCAGCTGAGGCTGAATCGACCGGCTATGGCCAGGCCGGTGGTGATGATGCGTTCCAGAGAGGCCGTGTGCTCAGGGGTGGGGTCCAGCAGGGGCGGGCGTACGCCTCCGACCTCCGCACCCCGCAACCGCGCCCCCGCCTTCACCAGCGAGACCGCGTAGCCGGGTACGAGATCGCGGAGCTCCACCAGCGGGAGGTAGAAGTCGGTCAGCAGCCGCTGCGTCAGCACCTCGTCCCCGCCCGTCACCGCCTTGTAGAACGCCAGGGAGATCTCGGGCGCGAAGGCGAACACCGCGCTCGAGTACAGGTTCACGCCGAGGCCGCGGTAGGCGGGGACGGTCAGTTCGGCGGTGGGGAGGCCGTTGAAGAAGGTGAAGTCCTTGCCGGTGGACCGGCGGACGGTGAGGATGATCCGTTGCAGCAGGTCGAAGTCGCCCAGGCCGTCCTTGAAGCCGATGATGTTGGGCAGCTCGGCGAGTTCGGCGACGGCTGAGGGGGTGAAGCGGGCGGTGCCGCGCTGGTAGATGATGATCGGCAGGTCGACGGTCGCGGCCACCTCGCGTACGTAGCGCACCAGGCCCGCGGGCGGGCCGCTGACCAGGTACGGCGGCATGAGCAGCAGCCCGTCGGCGCCCTGGGCGGCGGCCGCGCGGGCGATGGCCCTGGCGGCGGGCAGCGGGCCGCCGGCGCCGGCGAAGACGGGGACGCGGCCCGCGGTGGAGGCGACGGCGACGCCCACCACCCGGGTGTACTCGTCGAGGTCGAGGGCGTTGAACTCACCGGTGCCGCACGCGGCGAACACTCCTCCCGCTCCCGCCGCGACGCCGTCGGCGACGTGCCGGGCCAGCGCGGGTTCGGCGAGGTCGCCATCGGCTTCGAAGGGGGTCACCGGGAAGAAGAGAACACCATCCAGCCGCATCGACGGTCCTTTCTAGCGGATGCCCTCCCTGCGCAGAGTGGCAGCCAGCTTGCGGGTGTGTTTGATCGCCGCCTCGGTGATCCGCTCGACCTCGGCGGGCGCCAGCCTCGCGGGCATCGAGCAGCTGATCGCGTCGGTGGCCGGGATGCGGTAGTCGACCGCGACGGCCACGCAGGCCAGGCCGGGGGTGCCCTGCTCGCGTTCGTACGCCCAGCCGCGGGTGCGGACCTGGTCGAGCTCGCCGGTCAGTTTGTTCAGGTCGGTGATGGTGCGGTCGGTGAGCGAGGACAGCGGGTCGGGCAGGATGGCCATGACCTCGTCGTCGGTGAGCTGGGCGAGCAGCACCTGGCCGAGCGCGGTGACGTGGGCGGGCAGGCGCCGGCCCACCCTGGGGATCACGTGGTCGGCCTCGCGTGACTCGCGGGTGGCCAGGTAGAGCACGTGCGCGCCGTCCCGGCGGGCGAAATGGGCGGTCTGGCCGATCTCTGCCCGCAGGTCCTCCAAGGTCTCCTGCGCGAACGGCAGCGCGGGATCCTTGTCGAGGTACGCGGTGCCGGTGAGCAGCGCGTGCGGCCCGATCCCGAACGCGGACCTGGCCGAGTCGGTCTCGACCCAGTTGAGCTCGACCAGCGTCCGCATGAGGGCGTGGAGGCTGCTGCGCGGGAACCCGGTGCGCTGCTGGAGCTCCGACAGCGTCAGGCTGTCGTGCGAATCGGCCAGGGCCTCCAGGATGCGCACCGTCCGCTCCGCGGACTTGACCAGCTGAGGCTCCATACTCCATCCCCTCTACTGCTGCGGGTTGACATCCAGGATATGGGATAGCGTCCAGATACATGGACACTTAACCCTTGATGGCACCGCTTGTCAGACCGCGCATGAACTGCCGCTGGAAGGCCAGGAACGCGATGATCGACGGCAGCAGCGCCAGCAGCGAGGCGGCCAGCAGCACGCCGATCCCCACCTCCTCGTCGGAGCGGAGCGAACGCAGCGCGATGGGCAGCGTCCACATGCTCGACTCGGGCGCGACGATCAGGGGCAGCAGGTACTGGTCCCAGATCATCGTGAAGCCGAACACCCCGATCACGCCGAGCGCGGGACGGCACAGCGGCAGGATGATGGTGGCGAAGATCCGCATTTCCCCCGCGCCGTCGATGCGCGCGGCCTCCTCCAGCTCGACCGGCACCTCCTTCATGAACTCGGTCATGACCAGGATGGAGAAGCCCCAGGCGCCGACCGGCAGGATCATGCCCGCGTACGTGCCGATGAGGTTCACGTGCAGCAGTGGCATGTCGGCCAGGACCAGCGAGAGGGGGATCGCGATGATCTCCTCGGGGAGCATCATCGTGGTGAGCATGAGCAGCAGGACGAACGTCATGCCGCGGAACTTCTTGCGGGCCAGCGAGTACGCGGCGAAGACGCTCACCAGCATCTGCAGCAGCAGGCCGAAGCCCACGACGATGAAGGAGTTCAGCAGGTAGAGGTAGACGTTCTTCTCCTTGGCCTGGACGAAGTTCTCCAGCGTGAACTCGTCCGGCCACAGGGAGAAGGAGGTGGGGTCGAGCGTCTTGCTGAAGGCGCTGACGAGCAGTCCGACCAGCGGCCCGGTGAAAACCACCACCATAAAGCCATAAATCAGGATCTTTCCGCCGACGGCCAGAGGTCCCTTGCGCGACTCCAGCCCCAGCGCGCTGTCGAACCTCATGTCGCCTGCCTCCTGCGCAACATCTGCGCGACCAGGGTGAGCACCAGCGTGGCCAGGAACAGCACGATCCCGCCCGCCGAGGCCACGCCCAGGTCGTTCTTCTGGAACCCGAGCTTGTAGATCAGCGTCATCAGCACCTCGGACGACCCGTTCGGACCGCCGTTCGTCAGGACGTACACCTCGACGAAGACCCGCAGCCCGCGGATGGCGGCCAGCGTGAACAGGATCCAGAACACCGGCCGCAGGGCGGGCAGCGTGATGTGCCGCAGCCGGTGCCAGGTGGAGGCGCCGTCGACGGCCGCGGCCTCGTAGAGCGTGCGGTCGACGCCGACCAGCCCGGCCAGGAAGATCATCATGTCGTACGGGGTGCCGCGCCAGATGCTCATCAGCATGATCGACCACAGGGAGGAGTGCTCGCTGGCCAGCCACGGCTGGGGATCGATGCCGGCCCAGCCGATGATGACGTTCAGCATCCCGCTGTCGGCCGGGTGGAACATGATCCGCCAGACCTCGGCCACGGCCGCCATCGTGGTGACGACGGGCAGGAACGCCGCGGTGCGCACGAACCACAGGTAGCGCGCCGGCCCCTCGATAAGCAGCGCGAACCCCAGACCCAGGACGAGCGAGCCGACCGTGGTGCCCAGCGCCAGCAGGATGCTGTGCCAGATGGCCGCGGCGAAGTCGGCGTCGCTGATGATCGTCTGGTAGTTCTGCAGGCCCAGCCACTCGTCACCGAGGAACGTCTGGACCTTGAAGAAGCTCTTCCACAGGCCCACGAACATCGGGATGAACTTGAAGTACAGGAACAGCAGCAGCGCGGGCGCCAGGAACAGCCAGGTGATCAGCGGCCCCCGCCACCGCACCCGCTTGGTGCGGCGGTGGGGGGTCGCCGGACGGCTGCGCGCCTCGGTCAGTGTCGAGGTCATGACGCTTTCTGGCTCTGGAGTTCCTGGGTGAGTTTGGTGTTCAGCTGGTCCATGGCCGCCTTGACGTTGGAGGAGCAGTCGGCCCAGACGGCGTTGATGGAGTCGGCCGAGTCCTGGCGGATGGGCGCCCAGTTCGGCACGGGCGGGGCGTAGACGGCGTTCGCGTACGCGTCCTGGAACACCTTCCAGCGCGGATCCTGCCGCTCGGCGGCCATGTCGACCTGGGTGTTGACGGGCAGGCGGACGATGGCGCCGTTGGCGTCCTTGTTCATGCCGATCCGCTGGCCGTCAGGGGAGATCGCGAACTCGGCGAACTTCTTCTGCGCGTCCTGCTGGTCGGAGCCGGCCATCAGGTAGACGTTCTCGCCCTCGCCGAGGGTGCCGGGACCGCCGGACGGGCCCTTGGGCAGGGGCAGAACCTCGATCTTGTCGGTGCCGACGCTCTTGACGAACCTGGCCAGCACGTACGGACCGACCAGGTAGATGCCGCCCTGGCCCTTCTCGAACACCTCGTGCGTGACGGTCGTGTCGTTGCTCACGGCGCCGGGGTTGACGGTCTTGGTCTTGCAGAACTGGTCCTGCAGGTACTGGACGGCCTCGACGGTCTTGGGGTCGCTGACCGTGGACTGGAAGTGGCCGCCACCGGTGCTCTTGATGAAGTCTCCGCCGTTGGCGTAGATGAGGGACGAGGCGTACCAGGAGGCGTAGCCGCGTTTGGTGCCCGCCGGGATGACGAAGCCGGCCGTGTCGGCCTGGCCGTTGCCGTCGGGGTCCTTCTCGGTGAACGCCTGCGCCAGCTTGGCCAGGTCGTCCCAGGTCTTCGGCGGCTCCATGCCGACCTTCTCGCGCCAGTCCTTCCGTACGATCAGCGCGAAGGCCTGGGCGGAGAACGGGGCGGCGTAGAACTTGCCGTCGCTGCCCGTCGCGGCCACCCACGCGCGGTCGGACAGCTTGTCGCCGCCGGCCAGCGTGGCCTTGTCGATCTCGCGCAGCCAGCCCTGCGAGTGCATGTTTCCGAGCTGGGCGGTGTCGTTGATCACAATGTCGGGAAGCTTCTTCTGGGCGGCCTGCTGGTTCAGCTTGGTCTCGAAGTCGTCGAATAGCGCGACGACTTTCGTCTTCACCCCGCTGGCCTTCGTGAATGCGTCGGCGAGTTTCACCGCCGTCTTGGCGGAGTCCGAATCGGGCGCCTGCCTGATCCAGATCTCCAGAGCGTTGTCTGAGCTTGATCCCCCGGAACCGCAGCCTGTCAGCGTTACGGCCAGGGTCGCTGTCATCGCGACCCCGAGCAGACGACGTGACATCAGACCGCCTCCCGTTCACATACGTGGACATGAGTCGTGGACTTGAACTCGTGGCTGTGAACGTAACTAGTTGCATGGTTCACGGTCAATATTCAAGGATGTGAATTTCGGCCAGAATCGTGTACACCATGAGACATGCGCATTCTTATGACCGGAGCTGCTGGAAAGGTTGGCACGCTGCTCCGCCCACGGCTCGCCCGTGACGGCCGCACCCTGCGGCTTTCCGACCTTCACCCGATCGAGCCGGGCCCCGGCGAGGAGTGGGTGACGGCCGACCTCGCCGACCCGGCCGCGGTGGCCGAGGCGATGAAGGGCGTGGACGCGGTGATTCACCTTGGCGGCCAGAGCCGGGAACATCCCTGGGCGGACATCGTGCAGGCCAACATCAACGGCACGCAAGTGCTGTTGGAGGCGGCGCGCGAGGAGGGCGTCCAGCAGTTGGTGCTCATGGGCAGCCACCACGCGGCCGGTTACCACACCCGCCCCGCTGACGGCTCCCATTTGCCCGACTACGCCTTTCCCCGGCCTGACACCTTCTACGGAGTGAGCAAGGTCGTCATGGAGGCGCTCGGGAGCCTGTACCACGACCGGTTCGGCATGAACGTCACCGTGGTCCGGCTCGGCACCTGCAACGAGGCCTCCGGCGACACGCGCGGGCTGGCCACGTGGATCTCGCCTGACGACCTGACCCGGCTGGTCGAGGCGGCGCTGACCGCGCCCGGGTACCACGTGGTCTGGGGGGTCTCGGACAACGCGCGGCGGTGGTGGTCACTGGAGGAGGCCAAGGCCATCGGGTACGAGTCCCGCGACTCCTCCGACTCCCAGGCGGCGGCGCTCATCGCCGAGCTGGGGGAGCCGGATCTTTCTGAGCCGCTCCACAACCGCGCCGGAGGGGTGTTCACCCTCAACGAGCTGGGGGGTCGCTGGTAACCCTGGTTGATCGGCGGCCGCTGCCGTATCGGGACGGCCGACATCGCATGGGGTGGAGAGCGGAGTGGTCGGCAACCGGTTGCAAGAACCTTGACGAGGAGAGGCGTGAAGGTCAAGGTTTAGTCTGGCAACCGTTTGCAAGGGAGAACGACGATGGCGGCGACGATCAAGGACGTGGCCCGCGCCTGCGGCGTGCACGTCTCCACCGTGTCCCGCACCTTCTCCGCCCCCCACCTGGTCAATCCTGCCACCAGAAGCCGCGTGCTGGCCGCCGCCGACGACCTCGGTTACCGGCCCAACCGCGCCGCCAGGGCGCTCACGACCGGCCGCACGTTCAACATGGGCCTGATCGTGGCGGACATCGCCAACCCGTTCTTCCCGCCGCTCATCAAGGCCGCCCAGGCGCAGGCCAGGGGCCGCGACTACCACGTGTTCGTGGCCGACACCGACGAGGATCCGCGCGTCGAGGAGGAGCTGATCAGGACGTTCACCAAGCAGGTGGACGGCGTCCTGCTGTGCAGCCCGCGCCTGTCGAACAAGATGATCGAACGGCTGGCCGAGGACGTGCCGTTCGTGGTGGTCAACCGGCGCATCCGGGGCATGCCCGCCGTCCTGATGAACGTCGCCCAGGGCGCCAAGCTGGCGCTGGAGCACCTGGTCGGGCTGGGGCATCGCAGGATCGCGCTCGTGTCGGGCCCGATCGGCTCGTGGACCAGCAACGAGATGCAGGGCGCCGCGGCCGAGGCGCCCGGGCTCGACCTCGTCTTCTTCGGCCCCAACCAGCCCACGGAGTCGGGCGGCCTGGCGGTGGCCGCCGACGTGGCGGCCTGCGGGGCCACGGCGGTGCTGGCGTACAACGATCTCGTCGCGCTTGGCCTCATTGAGGGGCTGTCGGAGATGGGGATAGGGGTACCAGACCAGATAAGTGTGATCGGGTTCGACGACATCCTGCCGGGACGGCTCAACCGGCCCAAGCTCACCACGGTGGCCATGCCGGCCGTGGCCGCCGGGAGGATGGCCGTCGACCTGCTGCTCCAGTCGGGGGGCGAGGGCGCGACAGTGACCCTCGACACCGCCCTCATTGTCAGAGAGTCCACGGGAAGGGCCCAATCATGAACTTCGGAACGCTGCCGTCAGGGGAGAGCGTCGAGCTGGTGGAGCTGTCGTCGGGACGGCTGCGCGCCGAGGTGCTCACGTACGGCGCCATCGTGCGCTCGCTGGAGGTGTCCGGCCGCAACGTGGTCCTCGGCCTGGACACGCTGGAGGACTACCTGACCCGCAGCCGCTACTTCGGCGCGGTCGTCGGCAGGTACGGCAACCGCATCGCCAACGGCCGCTTCACCCTGGACGGCGTCGAGTACGAGCTGGCCGTCAACAACGGCACCGCCCACCTGCACGGCGGCATCGTGGGCTTCGACAAGCAGGTGTGGTCCATCGAGTCCAACGACGCCACGTCGGTGACGCTCAGGCTGATCAGCCCCGGCGGCGACGAGGGCTACCCCGGCACGCTGACCGCCCGGGTGACGTACACGCTCGAGGACGACGCGCTCCGCATCGACTACGAGACGGAGACCGAGGCCCCGACCGTGGTCAACCTGACCAACCACTCCTACTTCGACCTCTCGGGCGAGGGCGACGTGCGCGACCACGTCGTGCGGATCGACGCCGACCACTACCTGCCGGTGGACGACGCCAAGATCCCCACGGGGGAGCTCGCGCCGGTCAAGGGCACGGCGTTCGACTTCACCGAGCCGCACGCGGTGGGGGAGCGCAACGACGGCGCCTACGACCACTGCTACGTCCTCGGCGGCGGCGGCGCCACGGTGACGGCCGGCGGCCTGACCATGGAGGTCACGACGACCGAGCCGGGCGTGCAGTTCTACACCGGCCACATGCTGGACGGGGACGCGACGCCGTACGGGCCCTTCGGCGGGCTGTGCCTGGAGACGCAGCACTTCCCCGACTCGCCCAACAAGCCCCAGTTCCCCTCCACCGTGCTCCGCCCGGGCACGCGGCGCACCTCGACCACCACGTACAAGTTCATCTAGATGAGGCCTTGATCACCAACAGGGCCACGTCGTCCTGCGACGGCTCCTCGGCGAACGTCTCTACCGCGTGCCGCACGCGTTCGGCCACCGCGTGGGCGCTCAGCCCCGTGCAGCCGGACAGCAGCTCGGCCAGCCCGTCGCCGTCGTCGAGCAGCCGGCCGTCGTTGCGCCGCTCGGTCACCCCGTCGGTGACGCACAGCAGCAGCTCCTCCGGCGCCAGCTCGAACGTCTCGACGTAGAACCTGGCGCCCGACTCGATGCCCAGCAGCAGCTGCGGGCTCGCCATGGGCTCGACCTTGCCGTCCCGCCGCAGCAGGAGTGGGGGAGGGTGGCCCGCGGAGGCGATCGTGCAGAGCGCGCCGCCCTGCGGCAGCGGGGTCAGCTCGCCGCACAGCAGGCTGAGGAACCTGCCCTCCTCGCCCTCCTCCAGCAGCGCGTGGTTGAGCCGGTCGAAGATGTCGGCCACCGTGTAGTGCTCCTTGGCCAGCAGGCGTACGGCGTGGCGGGCGAGCCCGGTGACGGCCGCCGCCTCGGGCCCGCTGCCGCAGACGTCGCCCAGCGCGAAGCACCAGTGGTCGGCCACCGTGAACAGGTCGTAGAAGTCGCCCCCGACGTGCGCGCCCTCCTCGGCCGGCTCGTAGACGACCGCGGACTCCAGGCCGGGCATGGGCGCCACGCGCATGGGCAGCAGGCTGCGCTGCAGCACCCGGGACGTGGTCGCCTGCCTGGCGTACAGCATGGCGGTGTGCAGGTTGAGTGCCACCAGGCGGCACAGGTCCGACAGCAGGTCGGCCAGCTCCAGCGGCAGGGTCGGCTCGGTGCGGCCGATCACCAGCGCCCCGTGCGACCTGCCCTGCGTGAGCAGCGGGAACGACAGCACGGTCTCGGGGCCGACCGGCCAGCTCACCTCGCTGAGGGCGGTGCGCGGGATGGCGGGCAGCGACTTGCGCAGGTCGGCGTTGTGGCGCTCCTCGCTGTGCCAGACGTGGGCGAGCCTGGTCATGCCGGCGAGGTCGGTCAGGTAGACGGCCGCCCAGGTGGCGATCTTGGGTACGACGAGCTGCGCGGTCAGCGCCGCGATCAGCTCCTCGTCGTGCACGCCCGCCAGCAGCTCGCCCGCCTCCGCCAGGAACGACAGCCGCCCCCGGTGCGCGCGGTCCTGCTCGGCCAGCCGCTCGCGCTGCACGGGCACGGCCACCTGGCCGGCGATGTGCTGGAGGCTGACCGTGAGCTCCTGGTCGAAGCGGTCCGGCTGGGCGGCCGTCACCACGATGTAGCCGGCCAGCTCGCCGCCGACCAGCAGCGGCGCGCACGCCAGCGACCTGGCGCGCAACTGCTGGGCCAGCTCGACGTCCACGGCGAGCAGGTCCTCGATCATCGTGGGGGTCGTGCGCTCCGCGCCGAACACGCCGGTGGCCAGCACCCCCACCAGCCCCGCCGTCGCGCCCGCGCCCGCCGCCACGCCGAACCTGTTGCCGCCTTCCGCGGCGAGCAGCACGTACGCGGCGTCGCCCCCGCTGGAGATCTGCACGATCCGGGCGATCGTGTCGAGCAGCTCGGCGAACGGCATGTCCTGGCCGAGCAGGTCCTTGATGCGCCGGCCTGCCCCGCCCAGCTGCGGCGCCGGCGGCGGCGTCAGCACGTAGCCGTGGTCGGCGGCCACCACCATCCAGATCGAGCAGCGCTGCCGCCGGGAGCGCAGGTGGGAGACGTAGACGGGGACGAGCCGGCCGTCCTGGTGCCGCATGCGCGCCTCGCCCCGCCAGCGGCCCAGGCCGAGGGTGTCGGCCAGCGACAGCGCGTACGGCCCGTGGCCGCGCCAGGCCACTAACCGCTCCAGGGATCGGCCGACCGCCTGGTCGGCCCGCCAGCCGAGCAGCTTCTCGGCCTCCGTGTTCCACGACCGTACGACCCCGTCGCGGTCGGCGACGATCACGCCGACGTGCAGGGTCTCGATGGGCGCCGCGGTGGGCGGCGGCGGCGCGGGCTCCTGGACGTCGCAGCCGTCCGAGATCTCCATGCGCACCCAGACGCGCTTGGCGGTCCTCGTGTACGTGACGCCCCAGGCGTCGGCCAGCATGCCCGCGAGCGCGAGGCCCCGCCCCGACGCACGCATGGGCTCGGGCGCGGGCCCGGCCGCCAGGATCGTCCGCGTGGGGTGGCGGTCGTCGACCTCGATCTCCAGCTTCGGAGGGCTGGCCGTCACGTCCAGGCGGCAGGTGAGCTCGACGCCGGTGCCCGCGTGCACGACGGCGTTCGTGACGAGTTCGCTGGTCAGCAGCACGGCGTCCTCCGCCAGATGGCTCAGGCGCCATTCGCCGAGCACCTGGCGGACGAACTTGCGCGCCTGAGCCGGGGCATGGGGAGTCCCGTCGAAGGCCGTGCTCGACACCCTGGTCGTGTCCACTCTGCGTCCTAGAACATCACTCGATGTGGCAGTACGGTCACTCTCAGAGTGTCAGAATGGTGCCGTTGATACCTCCTGTTGCGAAGAAGGTGGGCCGGACCGACGCGATCAGGGCACGAGGGCGGCCCTGAGGCGGTCCACGTGCGCCTTGGTGAGGCCGTTGGCCAGCAGGAGCCGCTCCGCGCCGCCGAGTTCGCCCAGCGCGACCAGGAGCGTCCGCATCGCGCTCTCCGGCGCCTCCAGCAGCGCGGCGGGTGCGTCCCGCGACGGCGTCATGTCCAGCATGAGCATGATATCGGGCAGCGCCTTCGCGGTGAGCGCGTAGTCGCGGACGATGGCCTCGTGCTCCACGCCGAGCAGGTCGAGGATCAGCGCGACGACGATGCCGGTGCGGTCCTTGCCCGCGGCGCAGTGGACGAGGGCGGGCAGGCCGTCGGCGATCTCGGCGACGACGCCGGCGAACCAGGTCGTCCTGTGCCGCAGGAGGCCGACGTACAGGTCGCCGAGGGTCAGGTCGGGCGGCAGCGCCGCGAGCTGGGCGGGCGAGGCGTCGGAGGAGCCCGCGCCGAGCAGCGCGTGCCGGACGGCGCCGCCGAGGACGGGCGCCCAGTCGCCGGGGCCCCGCTCGTTGTCGCCGCGCAGGTCGGCGATGAGCCGCAGGCCGGCCACCAGCTTCGCGTCCTCGGCCGTGAGGGTGTGCGGCTGCGCGGAGCGGTAGAGCACACCGGGGCGCAGCGCGGTCTCCGTCGCGATGTCCCGGAGGTTGAGGAGTGGCATAGGACCATTCAGGAAGGAGTTGTCTGCGGTCGTACGGCTTTTACGTGGACATCGGGTGAACCTTCCCGGGATCTTCGTGCCTGTTTGGCGGGGTCGTCGGCGAGCCTCCGCGCGATCCACGGTGTCTCCGACGTACCTTTGGCATCATGGCCACCCGTACGCCGAAAAGCGCATCGAAGGGGCCGGCGAAGCGGTCGACCTCGTCTCGCTCGACCCCCGCCAAGCGCGGGGCCTCGTCGACGGGACGTCCCCGGGCGGCCTCCGGTCGCAAGCCTTCGATGACCCACCCGGACCCGATCAGCTGGGTCTTCACGATGATCGGCAAGCTGATCGTCGGGCTGTGGATGCTGCTCGCCAACGGCATCGGCAGCACGGCTCGCGCGCTGGGCAAGAACGCCCGCGAGCTCGATCCCGCGCACCGGCGCGACGGGGTGGGCCTGACGGTGCTCGCGGGAGCGATCGTGCTGGCGGCCATGACGTGGCGCAACGCCGACGGGGCCGTCTCCGGCGTGGTGAACGCGACCGTGCACGGCGTGTTCGGCTCGCTGGCGTGGGCGCTGCCGCTGCTGTTCGGGTTGCTGGCCTGGCGCTACCTGCGCCACCCCGACCAGAACGCCGACACCGGGCGCATGGTGATCGGGTGGGCCGCGCTGATGGTCGGCGTGCTGGGCGTCATCCACGTGGCCAACGGCACCCCCTACCCGGCCGGCGAGGGCCAGGGCATGGACAAGGTGTCGCAGGCCGGGGGCATGGTCGGGTTCATCGTGTCGGCGCCGCCGATGAGCATCCTGCCGCCGTGGATCACGATCCCGCTGCTGCTGCTCCTGTCCGGGTTCGGCGTGCTGGTGATCACCGCCACCCCCGTGCACCGGATCCCGGAGCGGCTGGCCGAGCTCAAGCACATGCTCTTCGAACGGCATGCCGAGCCCGCGCCGCGGCAGCCGGGCAAGAAGCGGGTCAGGACCTCCAAGAAGCCCGCCGAGGAGGGTGTCGACTCGGTCAAGCCGTACGACACCCCGGTCCTGTCGGACAAGACCGACAAGCGGCCCGAGCACTCGCCCGAGATCGTGCCCGGCCTGACGGACGAGGACGAGGCGCCCGCCGCCGAGCCCGAGAAGCGGCCGGAGCCGCCCCAGCCGACGCCCGCGCCCCGCAAGGTGGAGCAGCTCGTGCTGTCGCCGCAGGCGGGCCCGTACAGCCTGCCCGACCTGCAGTTCCTCAAGCAGGGCACGGCGCCCAAGCCGCAGACCAAGGCCAACACCACCGTGGTCAACGCGCTGACCAGCGTGCTCGAGCAGTTCACCATCGACGCGCAGGTGATCGGGTTCACCCGGGGGCCGACGGTGACCCGCTACGAGATCGAGCTGGGGCCCGCGGTCAAGGTGGAGAAGGTCACGGCGCTCACGAAGAACATCGCGTACGCCGTCAAGTCCGCCGACGTCCGGATCTTGTCGCCCATCCCGGGCAAGTCGGCGATCGGGGTCGAGATCCCGAACGCCGACAAGGACCTGGTGGCCCTGGGCGACGTGCTGCGCGCGCAGGTGGCGCAGGCCGACCATCACCCGATGATCGTCGGCCTGGGCAAGGACGTCGAGGGCCGCACCATCGTCGCGAACCTCGCCAAGATGCCCCACCTGCTCATCGCGGGCGCCACCGGCGCCGGTAAGTCGGTCTGCGTCAACGGGCTGATCACGAGCATCCTGATGCGGGCCACGCCCGACGAGGTGCGGATGGTGCTGGTCGACCCGAAGCGGGTCGAGCTCAGCGTGTACGAGGGCATCCCCCACCTGATCACGCCGATCATCACCAGCCCGAAGAAGGCCGCCGAGGCCCTCGAATGGGTCGTGGGCGAGATGGACCGGCGCTACGACGACCTGGCGGCGTCGGGGTTCAGGCACGTCGACGAGTTCAACAAGGCCGTGCGGGCCGGCAAGCTGCAGCCGCCGCCCGGGAGCGAGCGGGTCTACCAGCCGTACCCGTACCTGCTGGTGATCGTGGACGAGCTGGCCGACCTCATGATGGTGGCCCCGCGCGACGTCGAGGACTCGATCGTGCGCATCACGCAGCTCGCCCGCGCGGCCGGCATCCACCTGGTGATCGCCACCCAGCGGCCCTCCGTGGACGTCGTCACCGGCCTGATCAAGGCGAACGTGCCGTCCAGGCTGGCGTTCGCCGTGTCGAGCCTCACCGACTCGCGGGTCATCCTCGACCAGCCGGGCGCCGACAAGCTGGTCGGCCAGGGTGACGCGCTGTTCCTGCCGATGGGCGCGAGCAAGCCCATCCGCATCCAGAACGCGTTCGTCTCCGAGAAGGAGATCGCGGAGATCGTCACGCACTGCAAGGCGCAGATGCAGGCCGAATACCGCGAGGACGTGTCCGCCGCGCCGGTCAAGCGCGAGATCGACGAGGACATCGGCGACGACCTCGACGTGCTGATCCAGGCCGCCGAGCTGATCGTGACCACCCAGTTCGGCTCGACCTCGATGCTGCAGCGCAAGCTGCGGGTCGGGTTCGCCAAGGCGGGACGGCTGATGGACCTCCTGGAGAGCCGGAACGTGGTCGGCCCGAGCGAGGGCTCCAAGGCCCGCGAGGTGCTGGTCAAACCGGACGATCTGCCGGGTTTGCTGGCCGACCTGCGTGGCGAATGACCCCAATGCGTGCCTGCCGGGTAGTAACTGGTTGAATATAAATCACTACCCATTGTGGTAGCAGGTGCAGGTGCCGTGGGGGAGGCGTTCGTTGTGCAGGAGCAGAGCATCGGGGCCATGCTGGCGGCAGCCAGGCATGCTGCCGGGCTGACCGTCGAGCAGGTCAGCGCGGCCACCAGGATCCGCGAGGCGATCATCCATGGCCTGGAGCAGGATGACGGCAGCCAGTGCGGTGGCGACTTCTACACCAGGGGGCACGTCAAGGCCGTGGCCAAGGCGGTGGGGCTCGATCCGGAGGCCACCGTCCATCTCTACGACCAGCAGCACGGCGGGGCGCCCAGGCCGGTCGCGGCCTCGGCCGTGTTCCAGGCCGACAAGAAGATCAACGTTCCGGAGCGGCGGGGGCCCAACTGGACGATGGCGCTCGGGGTGGCGCTGGCGATCGTGGTCGTCTTCGGCATGATGCGGGTGCTGGGCGGCGCGAGCGACCAGGTGCGGACGGCCGACGTGCAGGTGGCCTCGGCCCGGCCCAAGGTTCCGCCGAACATGCCCGTCCAGCCGAAGCCGGCGGCGGGCAAGGCGGTCAAACGCACGGTTACCGTCGAGATCAAGGCGAAGCGGTCGTCGTACGTCCAGGCTCACGACGCGATGGGGCGCAAGCTGTTCGCGGGCACGCTGAAGGCCGGAAAGTCCGACACGTGGAGTGCGGAAGACAAGGTCAGCGTGCTGCTGGCGGATGCGTCGGCCGTTACGCTGCAGGTGAACGGCAAGAAAGTGAAGCTGGACGCAGGCAGGGGGGAGATGCTGCGGCGCTCGTTCGGGCCGCCCAAAACGACCGAGCGATAGTCATCTGGCGGGAGCCCGTGCATCGGGTGGTGGCCAACTCCCGATACCGTAGTGTTCACCATGTCATCCCGCCGAACCGCATCGCTGATCACTCTGGGCTGCGCGCGCAACGAGGTCGACTCCGAGGAGCTGGCCGCGCGACTTGAGGCTGCCGGTTGGCAGCTGGGCGACGACGACCCCGATGTCGTCGTCGTCAACACGTGTGGCTTCATCGACTCGGCCAAGAAGGACTCCATCGACACGCTGCTGGCCGCCGCCGATACCGGCGCGAAGGTGGTCGCAGCGGGCTGTATGGCCGAGCGCTACGGCAACGAGCTGGCCGAGGCACTGCCCGAAGCCAGCGCGGTGATCTCCTTCGACGACTACACGGAGATCGGCGGCCGCCTCGACGACGTCCTCGCCGGGCGGCCGCTGAAGCCCCACACGCCACGTGACCGCCGCACCCTGCTACCCATCTCGCCGGTGGACCGTGCCAGCGCTCCCAAGGCCAACATCCCCGGTCACGGCGATCTGCCCGCGGGCCTCGCGCCCGCGAGCGGCCCGCGCGTGCTGCGCAAGCGCCTCGACGAGAGCCCGGTGGCCTCGCTCAAGCTGGCCTCCGGCTGCGACCGGCGCTGCACGTTCTGCGCCATCCCGGCCTTCCGCGGCTCCTACGTCTCGCGTCGGCCCGACGAACTGCTGGCCGAGGCCGACTGGCTGGCCCACCGTGGCGTGCGCGAGCTCGTCCTGGTCAGCGAGAACTCCACGTCCTACGGCAAGGATCTCGGCGACCTCCGGGCGCTGGAGAAGCTGCTGCCCGAGCTGGCGGCCGTCGAGGGCGTCTCCCGGGTGCGGGTCAGCTACCTGCAGCCCGCCGAGCTGCGTCCGGGGCTCATCGACGTGCTCACGGGCACCGAGGGCGTCGCCCCCTACTTCGACCTGTCCTTCCAGCACGCGAGCGGCACCGTGCTGCGCAGGATGCGCCGCTTCGGCGACCCTGAGCGCTTCCTGGGGCTGCTCGAGACCATCCGCGAGCGCGCCCCCGAGGCGGGCGTGCGCTCCAACTTCATCGTGGGCTTCCCCGGCGAGACCGAGGAGGAGTTCGGCGAGCTGGTGGGCTTCCTGGAGGCGGCCAGGCTCGACGTGATCGGCGTGTTCGGCTACTCCGACGAGGACGGCACGGAGGCCGCCGATCTGCCGGGCAAGCTCGACCAGGAGGTCATCGACGAGCGCGTGCGCGTGCTCACCGAGCTGGCCGAGGAGCTGACCGCCCAGCGCGCGGAGGAGCGCATAGGCACCGAGGTCGACGTGCTGATCGACGACGACCTGGGTGACGGGGGCTACGAGGGCCGGGCCGCCCACCAGGGTCCCGAGGTCGACGGCTCCGTCACGGTTCAGGGGATCGGCCTCGTCAGGGGGCAGATCGTGCGCGCGGTCGTGGTCGACTCCGAGGGGGTCGACCTGATCGCGCGTATCAAGGCAAGTCCATGAAAAGGGACGAGCGCCGCGTCGTAAGCCCGTGGAACATCGCCAACGTCCTCACGGTTCTCCGGTTGGTGCTCGTCCCCTTCTTCGTCGTCTGCCTGTTCCTGCCGGGGACGGGCTGGCGGGTGGCCGCGCTGGCGGTCTTCGCGGTGGCCTCGATCACCGATCACCTGGACGGTGAGCTGGCCAGGCGGTACGGCCTGATCACCGACTTCGGCAAGATCGCCGACCCGATCGCCGACAAGGCGCTCACCGGCGCGGCGCTGGTGAGCCTGTCCATACTCAACGAGCTGCCCTGGTGGGTCACGATCCCGATCCTTGGCAGGGAGCTCGGCATCACGGCCCTCAGGTTCCTGCTGCTGCGGCGCGCGGTCATCCCGGCCAGCTACGGCGGCAAGGTCAAGACCGTGCTGCAGATCGCCGCGATCGTGCTCTATCTCCTGCCGGGGGTGCCGGGGCCCGTCCGGTGGGTGGTCATGGGGGCGGCTCTGGTGGTCACCGTGGCCACCGGGGTCGACTACGTCATCAGGGCAGTGCGGCTGCGCAAGGTCGCGAAGCAGGTGCGCGGGGAGTGATCGATGGCCGATGTGGCCGAGGTTCTGACGATGCTGGTGGGCCGGTCCGCCACGGTGGCGGTGGCCGAGTCGCTGACCGGCGGGCTCATCGGGGCCGCCATCACGTCGGTCTCGGGGTCGTCGAAGGCGTTCAGGGGCGGGGTGATCTCGTACGCCACCGATCTCAAGCAGGAGCTGCTGGGGGTGCCGGGGGAGTTGCTGCGGCGCGAGGGGGCCGTACATCCTGAGGTGGCCGCGGCCATGGCGGCGGGGGTCGCGCGGCTGTGCGGGGCCACGTACGGGCTGGCCGTGACGGGTGTGGCCGGGCCGGAGCCGCAGGACGGCAAGCCCGTCGGCACCGTCTACGCGGCCGTCTGCGGGCCGGGGGGCAGGATTTGGGGGCGTGAATTGAGACTTGGCGGGTCGCGCGAACGTATCAGGGTAGAGACGGTGGACGAGGCAGTCGATCTACTGTCAGGTGTGCTGAAGGCGAACATAGGGGAACATTCCGGGTGATTACCGTGTTACGTCCCGAGCGAACATGCGAAGCACGGTCTGACGCGGTGTCGGTGGATACGGGTACGGTGGAGCTGTGAGTGAGGTCCGTGAGCCAACTGCAAGCACCGAGCGCCCGGCAGGCGGGCCTGAAACGTCGCGAGCGGCGGTCCAGGGGCGGCCACGCCCCATGATGACGGCGAGGAGTATGTACGAAGCTAAGAAGACCACAGTGCGGCACGATCCGATCGCGCGGGGCGTGGTGAAGTCATCCGCGCCGGGGAGGGAGCGACAGATGATTCTGCTGCGTCAGCTGCTCGGCGACGTGCTGAGGCGGTTGAGGGTGCGGCAGGGACGCACGCTACGCGAGGTGTCCACCCAGGCACGTGTCTCGCTCGGCTACTTGTCCGAGGTCGAGCGCGGCCAGAAGGAAGCCTCGTCGGAGCTGCTGGCGTCCATTTGCGGCGCACTCGAAGTGCCCCTTTCGCAGGTGTTGCGTGAGGTTTCCGACCAGTTCGCGCTGGCGGAGCTCCAGGCTGCCCCTGTGCTGGCCGACGTGCCCGATCGCGAACGGCTGCCCCTTGCGGAGACGGTCCCCGGGTCTATTTCCGACTCCGTGTTCCCCGAAGTCAAGGACATGGTGGCTGCCTAACCCAGCTGGCAGCCAGCACACCACAGGATCAGCCGTTCCTGTGGCTGCGCCCCCATCTCCCCACGGCTGATGCGGGTGCCGCATCGGCGACAGGGCCTCCCTGCCCTGCCGTAGACCCACGTCTGGTTCGCCGGGCGGCGATCACCTGTGGTCACCGTGCCCGCATGCCCCTTGTTCGCGTCCAGCAAGCGCTGGGCCAGTGACACGAGCCCGTTGAGATCCTCGATCTCCCCGACCTTCTTCCACGGCCAGACACCGCGCAGGAACAGGGTCTCGGCGCGATAGATCGTGCCGATCCCAGCCAGGTTGCGCTGATCGAGCAGCGCCTCCCCGATGGTCCTGTCGGGCGCCCCTCGCAGCCTTCGCACGGCCTCATCCGGGTCCCAGTCCGGGCCGAGCAGATCCGGCCCCAGATGGCCGACCAGCCGTGCCTCCTCGCCTGTCCTGACGAGATCCACCATTCCCAGCCTGACCCCCACCGCCTGCCACCGTTCGTTGGCCAGGATCAGCCTGACCTGGTCGCCCGGCGCGGTCCGGCGTCCGGTCGCCATGACCTGCCAGCTCCCGTCCATGCGCAGATGGGTGTGCACGGTCAGGTCGCCTTCGACGCGGGTGAGCAGGTGCTTGCCTCTGGAGACCGTGGTGAGGACCGCACGGCCGGTCAGGTCGGCCGTGGCGTGCCTGGGGACGCGGAAGTCCGACCTGGTGAGCACCTGACCGTCCAGCGCGCCGCGCAGCTTCGCGGCCGTGCGGTAGACGGCGTCTCCTTCGGGCATCCCTCCAGTCTAGGAACGCGCACCCGTCTCGTGCGCGGCCACCCAGCCGTCCACCAGCGCGCACAGCTGGTCCAGCGCCTCCTCCGCACGCTCGCGCTCGCCGGTCGTGAGGAAGTCGATCTGCAGTCCCGAGTACGCCGAGTTGACCAGCGTGGAGATCCGCAGCGCCTCCGCCTCCGGGACGCCCCGATCGCGCAGCAGGCCCGCCACGAACTCCGACCGGTCCGCCAGCAGCCGGGGCACGTGCCCCATGAGCCGGCCACCGGCCGCCAGCCCCTCGATCTCGCGGATCAGGCGGGCGACCGGCAGGTTCTCCTCCCGCGCCTGCCAGTCCCAGGTGCGGCGGATGATCGTGCCCACGCTGTCGGAGCCCGACCAGCCCGGCAGCGCGCGCAGCCATTCGCGGTGCCGCTCGTCCAGGCGCTCCATGGTGGCCGAGAGCAGCGCCTCCTTGTCGGCGAAGTGGTGGGTCAGCACGCGGGTGGACTTGCCCAGGTGCTCGGCGAGCGGGCGCATCGACAGGGTCGAGAGGCCATGTCCGGCCAGGTAGTCGACGATCTGGTCGAGCAGTTCGGCCCGGCGGTGCGGGTCGGCGGTCCTGGCCATCGGCGAAATCCCTTTGCGGTCATTGGGGTTACGACTGTTACCTTATATGGGAAACGACTGTTACCCTTATGGAGGGGATACCCATGCCCGCGTGGCTGCTCGCCCTGGTCTTCACCACGTTCACCTTCGCCACCGACGACTACGTCATCGCGGGCGTGCTGCCCGAGGTCTCCGCCGATCTCGGGGTCAGCGTGGCGGCGGGCGGGCAGCTCGTCACCGCCTTCTCGCTGGCGTTCGCACTGGGGGCGCCCGTGGCCTCCGTGGTGGGCGCCACCTGGTCGCGGCGCGGGCTGCTCACCTGGGCCCTGGCGGTGTTCACCGCGGCGAACTGGGCGGCGGTGTTCACGACGTCCTACGCCGTCCTCATGGGGCTGCGCGTGCTGGCGGCGCTGGCCGCGGCGGCCGTCGTGCCCGCCGTGTACGCCCTCGCGACCTCGCTGGCCCCCGAAGAGCGCCGGGGACGTTACCTGGCGCTGGTGATGGGCGGGATGACCGGCTCGCTCATGCTCGGCGTGCCCGTCGGCACGTGGGTGGGCGGCGCGTTCGGCTGGCAGGCCACGTTCGGGCTGGGCGGGCTGCTGGGGCTCGTCGCGCTGGTCGCGATCAGGGCGACGCTGCCCGATTCGCCCCCGGCGGCCACCATGCCGGTCAGGGAGCGGCTGGCGCCGCTGGCCCGGCCGCAGGTGCTGCTCGGCCTGCTCGGGGTCGTGGGGATCGTGCTGGGCAGCATGATGCTGATGACCTATCTCGCGCCGTTCCTGCGGGACCTGGCCGGAGCCGGGCCGGTGGAGCTGGGGTGGGTGTTCGCGCTGGCCGGGCTCGCCGGGCTGGCGGGCGGGCAGCTCGGCGGGTGGGCCGCCGACCGGTGGGGCGCCGACCGGGCGCTGATCGTGGGCATCGCCGGGTTCACGGCGGTGATGGGCCTGTTCGCCGTCTGCTGGGCACTGCGGCCGCTCCCGCTGCCCGCGCTCCTGCCGCTGCTGCTGGTGTGGGCGGCCGTGTCGTGGTGGATCCCGCCGCCCGCGCAGACCCGGCTGCTCGCCCTGGCCGGCCCGGCCGGGCCGCAGGCGCTGGCGCTCAACAGCAGCGCCGTCTACGTCGGGGTCTCGGGCGGGGGCGCGCTGGGCGGGCTCGTGCTGGAGAGCCACGGAAGCGGCCGGCTGCCCTTGGCCGCGGCCGTCGTCGAGCTGGCCGCCCTCGCGCTCTTCTGGGCGGCCGGCAGGGCACGCCCCCCGGCTACCGTCGAGGATCGCGCGGCGGCGCAGGGTGAGGCGGGCGGTTGATGATCGAGAACGGCTGCGTCGGGGCGGCGGGGGGATCATAATGACGGCGAGGAGTAGGCCTGGCGGAAGGCTGATCGCGGCATGCCGGAGATCACAGGTTTACGCGGGGGCGACCCCGCCGAGATCGGCGGATATCGGCTGACCGGCCGCCTGGGCTCCAGCGTGTACGCCGCACGCTCCCGCTCCGGGGAACCCGTGGCCGTCAGGCTGCTGCCGGCCGAGATGGAGCCCGAGCCCTTCCTTCTCGCCATGGAACGGCAACAGGCCGTCTCCGCGGTCACCACCGCGCAGATCCTGGCCACCGGCATGCTGGGCGAGCAGGCGTACGTCGTCAGCGAGTACGTCGAAGGGCCCGCGCTCGAAGAGGCCGGAGGCTTCCTCGGCGAGGTGGGGCTCCACCGGCTCGCCGTCGGGACCATCACGGCGCTGGTCGCGATCCATCAGGCAGGGCTCGTGCACGGCGACATCCGGCCCGGCAACGTGCTGCTCGGCCCGGACGGGCCACGGGTGATCAACGCCGGGCTCGAGCAGGCGATGGCGGAGGCGGCCATCTCCACCCGCAAGGTCGCCGTTCCCGCGTACACCGCGCCCGAGCGGCTGCGGGGCGCGGGGGCCGAGCCGCCCGCGGACGTGTTCTCCTGGGCGGCCACCATGGTGTTCGCCGCGACCGGGTCGGCTCCGTTCGACGGCGGCTCCATGGCCGCGACGGTCGATCGGATCGTCCGCGACGCGCCCACGCTGCCCGGCAACCTGGGTGAGCTGCACGGCCTGATCGTGGCGTGCCTGGACAAGGATCCGGCCGGGAGGCCCAGCGCCAGCGCGGTGCTGTTACGGCTGGTGGGCCAGACGATGTTCCTGACCGGGCAGGCGGAGCCGCCCGTCCCACAGCCACCGCCCCCCGACCGGCCGAGGCGTGGGGGAAGAGGACTGGCCGCGCTGGCCGCGGCGTTCGCGGCCGGAGCGCTGGTCTCCGGAGCCGGGGTGTACGTGCTGGTCGACGAACCGGCGCCGGTCAGGCAGGCGGCCGCGACCACCAGTGCCACGCCGAGCACCACGCCCACGGTCACCTCCTCGCTGACGCAGGTTCCGGTGGAGAAGGTGGAGGCGAAGGCCGCCACGGACACCAAGCTCCCGGCGGTCGGCGCGACCCTGCACGAGAACCCCAAGGACCCCGTCAGGCTGACGGCCTACCTGGAGGTCGCCGGCAAGTTCACCAGCTACGTCAGGGACAGGTCGGGCGCCTTCAAGGCCGTCGGCCTGGCCGAGGAGCCGATGGTCTCGCCCGACGGCGACTGGGTCGCGCTCAACCCGTGGCTGAAGTTCCAGAACGCGGAGATGGACCAGGTGAAGTTCACCAGGTTGTCCACCGGCGAGAGCTTCACCGTCGCCACGGTCAAGAAGCCCTTGCGGACCATGATCCCGGCCTGGTCGCGCGACGGGCGCAGGCTGCTGCTCTCGGTCGTCGACGACGGCAAGCCGCAGCGGATCGTGGGCTTCGTGCTGGTCGACGTGGCCGCCAGGAAGGCCGTGCATGTCGAGACGGCCTTCACCGACAACGCCTCGCTCAACTTCACCTTCACCCCCGACGGCAGGATCGCCAAGGCCTACTTCGACGGCAAGACCAACGGGATCGACTTCTACAGCGACTCAGGTGAGGTGACCAGGTCGATGCACTGGGTGGGCCTGCCGCGTGACCGCGACTGGTACTCGCCGTCGGGCAAGCAGTTCGTCACCGTCTGCCCGGGCGGCCGCAAGGACCTGTGCGTCTGGAACGCCGCGACCGGCGTCAGGCTGAAAACGGTGCCCCGCGCCACCTCGGAGGGCAACCTGCTCGGCTGGTTCAACGAGTCGCACCTGCTGGTGCAGGAGCCGGGCAAGAAGAAGGGCACGGCCCAGGTCAAGATCATCGATCTGGTCGGTGACACCGTCCGTGTGCTCGCCGACGTGCTCCCGCTCAAAGCCTCGATGCAGTTCGCCGCCGCGCCGCGATGACGAAAGCGCTGAGCGCCGGTGACCCCGCCCAGGTGGGCGGGTACCGCATCGTGGGCCGGCTCGGCGAGGGCGGCCAGGGGGTGGTCTACCTCGGTGAGGCGTCCGGCGGACGGCGGGTCGCGGTCAAGATGCTGGGGGCCGGGCTGGACGACCCCGACGCGCGGACGCGCTTCCAGCAGGAGATCGGGTACGCGCGCCGGGTCAAGGCGTTCTGCACCGCCCAGGTGCTGGCCAGCGGCGAGCTGAACGGCAGCCCGTACGTGGTGAGCGAGTTCGTCGACGGGCCGTCGCTGGCGGAGGTGATCCGCGAACGCGGCGCGCTGCGCGGAGCGGAGCTGCGCAGGCTCGCCATCGGCACGCTGACCGCGCTGTCGGCCATCCACCAGGCGGGCGTGGTGCACAGGGACTTCAAGCCCGGCAACGTGCTGCTGAGCAGGGACGGGCCACGGGTGATCGACTTCGGCATCTCCAGGGCGCTGGAGGAGTCGGAGCTGGCGGGGGAGCACCTGGTGGGGACGCCGCCGTACATGGCTCCCGAGCAGTTCGGCGGGCGGGCGGCGGGGCCGGCGGCCGACATGTTCGCCTGGGCCTCGACCATGGTGGCCGCCGCGACGGGCACCCCGCCGTTCGGGGCGGGCGACGTGCCCGCGCTGATCAACCGGATCCTGTACGCCGAGCCCGACCTGGGCGGTCTCGACGAGGAACTGCGGGACCTGGTGGCGCGGTGCCTGGTCAAGGCTCCGGAGGCCCGCCCCACCGCGGCCCGGGCGCTGCTCGGCCTGCTCGGCCACCACGTGCCGGAGCAGCGCCTCCTGGCCGAAGGGCAGCAGTCGGCGGCACCGCCTCCCGGCCGAGCGCCGGGCCGCCGGTGGTGGCTGGTCGGAGCGGCCGTGACCGCCGCCGTGGCCGTGACGGCGGCCGTGCTGCTCACCCGTCCCGCCCCGCCGCCTGCCGGCACGGGCACCCCCACGCTGATCGCCGCGCCCCTGCCCGCCCCGCGCGAGGGCCGGATGGAGCTCACCTCGACGGCGAAGGTGAAGATCCCCGACACCAAGATCACGCTGTACGAGAACCCGGCCGACCCGATCTGGGTCTCGTCGTACCACGACCAGCGCGACGGCGGCGGCTACCCGTCGTACGTGCGGGACCCGTCGAACGGGACCTTCGGCTACTTCGGGGGCTTCGAGGAGCCGATCGTCTCGCCCGGCGGCGGCTACGTGGCCTCGCTCTCGGCCACCCGCTTCCGCACGCCGGACTTCGAGTCCGTCCGGATACGCGACCGCGTCACCGGCCAGGACCGGCAGATCCGTACCGTCGACAAGCCCGCCACGCTGTTCCGCCCGAACTGGTCGGCCGACGGGCGCCGGTGGCTGGCCACCGTCATCGAGGATCAGGAAAAGGACCGCGTGGTGGGCTTCGCGGTCGTGGACGTTGTCGCGGGCACCGTCAAGGTCACCAAGGTCGCCGGCGGGAACGACGTCAGGTTCGGGTGGGGCGCGGACGGCAAGAGCGTGCTGTACGAGATGCCCGGCGGGGCCGTGCGGGTGCTGGATCTCGAAGGCAGGGCGTTGCGGACGTTCATGGGAGTGGGCGAGCTTTACGAAGGCGGCGTCGCCCGCACCACGCTCGGGTCAATCTTCTCCACTAAATGCCCCGATATTTCGGCAAATGTCTGCTTCTGGGATGCGGAGAGCGGCGCCAAAAAAGGCGTGGCCCGGCTGCCGAACGGCGGCGCCTACCACGGGTGGCTCGACGACGCCCACTTCCTGGCCACCACGCCGACCGGCAAGAACACCGACGTGGTCCTCGCGGACGCCACCGGCCGCACCGTGCGCAAGCTGGCCGCCGGACCCAAGACCGAGCTCGACCGGGTGGTGCTCTGGTTCACCCGGAAGTGATCAGTCCCAGGCGGCCGGGTCGGCGGCGAGCTGGCGGACCCGCTCGGGCAGCGCCCCGGAGGCGACCTGGTCGAGCGTGACCTCCTCCAGGATGGAACGCTCGGTGGCGCGCAACGCGATCCACACCTGCTGCAACGACTCGGCGGGCCCCCGGTAGCCGACATGCTCGGGCCGCTCGCCGCGTACGTTGGCCAGCGGGCCGTCCACGGCCCTGATCACATCGGCCAGCGAGATGTCGGTGGCGGGCCTGGCCAGCACGTAGCCACCCTCGGGCCCACGCTGCCCGCGCACGAGCCCGGCACGCCGCATCTGCAACAGGATGTTCTCCAGGTATTTGGGCGGCATGTCCTGTTCCTTGGCGAGTTCGCCCACGGTAGTCGGCCCTGCACCGGCTGCGGCGAGTTCGGCGGCGGCACGGAGGGCGTAGTCGACACGAGCGGAAAGGCGCATGTTCTCGATTATCCCCCCTGGTCAACATGGTTGGTGCGCTCGTGTGCCGGTTGTGGGGGTGCAGGTTGCTCTTGACCTGCATTCGGACAACGGCCAGCGTCTCAGGGAATCTCAGGACATGTTGCCTCCCGTGGCCGACGAAGCCCCGGCCGGACGGCTCGGGGGACGTTGTCGCCTGCGGACGCTTCCTGGTTCGGGAGGAGATCTGGGATGCTCTGCGGCGTGACTGACTCAGAGCACGCCTCCAAGCCCGCAGACGCGTCCGACCCCTTGAACTTTGACCCACTGCGTGTCGGCACCATCGCCTTGTACGCGGGTGCCGGGCTGGCCGTGCTGGTCTTCATCGCCTTCTTGGGGCGGCCGCCGTGGCTGTGGATCGTGGCGGCCTTCGGCATCGCGTTGATCGGGGTGGGCTTGCGCATCGAAGCCGCGATTCGGGCTCGGTCGAAACGCTGACGGGAACAGCGGTTCGCGCCGGGGAGAGGCAGAATCGGGTCATGGTGCGGCAGGAGATCGACTGGAGCAGGCTCAAGGTCACGAGCCGGCAGCAGATCGCGGAGTTACGCGTTGCGCGGGCCCATGAGCGGGAGATGCGCGAGGTGCGCAAATGGCAGCGGCTTTACCGGAATGTGCGCACGGCCTCGATCTTGACCCTCTTGACGGCGTGGGCTGTGGTGGCGGTTCTGCGTGGGGTCGGTGTACTCCCGCCGCTGCTTCCGTAGTGCGCCGCGGGCACCCGATCCGAATGCGCGCGATGGTGAGAGCGCTAAACTTCCAACAACCTTTTCGATAACAGCGGTTCTCATGAGACGGCGGAATTCAGCGTGGAGCGACGCCCTGGTGTGCCCAGACTGCTCAGGGAGATCAACGACCGGGCCGCGCTGGACCTGTTGCTCGCCACAGGCCCCATGACCCGTGGCCAGATCGGCGATCTGACCGGCCTGTCCAAGGTCACGGCCTCGCAGACGCTGGCCAGGCTGGAGGAGCGCGGCCTGGTCGAGGTGGTCGGCGCCCAGGCGGGCGGGCGGGGGCCCAACGCGGCCCTCTACTCGGTGATCCCCTCCAGCGCGTACGTGGCCGGTCTCGAGGTCGGGCCCCAGCTGATCTCCACCGCGGTGGCCGACATCCACGGTCACACGATCGCCGAGGTCACGGTCGACCCCGGCGGCCACGACGACCCCGTCTCGGTGGTCCACGGCGCGATCGTCAAGGCCTGCCGCAGCGCCAAGATCAGCCTCTCCAAGCTGCGCGGCGTCGTGATCGGCACCCCCGGCGTGGTCGATCCGCGCAGCGGCGACGTGCGCTTCTCGTTCGACCTGCCGGGCTGGCACGAGGGCATCCACGAGGCCCTGGCCGGCGACCTGCGGCGCGCGGTCACCATCGAGAACGACGTCAACCTCGCCGCCATCGCCGAGCGGGCCGACGGGGCGGCCAAGGGGCTCGACGACTTCGTCCTGCTGTGGTCCAGCCGCGGCCTGGGCCTGGCGATCATGCTCGGCGGCAAGCTGCACCGGGGCCGCTCCGGCAGCGCGGGCGAGATCGGCTACCTGCCGGTGCCCGGCGTGCCGCTGCCCGAGGACATCCGCACCGAGCCCGGACGGCTGCCCTCGCTGGCGGGCGGCCTGCAGTCGCTGGTCAGCGCCGAGGCGGTGGCGGAGCTGGCCCAGACGTACGGGTTCGCGGCCGACAGCGCGGGCGAGTGCGTCAAGGTCGCGATGGCGGCGGGCGCCCAGGGCGAGCCGCTGCTCGACGAGATCGCCAACCGGCTCGCCCTGGGCGTCGCCGCGGTGTGCGTGATCCTCGACCCCGGGCTGGTCGTGCTGGCCGGGGAGATCGGCCACGCCGGCGGGCCCGCGCTCACGTCCCGGGTGGAGGAGGCCGTGGCCAGGATCTGCCCGGTGCGCCCCCAGGTCGTCACCACGAAGATCACCGACGCCAACCCGGTGCTGCGCGGCGCCGTGCTGGCCGCCCTCGACCAGGCCCGCGAGGAACTGCTGGCGCCTTAGGCGGCGAGCGGCCCGACCAGGCCCGCAAAGGGCTGCCGGCGCCTCAGGCCAGGAGCGGCTCGACCGGGCCCGCGAGGGGCTAGGCCGTGAGCAGTTCGATCGCGGCCTGGGCGTTGGCCCGGGCGGCCCCGTACGTGGCGATGTAGGCGGCGCTGTCGGGGCGCCACACGGGCAGCCCCATCTCGATCACCGTCGCGTCCGGACGGGCCGCCACCAGCGCGGAGACCAGTTCCTGGCTCGCCCGGTGGCGGTGCGCGTCCTTTACCACCACGACCAGGGACCGGTTCACGGCCTTGGCCAGCAGGTCAGGGACGTCGGCGGCCGCGGGCTTGACCCGGACGATCTCCGCGTCCGGCAGCCACGGGCCCACGCCCCACGGCACGTCGCCCACGGCGATCGTCGGCGGGGTGTCCACCTCGATCACCAGGGGCTCGACCAGGGGCTCCGTCGCTCCGGTCAGCCGCACGGCGCGGCGCGCGGCGTGCAGGCCGACCACGTTCTGCTCGGCGGCGACGGGTGCGGGCGCCCCGAACCAGGCCCGTAGCGCCGCCACCCGCGCCGCCGCCTCCTCCAGCCGGGAGAGCGGCAGCCGCCCCTCGCGCACCGCGGAGACGATCTCCGCGATGATGGCCTGGACGTCGTCATAGGTCGGCAGCGGCCCGAGGCACAGCAGGTCGGCCCCGGCCGCGAGCGTCAGCACCGCGCCGCCGGCCAGGCCCACGCTCCTGGTGATCGCCCGCATGTCGAGCGCGTCGGTGATGACCACGCCGTCGTAGCCGAGCTCGCCCCTGAGGAGCCCGGTGAGCGCGGCGCCGGACAGCGTGGCGGGCGTCTCGCCCGTCACCGCCGGCACCGCGACGTGCGCGGTCATCACCGACCTGGCCCCCGCGCCGACCGCCGCGCGGAACGGGGCCAGCTCCCGCTTCCGCAGCACGTCCAGGTCCACGTCCACGACGGGGATCGCCAGGTGGGAGTCCACCCGGGTGGCGCCGTGGCCGGGGAAGTGCTTGACGCAGGCGGCCACGTTCACCGACTGCAGGCCCTCCACGGCCGCCACCGTGTGCCTGGCGACCAGCTCCGGGTCGGGCCCGAACGACCTGGTGCCGATCACCGGGTTGTCGGCCTCGGTGTTGACGTCGGCGCTGGGCGCCATGTCCAGGTTGATGCCGCAGGCGGCCAGCTCCGAGCCGATCGCGCGGTAGACCCGGCGGGTCAGCTCGACGTCGTCCACCGCGCCCAGCGCCGCGTTCCCCGGGTACGGGCTGCCGACGTGGTACGCCAGCCGCGTCACGTCGCCGCCCTCCTCGTCCAGCGAGATGACGGGCTCACCGGCGCCCCGCAGCGCGGACGTCAGGTCGCTCACCTGGCCGGGATCGGCCACGTTGAAGCCGAAGAGCGTGACGCCGCCCAGGCCCTGCTCCAGCTCGCGCAGCACCCATTCGGGCGCCACGGTGCCCTGGAAGGCGACGAGCAGCGTGCCGGCCGCGAGACGGCGCAGCCCCCGATCACTCTGACTCATGGCTCCTCATCGGAATTCAGGCCCAAAGATGGGCAGGGTCGAATAAGGCATTCGCCCTGCGGAGGTCAGCCCTTCACAGCCCCGGCGACCAGGCCGGAGACCATGCGGCGTTGTACGAGAAGGAAGAAGATGACGACCGGGATGGTCATCATCGTGGAGCTGGCCATGATGGCGCCCCAGTCGGTGCCCTTCTGCCCGAAGAAGTACTGCAGGGCGACGGGCATCGTGTATTTCGTCGGGTCGTTGATCAGGTACAGCGCCATGATCAGCTCGTTCCACGCGGTGATGAACGAGAAGATGCTGGTCGCGACCAGCCCCGGGGCCACCAGCGGGAAGAGCACCTTCCAGAAGGTGGTGAACCGGCTCGCGCCGTCGATCCAGGCCGCCTCCTCCAGCGACTTGGGCACGGCGGCCACGAACGTGCGCAGCATCCAGATCCCGAACGGCAGCGTCAGCGCGACCTGCGTGACGATCAGACCGAGCAACTGGTCATAGAGGCCCAGCCGCTTGACGCCGAGGAACAGTGGGATGAGCAGCGCCTCGGCCGGGATCATCTGCGCGACGAGCAGCAGGCTCAGGAACGCCGTGCGGCCCTTGAACCGGAACCGGGCCACGGCGGTGGCCGACAGCAGCGCGAAGACCGCGCCGATCAGGACCGTCCCGAGCGCGACGATGGCGCTGTTGCGCATGTAGAGCCAGATCGAGTGCCCGGCCACGCCGTCGGTGAGCACCCGCGTGACGTGCTCGAAGGTGAAGTGCGTGGGGAACGGGATGAATTCGGTGGTGAAGATCTGGTCGTTCGCCTTGAAGCCGGTGGAGACCATCCAGTAGACGGGGAAGACGGCGACCAGGAAGACCAGGACGCCTGCCGCGTTGAGCGTGGCCTTGCCCAGGCGCCTGCGGGCCTGCGGGCTCTTCACAGCTCCTCCTGCTTGAACATCTGGCGGATGTAGGCCGCGGTGACGATGAGCAGGATCACGGTCAGGACCACCGCGATGGCCGCGCCCGATCCCATCTTCGGCGGGGCCTTGAACGCCTCGGTCACCGCGTACATCGACAGGTTGTAGGCCTCCCGGTTGGTGGTGCCGGCCAGCACGTACAGCTGGGAGAAGACCTTGAAGTCCCAGATGATCGAGAGCACGGTCAGCACCGCGAACACCGGCTTGAGCAGCGGGAAGGTGATCTTCCTGAACGTGCGCCAGGCGCCGGAGCCGTCCACCTTGGCCGCCTCGTACAGCTCGGCCGGGATGCCCTTGAGGCCGGCCAGCACCGAGACCGCGATGAAAGGGAAGCCCGCCCAGACGACGCAGACGATCAGCGCCATGTAGATGGACCAGGCGTCGTTGAGCCACGGCTGACCGGTCCAGTCGGCCCGTCCGAACAGGGCTTTGGAGAGCCCGTCGGGCAGCAGGTTGAGCGCCCAGTTGACGATGCCGGCCTCGGCGTCGAACAGCGAGCGCCAGATCATGCCCTGCGCCACCGGCGGGACCGCCCAGGCGAACATGATGCCGATGATCACGAATAGCGACATCTTCTTGCCGAGCCGGTGCAGCAGGACGCCGACGGCGGTGCCGAGGATCAGCGTGAGCGGCACCGCGATCACCGCGAACACCACCGTGTTGCGCAGCGAGGACCAGAAGATGTCGTTCTCGAAGACCTTGGTGAAGTTCTCGAGCCCGACCCAGGTGGCCGGCTTCTTGCCCGAGATCTGGACGAGTCCCACCTTCTGGAAGGAGATGATCACCATCTGGATCAGCGGCCACAGCAGCAGCGCGCCGATGACCAGCAGTCCCGGGATCAGCAGGACGTAGGGGATCGACCAGGCGGGCAGCCCGCTGGCCCGCGGTGGCCGGTGTGAGCGGCGCCGCCCCGGGGCGGAGGCGCGGCCTCCGCCCCGGGGGGCGAGCGTTGACGTGTTCGTCATAGGTCTCAGGAAGCGTTGAGGATGTCTTCGAGTTCCTTGTTGGCAGCGGCCAGCGCGTCATCCGCGCTCGCCTTGCCCTCGATGACCTTGCGGGCCGCGTTCTGCAGCACCGCCTTGGTCTCGTTGGCCTCCGTCCACTGCGGGTCGGCGGGGAAGGCCTTGGCCTTGGCGAAGGCGGCGGCGAACGGCGCCTGCGCCGGGTCGCTGGACAGCGCGGCGAGGGCCTCGGGGTAGACGGGGAGCAGGCCGCCGTCGGTGGCGTACTTGACGCCCCACTGCTTGTTGGAGGCCAGCTTCACGAACTCCTTGGCCGCGTCCTTCTCCTTCGCGGAGCCCCACACGGCGATGTCGTTGCCGCCGAGGAAGGACTGCGCCTCGCCGCCCGCCTTGGACGGAAGCGGGAAGAAGGCCAGCTTGTCACCCTTGAGCTTGCCCTTGCTGTCCTCCGCGATCCCCGGCAGGTCCCACGACGCGGTGAGGTACATGCCCACCTTGTTGTTGGCGAAGCGGGTGCGGATCTCGGTGGTGTTCTGGTTGAGTCGCGACTTGCCGGACAGGCCGTCGGTCACCAGGCCGGTGTACTGGGCGAAGCCCTCCTTGAAGGCCGGGTCGGTGAGCTTGCCGACCCACTTCTCGCCCTCCTTGACGGCGTAGTCGCCGCCGGCGGTCCAGGCGAGGGCTCCGAGCAGGTGGTTGGCGTCGGAGCCGCCGTTGAAGGCGAAGCCGTCCACGTCCTTGCCCTTCTTGGCCTGGATCTTCTTGGCGGCCGCCACGAGCTCGTCCCAGGTCTTGGGGATCTCGATCTTGAGCTCCTTGAACCAGTCGGCGCGGTAGAGCACCGCCCGGCTGCCGCCGCCCCACGGCACGGCGTACGTCTCGCCGTCGATGGTCTCCAGCCCCATGAGGTTCTTGGGGATCTGGGCCTGGTCGCCGCCCGCCACGATGTCGGTGATCGGCTCCAGGGCCTCCTGGCTCTGCCACAGCGGCACCTGGTCGTTGCCGATCTCCGTCACGTCAGGACCGGTGCCGCCGGCGGCCGCGGCCGTGAACTTGTCGTTGACCTGCGGCCAAGGGATCCACTCGACGTTCACCTTGGCGCCGGTCTCCTTCTCGAACTCGGCGACCAGCTCGTCGGTGTACTTCTGCGCGGCGGGGTTGGTGTCCCCGAGGCGCCAGAACGTCAGCGTCTTGCCGGCGTACTTGGGGCCGCTGCTGGCGGGTGCGGCGGCGCTTGGTGAGGACGAGGGGGTCTCGCTCGAGCCACAGGCGGCCAGACCCAGGGCCAGCGCGGCCGTGCTGACCGTAGCGGCTGTGATCTTCGCGATCCTCACAGGGTTCTCCCTTCCCGGGTGCCGGCCCACGGTCCGCACCAGGCTGATCGTCAATGTCGAACAACGCTGCTAAACTAACAAGAAACTTTCTTAAAAGAAACGCCCGTTAGCCATTCGTGACGAGAGGGGTGCGGTAATGAGTCGAAGCCCGGGAGTCCCCCGGCTGCTGCGCAGGTTGAACGATCGCGCGGCACTCGAACTCCTCCTGATGGACGGCCCGCTCACCCGGGCCGAGCTGGGGGAAAGGACCGGGCTCTCCAAGGTAACCGCAGGTCAGCTGCTCGCTCGCCTGGAGGAGCGGGGGCTGGTCGAGGTCGCGGGGGAGCGCGCAGGGGGCAGGGGGCCGCACGCCGCCCTGTACGCCGTCGTTCCCTCCAGCGCGTACGTCGCCGGGCTCGAGGTCCTGCCCGACAGCCTCAAGGTCGCTGTGGCGGACATCACAGGCAGGGTGGTCGTGGAGATCACGCTCAACCCGTCCGACGGCCGCGACCCGGTCAAGGCGGTCCACGAGGCGGTGCAGCGCGCCTGCGACACGGCGAACGTCAGCCTGTCGCGGCTGCGCGCGTTCGTCATCGGCACTAGGGGGGTGGTCGATCCGATCACGGGCGACGTGCGCTGGTCGTACGACCTGCCGGACTGGCACGTCGGCGTGCTGGCCAGCCTGCGCGAGACGCTCGGCGCGTCCGTCACCATCGAGAACGACGTCAACCTGGTCGCGCTCGCCGAGCACAAGCACGGCGCGGCCGTCGGCCACGACGACTTCGTGGTGATCTGGGCCGGCGTCGGCCAGGGCCTCGGCGTCATGCTGGGCGGCAGGCTGCACCGGGGCATCAGCGGGGGAGCGGGCGAGATCGGCTGGCTGCCGGTCCCCGGCGAGCCGCTGCCGACCGACGTCTCGGAGCCGCAGTCGGGCTCGTTCCAGCGCCTGGTGGGCCACGACGCGCTGCGCGGCCTGGCCGACCGGCACGGCGTGACCGGCAGGACGGTGCCCGACCTGGTGCGCGGCGGCGACGAGGGCTATCTGGACGAGGTGGCGGGACGGCTGGCCGTGGGCGCGGCGGCGGTGACCGTCGTGCTCGATCCCGGGCTGATCGTGCTCAGCGGCGACATCGGCCGGGCGGGTGGCGCGCGGCTGGCCGCCAAGGTGCAGGAGGCGGTGGCCCGCGTCTGCCCCAGCCGGCCGACCGTGGTGACGACCCAGGTCGCGGGCAATCCCGTGCTGCGCGGGGCGCTGGTGGCCGCTCTGGAGCAGGCCCGGGAGCAGGTCTTCTCCGATACTGTGTGAGAATTTCTGCTCATGTGGCTGTCCCCCAACGATGTCGTGCTCATCTCCGACCCCAGGGTGACCGCGCTTCCCGTGCGCGAGTGCGGCGAGCCGCTGGCCGACGTACGCGGGCGGCTGCGCGTGGACACGCGGCTGGCCGACGACGAGGGCGCGTACGCGCACCTGCGCTCTGGCCTGCTCGACCGGCTGGAGCGGGCCGAGCGTTCGCTGCCCGACGGGTTCCACCTGCTGATCGTCGAGGGCTACCGGCCCATCGCCACCCAGCGGCGGATCTTCGAGACGTACCGGGCGGAACTCCACACCACATTCCCCGAAATTTCCCCCGACGAGTCATATATCGCGGCGAGTCGGTACGTGTCCCCGGTCGAGGTCGCCCCCCACACCGCCGGTGCCGCCGTGGACCTGACCCTGTGCGACCCCGACGGCGTCGAGTACGACATGGGCACCCAGGTCAACGACAACCCGGAGCAGAGCGACGGCGCCTGCTATACGGCCGCCCCCAATATCTCCGACGACGCGCGCGCCCACCGCAAGCTCCTCGCCGCCGCCCTGGAGCCCACCGGCCTGGTCAACTACCCCACCGAGTGGTGGCACTGGTCGTACGGCGACCGTTATTGGGCCATGTCCACGGGATTTGCCCACGCCCTCTACGGGCCCATCTGAGCAATCGTTTGCTCCAGGGGTTTTCCCCTGGGCGTGCGCCGGGCACAACCTTCAGTCGGAGGTTTGGACTCCCAGCGAGGTGTGGGTATGGTTCCGTTGATCGGGATCGAAGAGGAATACCTCGTAGTCGATCCCCGCACCCGCCACGTGGCTCCCCGAGCGGCCGATGTCCTGGCCGCGGCGACGGATGTGCTCGACGTGGTGCAAGAAATCACGCGTTTCCAGGTGGAGGCTCGCACGCCGCCCTCCGCCGACCTCAGCGAGCTCGGCTCGCAACTGCGTTCCGCGCGGCAGGAGGTGGCGTTCGCCGCCCGTTCGTGCGGACTGGCCGTCGTCGCGAGCGGCATCCCCGTGCTGGGGAACGTCATGCCGCCGCCGCTCGCCGACGACGATCGCTATCACCAAGGGAGGACGCTCTATCGCGCACTTCATGACGAGATCAGCATCTGCGCCCTGCACGTGCACGTGGACGTGCCCGATGAAGAGCACGCCGTCTACGTCGGCAACCACCTGCGTCCCTGGCTGCCCACGCTGATCGCGCTGGCCGCCAACTCGCCGTTCTTCGTGGGCCGCGACACCGGCTACGCGTCCTGGCGGGTGATCAGCTGGGGTCGCTGGCCGGTGTCCGGCGCGCCGCCGTACTTCCCGTCGTTCGGCGACTACGAGCTGGCGGTGCGCGCGCTCACGGACTCGGGCGTGCTGCTCGACGCCAAGACGGTCTACTGGGACGCCCGGCCGTCGTCCCGGCTGCCCACGGTCGAGATCAGGGTGGCCGACGTGCCGCTCGACGTGAGCGACAGTCTCACCCTGATCGGGCTCATCCGCGCGCTGGTGGTGACCGCGCTGGCCGCGGTGGAGCGGGGTGACCGTGGGCTGCCGATCCCGGCGGAGGTGCTGCGCGCCGCCTACTGGCGCGCGGCCCGCTACGGGCTGACGGGCGACAGCATGGACGTGCGGCACGGCGCCCTCGTGCCCGCGCCGGTGATGGCGGGCCGCCTCCTGGAGCACGTACGCCCGGCGCTGGCGGAGACCGGCGACCTGACGTTCGTCCAGGAGGGGCTGGACCGGCTGCTGCGCAAGGGCTCAGGAGCCATGCGCCAGCGCCGGGTGCACGCCAGGGGCCACGACCTGGCCGACGTGGTGGACGACCTCATCGAGGCCACCGTCGCGTAGCGATACCGCCTAACGCAAGGCAAGCGCCACGGCCACACCCAGGCCGAACGCGACAACGACGCCGCGCAGGACCTTGGCCGACATGAGTTTGGCCAGACGCGTGCCCAGGAACCCGCCGACCAGGCTGGCCGGCGCGATCACCGCCACGGCCTGCCACTGCACGGGACCGAACAGGGAGAACGCCACGACCGACACCGTGCTGATCACCAGCGCGAGCGTGGCCCGCACGGCGTTCACCCGATGCAGGTTGTCGTGCAGGAACATGCCGAGCACCGTCAGGAGCAGTACCCCCATTCCACCGTTGAAGTAGGCGCCGTAACAGCCGCCCAGGAAGACCCCGGCGTACACGAGCTTGCTGGGCGGCCCGTCGGCCTCACCGCCGAAGAGCCTGCGCAGCCACGGCTGGGCCAGCAGCGCCAGGCTGGCGAAGGCCACCAGCCACGGCACCAGCGACTCGAACAGCCGGCCGGGCGTGAGCAGCAGCAACGCGCTGCCCACGCCCGCGCCCAGCACGGTCGTGACCGACAACGCCGCCGCCCGGCGCCGCTGGCCGCGCAACTCGGCCCGGTAGCCGAGCACGCCGCCCAGGTAGCCGGGCCACAGCGCCACCGCGTTGGTCACGGACGCGGTCAGACTCGGATAACCCAGCGCCAGCAGCGCGGGGAACGAGATGAGCGTCCCGCCGCCCGCCAGCGCGTTCACCACACCGGCCAGCAGACCGGCGCCCAGCATGAACAGGAGATCCGTCATCGGCCGACTGCGTAGCCCTGGGCGCCGCGCGGGTTGGCGGCGGCCTTGAGGAACCCGCCGTCACGGGCGACGGCGCTGAGCCTGCCGAGCGTCCACGAGCCCTGCACCTCGACCTCGTGCCCGCGCCGCCGCAGCTCGGCTGTCACGCCCGCGTCCACCCGGTCCTCGACGTGCAGCACGCCGGGACGGGAGCCGCGCGGGAAGAACGAGCTGGGGAAGTGCTCGGAGTGGAACATGGGGGCGTCGATGGCCTCCTGCAGGTTCAGCCCGCCGTGGACGACCGCGAGGAAGAAGTTCAGGCTCCACTGGTCCTGCTGGTCGCCGCCGGGGGTGCCGAACGCCAGCCACGGCCTGCCGTCCCTGAGCGCGAACGACGGCGTCAGCGTGGTGCGCGGACGCGTGCCGGGGCGCAGCGAGGCGGGCAGCCCGTCCTGCAGCCAGAACATCTGCGCCCTGGTGCCCAGGCAGAAGCCCAGCTCGGGGATGGTGGGGGAGCTCTGCAGCCAGCCGCCGCTGGGGGTGGCGGAGACCATGTTGCCGTAGCGGTCCACGACGTCGAGGTGGCAGGTGT
Organism: Nonomuraea sp. NPDC052116; assembly: GCF_040680035.1. Taxonomy (NCBI): domain Bacteria; kingdom Bacillati; phylum Actinomycetota; class Actinomycetes; order Streptosporangiales; family Streptosporangiaceae; genus Nonomuraea; species Nonomuraea sp. NPDC052116. The sequence goes on along the minus strand of NZ_JBFAWA010000002.1, from coordinate 327,759 downwards.
CACCCTTCACCGTGCCGTCGCGGGCGACGGTCGGCTCGCCGACGCCCTGCGGGGAGCGCGCGCCGGAGACGCCGGGGGCGTCGCTCGCCGTGCCGGGCGCGGGGTAGTCGGGCAGCCTGGGCACGCGGCCGCCCGGGGCGCCGGGCCGCAGTTCGAAGCTGGCTCGCGCGCCTATGAGCTTGCGCCGCTCGGCGTTGTAGGCCTCGCTGAGCAGGTCGGACACGGGGACGTCGGTGTCGCCGTACCAGGCCTCGCGGTCGGCGAAGGCGAGCTTGGCGGCCTCCGTCACCGTGTGCACGTAGTCGGCGCCGAGGAACTCCATCCCGTCCAGGTCGAAGCCCTGCAGGAGCGCGAGCTGCTGCAGGAACACCGGCCCCTGCCCCCACGGCCGCGTCTTGTAGACGGTGTGGCCGCGGTAGTCGAAGGCGAGCGGCTCCTCGACCGAGGCCGACCAGCGGGCCAGGTCGTCGCCGGTGAGCAGCCCGCTGTGCGCCTCGCCGCTGCTGTCCCGCCAGGCCGTCTTGGCGCAGAACTCGGCGATCGCCTCGGCCACGAACCCCTCGTACCAGGCGCGACGGGCGGCGTCGAGCTGTCCTTCGCGGGTGCTCGAAGCGGCCTCGGCCTCGGCGACCACCCGCCGGTAGGTGGCCGCCAGCACCGGGTTGGCCAGCTTCGACCCCGCCGCCGGGACCCGGCCGCCGGGCAGCCAGGTCGCCGCCGACGTGGGCCAGTCGTCGTTGAACAGTCCTTCGACCGACTCGATCGTGGCCGCGATGCGCTCCAGCACCGGCACCCCGTGCTCGGCGTAGTGGATCGCGGGGGCCAGCACGTCGGCCAGCGACCAGGTGCCCCAGCGCTCCAGCATGAGCATCCAGCCGCCGAACGCCCCCGGCACGGTGGCCGCCAGCAGCCCCGTACCGGGCACGATGTCCAGGCCCAGCCCGGTGTAGCGCTCGATGGTGGCCGCGGCCGGGGCCACGCCCTGCCCGCACACCACGGACACCTTCTGCTCGTCCTCGCTCCACAGCAGGATCGGCACCTCGCCGCCGGGGCCGTTCAGGTGCGGCTCGGCGACCTGGAGCACGAACCCGGCGGCCACCGCCGCGTCGAAGGCGTTGCCGCCGCGTTCCAGCACGCCCATGCCGGTGGCCGAGGCCAGCCAGTGCGTGCTGGCGACCATGCCGAAGTCGCCCGTCAGCTCGGGCCTGGTGGTGAACAAGATCTCTCCTTCTACAGATTGGCGGCCGCGTCGGGGACGCGGTCCACCGTGACAAGATGACACGCGGCCGGATGGCCGTTGCCGCGCGGGTCCTGAAGCAGCGGCTCCTCGGTACGGCAGGCGTCGTACGCCAGCGGGCACCGCGTATGGAACCGGCACCCGGACGGCGGGTCGACCGGGCTGGGGACGTCCCCGCCGAGCACGATCCTGCGCCGCTCCCGCTGCCGGACCGGATCGGGCACCGGCGCCGCCGACAACAGGGCCTGCGTGTACGGGTGCCGCGGCGCGGCGAAGATCTCGGCCGTCGGGCCGGTCTCGACGATCTTGCCCAGGTACATGACGGCGATCCGGTCGGCGAGAAACTCCACCACCGACAGGTCGTGCGTGATGAACAGGCACGAGAACCCCATGTCCCGCTGCAGGTCCGTGATCAGGTTGAGCACCGACGCCTGCACCGACACGTCCAGCGCCGACACCGGCTCGTCCGCCACGACCAGCTTGGGCTCCAGGATCAGCGCCCTGGCCAGCCCGACCCGCTGCCGCTGCCCGCCGGACAGCTCGTGCGGGAACCGGGAACGCATCTCCTGCCGCAGCCCCACCTTCTCCAGCATGGCGGACACGCGTCCGGAGACCTCACGCCGGTCGGCCACCTTGTGCCGCAGCAGCGGCTCGGCGACGATCTGCCCGATCGTGAAACGCGGGTTGAGCGAGGAGTAGGGGTCCTGGAAGACCATGTGGACGTCCCTGCGCAGCGGGCGCATGGCCCGGCGCGACAGGTGGGTGATGTCGCGGCCGTCCAGCTCGATGGCCCCCGAGGTGGGCTCGGTCAGGCGCAGCACGCACTTGCCGACCGTGGACTTGCCGCTGCCCGACTCGCCGACCAGGCCGAGCACCTCGCCCTGGGCGAGCTCCAGCGACAGGCCGTCCACGGCGCGTACCTGGCCGTAGTGCTTGACCAGGTTGTCGATCCGCAGGATCACTGCTTGCCTCCCGGGTGGAAACAGGCCGCCAGATGGCCGTCCGCGTGCCGTTCGAGCGGGGGTCTGGCCGCGCGGCAGTCGCCCTGGGCGCGCGGGCAGCGGGCCTGGAACGCGCACTCGTCGGGATCCGACAGCGGCGAGGGCACCATGCCGGGGATCTCGGCCAGGCGGCCGCCGACCGCCGCGGACGGGAGCGCGTTCATCAGGCCCAGCGTGTACGGGTGCCGCGGGTTCGCGAACAACTCGGCCACCGGGGCCTGCTCGACGGCGCGGCCGGCGTACATGACCACGGCCCGGTCGGCGATGTCGGCCACCACGCCCAGGTCGTGCGTGATGAGGATGATCGCCGTGCCGAGCCGGTCGCGCAGGTCGCGGAAGACGTCCAGCACGCCCGCCTGGATCGTCACGTCGAGCGCCGTGGTGGGCTCGTCCGCGATCAGCACCCGGGGCGAGCAGGCCACCGCGATCGCGATCATCACGCGCTGGCGCATGCCGCCGGAGAGCTGGTGCGGGTACTCCTTCATGCGGCGCTGCGGCGCCGGGATGCCGACCAGCTCCAGCAGCTCGACGGCGCGGCTCCTGGCGGCCTGGCGCGAGAGACGCTCGTGCCTGCGCAGCACCTCGGTGATCTGGTATCCGACGCTGAACGACGGGTTCAGCGAGGTCATCGGCTCCTGGAAGACGACCGAGACCTCCTTGCCGCGTACGTGCCGCAGGTCCGCCTCGGGGAGCGTGGTGAGCTCGCGCCCGTCCAGCCTGACCGAGCCGGACAGCCGGGTCGTCTCGGGCGGCAGCAGCCTGGGCACCGACATCGCGGTGACCGACTTGCCGCAGCCGGACTCGCCGCACAGCGCCAGGATCTCGCCCTCGTCCAGCGTGAGCGAGATGTCCCTGACCGCCTGCACCAGGCCGTCCTCGGTGTCGAAGCCGACCCTCAGGTCGGTGATCTCCAGCAGGCTCATCGGCCGCTCCTCGGGTCCAGAACGTCCCGCAGCCCGTCGCCCAGCAGGTTGAAGCCGAGCGTGGCCAGCGCGATCATGATCCCGGGCCAGACGGCCAGCCAGGGTGCGTCGCTCAGATACTGCTGCGCGGTCGTCAGCATCACGCCCCACGAAGGCGTGGGCGGCTGCACGCCCAGCCCCAGGAACGACAGCGTGGCCTCGCCGATGATCGCCCCAGGGATCGCCACGGTGGCCTGCACGATGAGCGGGTTGAGGCAGTTCGGGAGCACGTAACGGAAGATGAGGTGCCCGTCGCCCGCGCCGTCGGCGACGGCCGCGGCCACGTAGTCCATCTCCCTGACCGCCAGCACCTCGCCACGGGTGATCCTGATGACGGCGGGCAGCTGCGAGAAGCCCAGCGCGAACACCACACCCTTCAGCGAGGGCCCGATGATCGCCGCCAGGCCCACCGCGAACACCAGGAACGGGAACGCCAGCGTCACGTCCACCAGCCGCATCACGACCGGGTCGAGCCAGCGCCGGTAGAACCCGGCGACCAGGCCGATCGGGATGCCCACGGCCATCGCCAGCAGCGTGGAGAGCACGCCGGCCTGCAACGACACCTGCGCGCCGTGCGCGATCCTGGCGAACGCGTCGCGGCCCAGGTCGTCGGTGCCCATCGGGTGCGCGCCCGACGGGGGCGCGAGCGTGGCCAGGTAGTCCTGCGCGGTGGGGTCGCCGGTCACCAGCGGCCCGATCAGCGCCAGCAGCACGAACGCGACCACCAGCACCAGCCCGGCCATCGGCATCGGGCGCCGCTTGAAACGCCGCCACAGCCTAGTCATTCGCGCCCCCCGACAGCCTGATCCGGGGGTTGAGGAACGCGTACACGATGTCGACCAGCAGGTTGACCAGCACGTACCCGATGACCGTGATCAGCACGACGGCCTGGATGACGGGGTAGTTCCTGGTCAGCACCGCGTCCACGGTCAGCTTGCCGAACCCGGGGATCACGAAGATCTGCTCGGTCACCACCGCGCCGCTGATCAGCGCGCCGAGTTGGAGGCCGAGCACCGTGACCACGGTCGTCAGGCTGTTGCGCAGCGCGTGCGCGCCCACGACCTTGACCTCGGACAGGCCCTTCGACCTGGCGGTCCGGACGTAGTCGGCCGAGAGCGCGCCGAGCATGGCCGAGCGGGTCTGCCGCATGAGGATGGCGGCGAAGCCGGTGCCGAGCACGAGGGCGGGCAGGATCATGCGCTGGAGGTTCTGGCCGGGGTCCTGGGTGAAGGGGACGTACCCGGAGGCGGGCAGGACCCGCCAGGTGACCGCGAACAGCAGGATGCCGAGCAGGCCGAGCCAGAAGTGCGGCACTGACAGCCCGGCCAGGCCGAACCCGGTGGCCAGGTAGTCGGCGAGCCGGCCGCGCCGGACGGCCGCGACGATGCCCGCGCCCACCCCGACGACGATCGCGACCAGCATGGCCAGGGCCGACAGCTCCAGCGTCACCGGCAGCCGCTCGGCGATGATGTCGATCACCGGGAGCTGGTCCTGCGTGGAGCGGCCGAGGTTGCCGGTCAGGGTCTGGCCGACGTAGTCGAGGTACTGGGCGGGCAGCGGCTTGTCCAGGCCGAACTCGTGCCGGATGGCCTCGATCACGGCGGGCGAGGCCTCCTCGCCCGCCATGACCGTGGCCGGGTCTCCGGGCAGCGCCCTGATCCCGAGGAAGATCAGGACGCTGGCCAGGAACAGCACGATCACGGCCGATCCGCAGCGCCGGAGGATGAACCAGAGCATTACGCGGTGAACCCGGCGGTGACGAAGCGCGGCAGGCCGTCCTTGAAGTACTGGACGCCGGCCACGTTCTTGCTCATGCCCAGGTAGTACTTGTTGTGGTACAGGTACAGGACGCCTCTCACCTCGGCGGCCTTCTTCAGGGCGCCCGCGTAGAGCTCGGCCCGCTTGACCGGGTCCGACTCGGCGGCGGCCTGCTTGATCGGGTCGTCGATGCCCGCGTCGGACATGCCGCTGTAGTTGTTGCTGCCGCGGCTGGTGATGAGGTTCGTGAGGTTGCCGTCCGGGTCGACGCGGCCCGACCAGCCGTTCAGCAGGACGTCGAACTTGCCGGACTTGCCCTGCTCAAGTGTGCTGACGAACTCGGCGGTCTGCACGTTAACGTTGAAGCCCGCCTCCTTGGTCATCTGCTGGATGACCTGTGCGAGGCGCACGTTGGTGGCGTCGTTCGGGCTGGTGAGCGTGACCGGGACCGGCGTCTGCACGCCGGACGCCTGCACCAGCTGCTTGGCCTTGGCCAGGTCACGCGCCGGGCACTGCAGGTCCTTGGCGCGGTACGGGCTGTCCACCGGCACGGGGAAGCAGTCCACCTCGTGCAGGCCGTTGTAGACGGTCTTGTTGATCACGTCGCGGTCGAGGGCCAGCTCGAACGCCTCGCGCAGCTGCGGGCTCTTGGCCAGCGCCGTGTTCACCGTGCCGGGCTTCTCGGTGGAACCGCCGGCGTTGCCGGTGTTGATCGTGATGCCGTAGTAGCCGAGGCCGCCGCCGGACACGACCTTGAGGTTGGGGTCGCTCTGCACGCCCTTGACCGTGGTGGTGGCGAGGTTGTCGCCCACCTGGACGTCGCCGGACTTCAGGTTCGCGGCCCGTACGTTCGGGTCCACGATGATTTTGTATACGAGCTTGTCGAGCTTGACCTTGGCCGCGTCGTAGTAGTCGGAGGCCTTCTCCAGCACGATCTGGCTGCCGGACGTACGGCTGGCGAACTTGAACGGCCCGACGCAGACCGGGCTCGCGCCGAAGTTGTCGTTGCCCGCGTCCAGGGCCTTGGGCGACATGATCATGCCGGCGCGGTCGGCGAGCTGCGCGGTCAGCGGCGTGAACGCCTGCGTCAGCGTGAGCTTGACCGTCGTGGGGTCGACGACGGTCACCTTGGACACCGCCGCCAGGTCGGCCTGGCGCGCGGACTTCTCCCAGGTGCGGTGCCGGTCCAGCGACTTCTTGACCGCCTCGGCGTCGAACGCCGTGCCGTCGTTGAACTTCACGCCCTCGCGCAGCTTGATCGTCACCTCCTTGCCGTCGCCGGAGACCTCGGGCAAGGCGCCGGCCAGCTGCGGGACCAGGTTCGACTGCGCGTCGATGTCGAAGAGCTTCTCGCACATGTTCGCGAACACCTCGCGGCCCACCAGCGTGGTCGAGATGCTCGGGTCGAGCGCGTCGGGGTCGGCGCTGAGCGCCACGTTGAGCGTGCCGCCCGCCTTGACCGGCCGGTTGTCGGCCGAGGCGTCGGCTATGGAGGGAGGGGCTGCGGGGGTGCCGCTCGATCCGCCTCCGCCGCAAGCTGTCAGGGCAAGGGGGAGAACGGCGAGCGCCGCGACGAGCCTGGGGGACGGTCTCATGGGGCCTCCGTTGAAAGGTTTAGGAGACTGTATACAAGACCTCACATTTCACTGGTGTTTCCTGACCCTGTGTTGTTATCTGAGTGTTTTCTAATCGTTCGGGGGATTTTCCCTGCGGATCGCCGCCAGGAACGACCGCCTGGCCGCGGCCACGTGCGCGATGGCCCTGGCCTGCGCCTCGTCCTCGTCGCCCGCCGCGATGGCCTCGCACAGGCTCAGGTGCTCGGTCCAGGAGTGCGGCCCGCGGGCGGCGGCGGTCTGGCTGAAGACCCACTGCGCCCGCAGGAGCATGGGCTTCATCATCAGACTCAGGTACGAGTTGCCCGCCGCCTCGCCGACGGCCAGGTGGAAGGCCGTGTTCAGATCGGCCACCTCCTCCAGCCGCCCGTTCTCCACGGCCTCCTTGGCCTGCTCCAGCACCTGCCGCAGCCGCACGGCGGACTCGGGGGTGCGCTTGCGCGCGGCCAGCCGCGCCGCCAGGCCCTCGACCGCCATGCGCACGTCGAAGAGCTCCTCACCCTCCGCCGCCGACAGCCGCGCGACGGTGGCGCCGAACCGGGGCACGACCTCGACGAACCCCTCGGCGGCCAGCACCCGGATGGACTCGCGCACGGGGTTGCGCGACACGCCGAGCAGCGCGGCCAGCCGGTCCTCGACCAGCCGCTCACCCTGGGCGAGCTCGCCGGAGAGTATGCGTCGCCGCAGCTCCTTGGTGACCTCGTCGCGCAAGGTCGGATGGGCCGCGCCCAGCGTCAAATCAGCCATGAGGCGACAATCGTATACAGTCCGCCCACCTCCCCCACCCATCCCGCCCCCACCCTCAACCACCAACCCAACCCCTGCCCCCACACCCCCTCGCCCCGGCCACGGCCCTCGACCTCCGCACCTCCGGCTCCCACACCGCCGGCTTCGGCCCCGGCCCTTCCCGGTCGCCTCCGCCCTTCCGAAACCTCGCGCCTCCGGCTCCCGCACACCGCCGGCCCCACATTTCGGCCCCGGCCCTGCCCTGTCGCCTCCGCCCTTCCGGCCCCCGCGTCTCCGGAGCCCACACCGCCAGCCCTTCACTTTCGGCCCCGCGGACTCCGCGCCTCCGCACCGCCGGCTCCCGCGCTCTCGGCCCTCGCGCCCCGCGGTCGTCGCGTCGGAGCTCAGGAGCGTAGGCGTAGCCCGCGGGGGGTGGGGTGGAAACCGGCCGCCTCCAGGGCCGCCGCCAGTGGCGACTCGACGATGGCCGTGCCGTCGGCCCGTTCCACGGTCAGCTTCCCGAGCGCCCCGTCCCGCACGGCCAGCGCGAGGGCGTCGACGGCGGGCTGCAGCCGGTCGTCGTCGGCGAACGACAGCAGCGTTTTGCCGCCACGTTCGACGTAGAGCACCAGGTGCCCGTCCACGAGCACGACCAGCGAACCCGCCTTCCGGCCAGGCTTGTGCCCGAGTTCGCCAGGGTGTTGCGGCCAGGAGAGCGCGGCGCCGTACGGGCTGGCCGGGTCGGCGGCGGCCAACACCACGGCCCTCGGCCCGCCCCCAGAGCCGGACGCCAAACCCCCAGCCCCTGAACCGGGCCTAAAGCTCCCAGCCCCGGAGCCGATCCCCGGACCGCCGGCCCCCGAGCCGGACCCCAAACCCCCAGCCCCGGAGCCGGACCCAAAACTCCCAACCCCCGAGCCGGCCCCTGGGGAGAGCCCCGGATCGCCGGACGGGGCGAGGCCGGGCGCCATGGCGCGCATCCGGTCGACCGCTCCCGGCAGGGCGAACTGCGCGCCCCCGAGGCCCTCGACGAAGTAGCCCCGGCGGCACCGCCCGCTCTCCTCGTACGCCCGCAAGACCTGATATACGGGCGTAAATCCCCCAGGAAGTCGTTCCGACGTCACCGCGCCCCGGGTCACCACACCGTGCCGTTCCAGCAGTACCTCGGCCTGAGCGTGCGCCCGCTGGGTGGTGTCGGCGGCGGGCGCGGGCAGCAGCCACCACCGGCCGCCCACCGTGGGCGGCCCGCTCCGGCTCGGCAGCACGGCCCGGCGCCGCCGCGTGGTGGCGGGTCGGTGCGCGGGGCGGCCGGTGCCGAGCGTGGCCCGCAGCGGCGCCAGCGTGTCGCCGGAGATCCGCCCCGCCCACACCAGATCCCACACCGCCGCCGCAAGGGTGGCGTCGTCCAGGGACCCGAGCTGGTCGGAGATGCCGCGGAAGAACAGCGCGCCGCCCCCGCCCAGCAGCTCCAGCACGCGTTCGTGCAGAGGGGTCATCGTGATCTCGGCGGGCTCGGGCAGGAGCAGCGGCGCGGTGTCGCCGTAGTAGAGCGACACCCATCCGTCGCCGCCGGGCAGCGAGCCCTGCCCCGCCCACATCACCTCGCCCGACGAGGTCAGCTCGTCGAGCAGCGCCGGATGGTAGCCGGGCACCCGCGCGGGCAGCACCAGCGTCTCCAGCGCGGACGCGGGCACGGCGGCCCCTTGGAGTTGTTCGATCGAGCGGACCAGCGCGTCCATGGCCCGGGCCGCCTCGCTCGCGCCCCGGCCGCCGGCCGCTCCCGCGGCTCCCGAGCCGGTGATGCCGTGCCAGGCGGGCAGGAAGCGGGCCAGGGTCTCCGGCGCGACCGGCTCGACCTCCTTGCGCAACCGGGCCAGCGACCTGCGCCGCAGCATCCGCAGCACCCCGGCGTCGCACCACTCCTCGCCCCGCCCGCCGGGCCGGAACTCCCCGTTCACGACCCGCCCGGACGCGGCCAGCCGGCGCAACGCGTCCGTCACCACGGCCACGCCCAGCCCGAACCGGGCCGCGGCCGAGCCCGCGTGGAAGGGCCCGCGGGTGCGGGCGTGCCGCGCCACCAGGTCGGCCAGCGGATCGGCGACCGGCTCCAGGAACGCGTGGGGCACTCCGACCGGCAGCGGCACGCCCAGCGCGTCACGCATGCGGGCCGCGTCCTCGATGGCCGCCCAGTGCTCCTCGCCGGCGATGCGTACGCGGATCGCGCGACGCGAGCGTTCGAGCTCCGCCAGCCAGGCCGGGTCACCGCCGCGCACGCTCACGTCGGGCGCGAGCAGCGGCCCGTGGGAGCGCAGCAGGTCGGCGAGGTCCTCCAGGTCGCGCAGCGGCCGGTCGAGCCTGGCCAGCTCGCGCTCGGTGTCGGAGATCACGTCGGGGTCGAGCAGCTCGCGCAGGTCGGCCTGGCCCAGCAACTCGGCCAGCAGCGTGGTGTCCAGCGCCAGTGCCTGGGCGCGCCGCTCGGCCAGGGGCGCGTCGCCCTCGTACATGAACGCGCCCACGTAATGGAACAGCAGCGACGCCGCGAACGGCGAGGCCTGCGAGGTCTCCACCTCCACCAGCCGCACCCTGCGCGCGGCGATGTCCCGCATGAGCTGGACGAGCCCCGGCACGTCGAAGACGTCCTGCAGGCACTCGCGCATGGTCTCCAGCACGATCGGGAACGAGGCGTACTGCGAGGCCACGCCCAGCAGGTGGGCGGCGCGCTGGCGCTGCTGCCACAGCGGGCTGCGCTTGCCCGGCGTGCGGCGCGGCAGCAGCAGCGCCCGCCCCGCGCACTCCCTGAACCGGGAGGCGAACATGGCCGACCCGCCCAGCTCCTCCGTGACGATCTGCTCGATCTCCTCGGCGTCGAACTCGGCCACGTCGGTCGGCGGCTCGGCCAGCGTGTCGGGGATGCGCAGCACGATGCCGTCGTCGGAGTGGACCGCCTGCACGTCGATGCCGTAGCGCTCGCGCAGGCGCCGGTTGATCGCCAGCGCCCACGGGGCGTGCACCCGCGCGCCGTAGGGGGAGTGGATGACTACGCGCCAGTCGCCGAGCTCGTCGTGGAAACGCTCGACGAGGAGGGTGCGGTCGTCGGGGACGTAGCCGGTGGCCTCGCGCTGCTCGTGGAGGTAGGACAGCAGGTTTCCGGAGGCGAACTCGTCGAGCCCTGCCTCCCGCATGCGCTCGGTCGAGCCGTTCTTGGCCTGCTCGCGCAGGAACTGCCCGATCGCCTTGCCCAGCTCGGCTGGGCGCCCGGGCGCGTCGCCGTGCCAGAACGGCAGCTTGCCCGGCTGGCCCGGCGCGGGCGAGACGAGCACCCGGTCGGTCGTGATGTCCTCGATCCGCCAGGACGTCGCGCCCAGCACGAACACGTCTCCCACCCGCGACTCGTAGACCATCTCCTCGTCCAGCTCGCCCACCCGGGAGGCCTTCTCGCCCACCAGGAAGACGCCGAACAGGCCGCGGTCGGGGATCGTGCCGCCGTTGGTGACCGCCAGCCGCTGCGCGCCCGGACGCCCCTGGAGGGTGCCGGTGACCCGGTCCCACACGATGCGCGGCCGCAGCTCGGCGAACTCCTCGCTCGGATAGCGCCCGGCCAGCATGTCGAGCGTGGCCTCCAGGGCGGTCCTGGGCAGCGTGGCGTAGGGGGCGGCCCGCTTGACCACGGACTCCAGCTCGTCGACCGTCCACTCGTCGAGCGCGGTCATCGCCACGATCTGCTGCGCCAGCACGTCGAGCGGGTTACGCGGATAGCGCAGCTCCTCGATCTGGCCGCTCTTCATCCGCTCGGCCACCACGGCCGTCTGCACCAGGTCGCCCCGGTACTTCGGGAAGATCACACCCTTGGACACCGCGCCGACCTGGTGGCCCGCCCGGCCGATGCGCTGCAGCCCGCTGGCCACGCTCGGCGGCGCCTCCACGCACGCGACCAGGTCGACCGCGCCCATGTCGATGCCCAGCTCCAGGCTGGAGGTGGCGACCACGGCGGGCAGCCGGCCCGACTTGAGCGCCTCCTCGATCTGCGCCCGCTCCTCCTTGGAGACCGAGCCGTGGTGCGCCCGGACGATCTCGGTCACGACACCCTTGCTCGCCCCGGCCTGCGCCATCATGTCGGCGGGCATCCGCTGGGGCTTCTCCGGCGATGAAGGCGTCTCCCAGATGGAGAGGTCGATGGCCTCGACGCCGCCGCCCTCCCGCTCGTACGCGAGCTCGTTGAGGCGGGTGCACAGCCGCTCGGCCAGCCGCCGCGAGTTGGCGAAGACGATCGTCGAGCTGTGCGCCCCGATCAGGTCGAACAGCCGCTCCTCCACATGGGGCCAGATCGACCGGTTGCCCGGCTCGGGGGCGAACTCCTCCCCGCCCTCCGGCTGTGGCCGGCCCTCCATCTCCGTCATGTCCTCGACCGGGACGACGACCTCGACCTCGATCCGCTTCTCCGACGGCGGCTGCACGACCGTGGCCGGTCGCGTGCCGCCCAGGAACGCCGCCACCTCGCTCACCGGCCGCACCGTCGCCGACAGCCCGATCCGCTGCGCCGGCCTGTCGAGCAGCGCGTCGAGCCGTTCCAGGCTGAGCGCCAGATGAGCGCCGCGCTTGGTGGCCGCGACCGCGTGGACCTCGTCCACGATCACCGTCTCCACGCCCCGCAACGCCTCGCGCGCCTGGCTGGTGAGCAGCAGGAACAGCGACTCCGGCGTCGTGATCAGGATGTCGGACGGCTTGGCGGCGTAGCGCCTGCGGTCTTCTGAGGGGGTGTCGCCCGAGCGGATCGCCACCGAGATCTCCGGCACCGGCAGCCCGAGCCGGCGCGCCGTCTGCTTGAGCCCGGCCAGCGGCGCGCGCAGGTTGCGCTCGACGTCCACGGCCAGGGCCTTGAGCGGCGACACGTACAGCACCCGCGTCCCCTTCGGCGCGTCTTTGCGCCCGGCGGCGGCCGCGGACGCGGCGGCGCCTTTACGTACGGCGGCCTCGGACGCGGCGGGCCCGGCCCCGGGTGTGGCGGCGGGGCCGGTCTTCTCGAACGCCAGTCTGTCGAGCGACCACAGGAAGGCCGCCAGCGTCTTGCCCGACCCGGTGGGAGCGACGACCAGGGTGTTGTCGCCGCGCGAGATCGACTCCCACGCCCCCTCCTGGGCGGCCGTGGGAGCTTCGAAGGCCCCGGTGAACCATTGCCTGGTCACCTGGCTGAACTGGTCTAGCGAGCTCACCAGCACATATTGCCTCGCGCCACCGACAGAAAACGCATTTGGCTCCCCGGCGAGCGGTTGAGCGGGGGCCTTGGCGGACATACAGCGACCGTGACCATTGACTATGCGGCCATCGAAGCCCGCCGAGCGGAGATGAGACGGCGCCACGTCTTAGCGCACCGGCCATCGAGCAGCGCTCGGGGCCTACACCATATGGCCCTGCTCTCGTCGGACGTGGAACGCACCATCAAGTTCTACCAGGAACTCCTGGAGTTCCCGCTCACGGAGATCATCGAGAACCGCGACTACAAGGGCTCGAACCACTTCTTCTTCGACATCGGCAACGGCAACCTGCTCGCGTTCTTCGACTTCCCCGGCCTCGACCTCGGGCCGTACCAAGAGGTGCTGGGCGGGCTGCACCACGTCGCGATCTCCGTCGACCCCGCCACCTGGGAGCGGTTGCGCGGGAAGCTGGAGATGGCCGGCGTGCCGCACCAGATAGAGAGCGGCGCCTCCATCTACTTCAAGGACCCCGATGGCGCCCGGCTGGAGCTGCTCGCCGACCATCTCGGTGAGATGTACGGCTCGCGTGTGCTGTGACCGCGGGTCCGCCCTAGCGCCGCGACGCCCTGCGCGTACGCGGCTTGCCCGCACGGGGCTCCTGCCTGACGCCCGCGTGCCTTTCTGATCGCTCGGACTTCTCCTTCTGTACGGTGAGGCGCAGCGTGTGCAGTAATCGGCGGCGCCTGGCCCTGTGGGCCTTGGTCTCGGCTGTCTTCGGCGGCGAAGACTTGGGGGTCTTTGGCATGGGGATGTCCTACCCACCCCCCGGGCGATTCCATACTTGAATCCATGCGCCTGACGGAGTTCTGGAGACGGATGAACGCTCACTTCGGCGACACGTACGCCGAGTCGTGGGCCCGCGACTACGTGCTCGCGCCGTTGGGCGGGCGGACCGTCATACAGGCGCTGGCCGACGGGGAGAGCGCCAAGACCGTCTGGCGCGCGGTCTGCCAGGTGGAGGACGTCTCACCCAAGCTCCGCTAGCCGCGGCGGCGTCAGGGCTGCGACATGTCCAGGGCCTGCCGCAACGCGGCCGCCGTGAGCTCCAGCTCGTCCACGCTGCCCTGCCCTCCGGGCGACCACAGGAACGTCCATCCGTGGTGTGACGGGGTGGCGAAAATGATCGTCTGACGGCCCGTACGCGGGTGCCAGACCCACAGCACCGGATCGTCGTTGCCGACCATGCGACTGACCAGGCCATGATGGGGGAGCACCTCGGCGAGTGCCTCCAGATGGGTGCGCCGTTCCCTGGTGTAGCCCCTCGACACTCGCCGCCTCCAACCCTCGGCCCTGCAGTGAGTCTCCCCAGCTCACTGCCCGGACAACACATTGGCGGCCAACATCAGCGGGGTGTGTTCATGAGGATGCGCATGCGTCCGAAGTCGAACGTGAGCGCATACGGCTTGAAGAACTCGTGCGTGGGCAGGCCCCCGATGCGGAAACCGAAACCGTGCTCGAACCAGGAGGGGAACGCGCCGGACAACCCGGGCACCCGGCGGCGGGTGACGGACCCGAGCGCCACCTCGTCCACGGTCACCGGGTGCAAGCCGTCGCCCGGGGGGATCGGGATGCCGGCGGCCTCGAAGGTGGCGCGGGGAGCGGTGAACCCGATGTCGGCGCCCCCGGTGTCGACGAGGAACACCATCCGGTCCAGGCCGTCCACGGTGCCGTGGGACAGCAGGAAGTGGTCGCCCACGTACCCCATGGGCACGCTGTGCTCCGGCCGGACCCAGCCGTTCCTGCGCAGGACGAGTTTCTCGGCCGGATAGTCGATCGTGGACAGGAACCGCGACAGGACGCTCGTGCCGATCGCTCCCTGGGTGACCCGCCCGTCGGGCGCGGTGAGCCGGATCGTGTCCGGAATGGTGTGGACGGGCACGTCCTCGATGCGGAGGTCGCCCATGGCGAGCCGGTCCACGTGTCCCTGGTAGGCCTTGTGGTCTCCGCCGATGGTTCTGCCGGTCGTGTAGCCGTACATGGGGACGCGCAGGCGGTCGGCGTACTCCTGGTTGAGGAAGAACAGGGCAGGCGGAGCGCCGTTCACCGACGCCTCGATCAGGGGCAGCGGATCGGCCGCCACGAACGGGATCTCCACGGTCCGCGGGCTGGAGATCTCGAACTACTCCAACTTCGACGGCAAGGAGGACCTGCTGATGGCGGTCATGCCGCACCGGCTCGAGAGCGAGTCGCGGACGCAGGCGGAGCGCCTGCTCCGTGCCGGGCGGCGACCCGCCATCCCACCGTCCGTGACCAGCTCGTCGCGCTGTTGTTCCCGCCGGGGCACCCCGGCTGCCACCCTCTCGCGCCTCCCGGCAGCTCGCTGGGGGGAGCTCCCGTACGAGCAGGCCGACGCGATACTGAAGTCGCTGGACATCGGCGTGCGACTGCTCACCCTTCTCGCTCCTGAGCAGTGCCCTCCGGAGCCGTTCAGGAGGGCGCTCGAGCTCCTCACCGCCCCCAGATGTCCAGTGACAGCGAACCTTCGGTTGTGACAGCGAAGTTTGAGCGGTCATGCCCCTGCCTGGCGTGACTCACGCCTTCGCGTCGCCATCGTCGATCGGCTCACCTTCGGCGGTCGGCGCTTGGTCCCGTGGAACCTGCTCAGGCGTGACGGCGCAGGCCGTCGACGATGACGCGCAGGAGGTGATGGGCGCGGGCGTCCCACTCGGCGGGTTCCAGACGGGTCAGGTAGCCGATCAGCAGGATGATGTCGCGGGCGTCCACGTCGGGGCGGATGACGCCCTCGGCTTTGCCCGCGTCGAGGAGCGTGGTCAGCGTCTCGCCGATCGGGCCGAGGCTGTGCGCGGACAGATCCTGCCACACCCCCGCCTCGACAGCTGCGAACACCTCGCGCTTGACCTTCGCGTACTCGGCCACCCGGTCCAGCCAGCCGACCAGGGCGGGCAGCGGCTCGTGTTCGGCGAGCAGTTTCGGTGCGGCGGCCACGAGGTCGTCCACGTCCTTGCGATAGACCTCGGCGAGCAGGGCCCCCCGAGTCGGGAAGTGGCGGTAGAGGGTGCCCTGACCGACACCCGCCCGCTTGGCGATCTCATTGAGCTTCACCTCGTTCGCGTTCACGATGACCTCTCGTGCGGCCTTGAGGATCCGTGCGCGGTTCTCGGTGGCGTCGGCTCGGCGGCGGGGGGCGTTCATCGGTCCTCTTCATGGCGAGTTGGCTAAGCGGACACGTGTCCGGTACGGTGGGAGCCCTTAAACGGACACGTGTCCAGTTTACTGTGGAGGAAATCCCCATGTCAGCCATCAGGGGCAAGGTCGTGGCCATCACCGGGGCGAGCAGCGGGATAGGCGAGGCCACCGCGCGCCTGCTCGCCGAGCGGGGCGCCGCCGTCGTGCTCGGCGCGCGGCGGACGGAGCGGCTCGACAAGATCGCCCGTGAGATCCGCGACCGCGGCGGGCGCGCCGTCATCCGAGCCGTGGACGTCACCGCCCGCGAGGACCTCGAACAACTCGTCGGCCTGGCCGTGACGGAGTTCGGGCAGCTCGACGTGTTGGTCGGCAACGCCGGCATCAGCAAGATCGGCCCCGTGGCAGACCTTGACGTGGCCGGCTGGTCGGCGATGATCGACGTCAACCTACGCGGCGTGCTGCACGGCATCGCCGCCGCGCTGCCGGTGTTCCGCGAGCAGGGACAGGGCCACCTCGTGACCACCGTGTCGACGGCCGGGCTGAAGATCACACCCACGATGGCGGTCTACGCCGCGACCAAGAACGCCGTGCGTACCCTCCTGGAAGGGCTGCGGCAGGAGTCGACCGACGGCGTGTTGCGGACGACGGCGGTCTCGCCGGGCTACGTGCGTACCGAACTCGCCGGCTCCATCGACAACCCCGAGGTCCGCGAGGAGATCCGCCGCAACATGAACCAGTACGCCATCGCGCCGGAAGCCGTCGCCCGCGCTGTCGCCTTCGCCATCGAACAGCCCCGTGATGTGGAGATCGGCGAGATCGTCATCCGCCCGACGACCCAGAACTGAGCCGGCCGCCCGCGATCAGGGCGATGCCCTCCAGCAGGCGGCCAGGTGTCGTGGTCGACCCAAACGCCGCGCAGGCTCGCCTCCCACGCGCCCGCGATGTCCGCGAGAAGGTTGGCGCCCATCTTCCAGCCGCCCTCGTCCACGCCGGCCCCACACCGCCGGGCTGCGATGACGAACAGCTCTGCCGCAGGCTTGCGCACCCCTCGGCCCCCGAGATCAACCTTCGACGGCACGAAACCAGTGTTCATCAACCTCGGTGACAATGATCAGCCTTCAGTGACACAGGACGCCAGGGCGGGTGATTGACGGCGACCTGCGTGTTCTTGCTGTGATCGAACAGCCGTTCGGCTACGATGAGTTTCGCCCGAGCCACGCCTTCCCCGGCAGTCGCATGAAAAATGTCGGTGGCAGGCCGTAGCTTTCACTCGACTGATCGGACCACGACCCTCCAGGGGGAGTTCCCATGGCAATCAACGACCGCGAGAAGGCCCTCGAGACCGCGCTCGCTCAGATCGAGCGACAGTTCGGCAAGGGCTCCGTCATGCGCCTGGGCGATGACGCCCGAGCTCCCATCGAGGTGATCCCCACCGGGTCGATCTCCCTTGACGTGGCCCTCGGCATCGGCGGCCTGCCGCGCGGCCGCATCGTCGAGATCTACGGCCCCGAGTCCTCCGGTAAGACCACGATCGCCCTGCACGCGGTGGCCAACGCCCAGCGCGCCGGCGGCATCGCGGCGTTCATCGACGCCGAGCACGCCCTCGACCCCGAATACGCCAAGAAGCTGGGGGTCGACACCGACGCCCTGCTGGTCTCCCAGCCCGACACCGGTGAGCAGGCGCTGGAGATCGCCGACATGCTGATCAGGTCCGGCGCCGTCGACATCATCGTCATCGACTCGGTGGCCGCGCTGGTGCCCAAGGCCGAGATCGAGGGCGAGATGGGCGACAGTCACGTCGGCCTCCAGGCCCGCCTCATGTCCCAGGCCCTGCGCAAGGTCGCCGGCGCGCTCAACAGCACGGGCACCACCGCCATCTTCATCAACCAGCTCCGCGAGAAGATCGGCGTCATGTTCGGCAGCCCCGAGACCACGACCGGTGGTAAGGCGCTCAAGTTCTATGCCTCGGTCCGGATGGACATCCGCCGCATCGAGACCCTCAAGGACGGCACGGAGGCGGTCGGCAACCGCACCAGGATCAAGGTCGTGAAGAACAAGATGGCCCCGCCCTTCCGCGTGGCCGACTTCGACATCCTCTATGGCGTGGGCATCTCCCGCGAGGGCGGCCTCATCGACATGGGTGTGGAGCACGGCTTCGTCCGCAAGTCCGGCGCCTGGTACACGTACGAGGGCGACCAGCTCGGCCAGGGCAAGGAGAACGCCCGCAACTTCCTGAAGAACCACCCCGACATGGCCAACGAGATCGAGAAGAAGATCAAGGACAAGCTGGGCGTGGGCCCCCGCCTCGACGCCCCGGCCGAAGCCGCCGCGGCCCCTGCTCCTGCCCCGGCCGCCGCTCCTTCCGGCCGTGGCTCGAAGTCCACCCCGAAGCCGGGTGACGTCTGATCGTCCACCCCATGAGCGATCGTGCCCCCTCCCATGAGTAACCCGAACCGGCCACCGGCGCCCCAATCCGGGGGCGCCCGGCCCGTCCCTTCCCCCTCCCGGGGCCGCGACCTGGCCCGCTCGGCCGCGGACGGCTGGCCATCGGTCGACGAGTGGCGCGAGCACCGCACCCGCCAACGCGCCTCAGCCGAGAGCGAGGCCGCGACAGACCAGGAAGGACACCCCAACAACCCCACCGCCACAGACGAACAGCCCGACGAGCACACGGCTACAGACGGGCAGGGCGTTGTGCATGCCGCCACGGGCGAGCCGGACGATGTCCGTGCCGCCATGGGCGGACAGGACGGCGTCCACACCGACGATCACGTGACCGCCGGCACCCGGGAGGCCACAGGCCACCTCTACCGGGAACGCACCGGCAGACACCCCTTCTTCGGGAACGACACCGACGATCAGGACGGACCCCGCTTCATCCCCGCGGCCCAAGCCCGATCAGCCGACCAGTACGAATCCCGCACAACCGCCGACACCCAAGTCGGGGCGGATGATCAGCGCGCATCCCGGATCACTGCTGAGGGCCAGGCCGTCGCAGACGATCAGCACGATATGCGCACCGACACCCAGGCCAGCTCAGACGCTGAGGTTGCCGGGCACCCTGGCGACGATGGCTCCGCTGACGCTGACCCGAGTCCTGCCGGCGCCGACCGGGGAGACCCGGACGGCGGATGGGCCACCACCAAGGGATGGCATGCCACAGAGGAGGCCGAGCCTGCCAACCGGGGGGACGGCGGGTGGCACTCCGAGGTGCTCGCGGGGAGCAGCTGGTTCTCGGCCGAACCGTCGGACGACGGCGAGGCCGGGAGGAAACGATCCAGCAAAGGGCGGCGATCCGCCCGCTCCAACGGACGGGCCGGGCGAAATACCCGCGGGCGCGGCCGGCCATCCGAGGAGCCGGACGCCGAAGACCCTGCCGAGGCCCGACAAGACAGCGGGTCCTCCGCCGAAGCTGCGCAGCATGACCACGACTTCGCCGGAGCGCCAGACGACGGTGCCGATTCCGCCGAGTCCGTGCAGGGTGGTGGCGGCTTCGCTGGAAGCGCGCGAGGCGGTGACGGGTTTGCTGGGGCCTGGCCTGATGACGAGCGTCTTGGCGGAGCTGGGCGCAGCGGCGGGGGCTTTGCCGGGACGGGGCGTGGTGATGGGCGTTCTGGCAGATCCAGGCGGCGTGGCAGGGGCTTCGCTGGGGCCGAGCGTGATGGTGGGGGCGGGCAGGGTGATGGGAGCTCTGCCGGATCCGGGCGGAGAGGTGGGAGGTCTCGCGGGTCTGGGCTGAGCGGTGAGGGCTTCGGCGGGGGCGGACAGGACGCTGATCCGGAGTCGGTGGCGCGGGCCATTTGTCTTCGTTTGCTCACCATGGCGCCCAAGACGCGGGCCCAGCTTGCCGAGGCGCTCCGGAAACGTGACGTGCCCGACGAAGCCGCCGAAGCGGTCCTCAGCCGCTTCTCCGAGCTGGGGCTGATCAACGACGAGGCGTTCGCTGCGGCTTGGGTCGACTCGCGGCACCACGGCCGAGGGCTGGCCAAGCGCGCCTTGGCCGCTGAGCTACGTCATCGCGGCGTGGATACCGACACGGTCAAGGAGGCCGTCGAGCGGCTGGATCCCGATCAGGAGGCGGAGACGGCGCGGCGGCTGGTGGAGCGCAAGCTCGCGTCCACTCGGTCGCTCGACCCGCAGACCCGCACGCGGCGGCTGGCGGGCATGCTGGCACGCAAGGGGTACGCCTCAGGGCTGGCTTTCCGCGTCATCCGCGAGGCGCTTGAGCAGGAGGGGATCGAGATGGATGAGGACTTCCCGTAGCATCTCCTGCTCCACGGCGCGCCCCGGATACACGGCTCTCCCCGGGTTTTTCGGGCTCTTCGGGCTCTCGGGCTTCTCCGCGCCCGGGGTTCCGTGGGGTCCCCGAGTCCTGGGGCTCGCTCTGTTCTGTGGCTGTCCTGGTTTGGGGTTCGTCTCGTTCTGGGGCTGGTGCGTTTTGGGGATCTTCGGGTGGCGGCTTTGGTGGATTGCTCGGTCTGCATGTGCTCTTGCATCTGCATCTGCTAGTGCGGCAGTGATTGCGGGTGCATATGCGGGTGCGGGTGCTCTTGCACTCGCACATGCTCCCTTGCCCATGCGCGTCCCCTGTCTTGCCTGTAGGTGTCGGTAGAGATGCAGGCCCGTAAGACACGCTTGATGACGCGTTTGCTTGCTCGTGACCTGTTCGACGCATAACCTCGACGGCAGTGAGGAGTTACTCCGCGCAGCGCGGATTGCCATACCGGTGAACGACGGACGAACGAGGCTGGTTGATCTAGGCGGGCGAGGTGTCGGCTTTGCGAGTCGACGCCCGGTCAGCCTTGGCTGTATATCGATCCAGACGCCGACCGGGCTATTCGTGGCGCGCTTGTGACCCCTCCCGTTTGTGGCCGCGTTATGAGGTGTTGACGACGCGAGGAGGGCGGGGCGCACATGGGGCCGCTTGTCGTAGTGCTGATGGTGGCGGTGCTCGTGCTCGCGTTCGGGATGATCGTCGCGCTTCTCGTCGTCATAAGGCGCACCTCGAGCAGTCTGCCACGCGCTTCCAAGGCCAGTCCCGAGCAGCAGCAAGTCGTACACGAGGAGCTTGAGCAGGCGCGCGAGGAGGCGCAGGAGATCCGGCGCAAGGCCGAGACCGACGCCCAGGAGATTCTGCGCAGGTCGGAGGCTGCGGCCGAGAGCGCCGCGCAGATGCGGCGGGAGGTCGAGGAGGAGAGCCGGACACTCAAGTCCGAGCTCAAGGAGCTGCGCACCGACCTGGAGCGCCGGGAGTCCCGGCTGGCCGAGCGGGAGCAGCGGCTGGACGAGGAGGCCAGGCGGCAGTCCGAGCGCGACAGGAAGCTGGGCGAGACCGAGGTCGAGCTGGCCGACCGGCGCGAGGAGCTGCTCCAGGTCGAGGGGGAGCGGCGGGCCATCCTCGAACGGGTCTCCGGGCTGACCGGCGACCAGGCCAAGGCCGAGCTGGTCAAGGAGATCGAGAACCAGGCCAAGCGCGAGGCCGCGCTGATCGTCCGGGAGATCGAGAGCGATGCCCGCAAGGAGGGCGAGAAGCGGGCCACCAAGATCGTGACGCTGGCCGTGCAGCGGGTGGCGGCGGAGCAGACGGCGGAGTCGGTCGTCAGCGTGCTGCATCTGCCCGGAGACGAGATGAAGGGCCGGATCATCGGGCGCGAAGGGCGGAACATCCGGGCCTTCGAGTCCACGACCGGCGTGAACCTCATCATCGACGACACCCCTGAGGCCGTGCTGCTGTCGTGTTTCGATCCCGTGCGCCGGGAGACGGCCCGGCTGACGCTGGAGAAGCTCGTGCTGGACGGGCGCATCCACCCCCAGCGCATCGAGGAGGCGCACGATCGCAGCCGCCAGGAGGTGCAGGATCTGTGCGCGCGGGCCGGGGAGGACGCCCTGGTCGAGCTGGGTATCACCGACATGCATCCCGAGCTGACGCTGCTGCTCGGGCAGCTCAGGTATCGGACGTCGTACGGGCAGAACGTGCTCAAGCATCTGATCGAGTCCGCGCACATCGCCGGGATCATGGCCGCCGAGCTGAGGATGAACCAGGCGCTGATGAAGCGCTGCGCGCTCCTCCACGACATCGGCAAGGCGCTCACGCACGAGGTCGAGGGCAGCCACGCGCTGATCGGGGCGGAGATCGCCCGCAGGTACGGCGAGGAGGAGGACGTGGTGCACGCCATCGAGGCGCACCACAACGAGGTCGAGGTGCGTACCGTCGAAGCGGTTCTCACGCAGGCCGCCGACGCGATCAGCGGCAGCCGTCCTGGCGCCCGCCGCGAGTCCCTGGAGGCGTACGTCAAGCGGCTGGAGCGGCTGGAGGAGATCGCGCAGTCGTACGAGGGCGTGGAGAAGGTCTTCGCCATGCAGGCCGGGCGGGAGATCCGGGTCATGGTCAAGCCGGATGCGATCGATGACATCCAGGCGCAGGTGATCGCCCGTGATGTGGCCAAGCAGGTGGAGGAGGAGCTGACGTATCCGGGGCAGATCCGCATCACCGTGGTGAGGGAGTCCCGGGCCACCGAGTTCGCGAGGTAGGACTCGTCGCTGGTCTGGAACACCGCGGTGGGGGAACACCGCGGTGGGTGTGGTGGTTGGTCGGCGTTCGTCGATGCGGCGTGGGTGCGGCGGTGTTCGATCGTCCATGTGGGGCTGCCGGGTGTGGTGGTGCCAGGGGAGGGTGAGGGGCCGGGGCCGGGTTCGCGCTGATCGGCCGGCGTTCGTGGAGGGCCGACGGGCGCGGAGGGGCGGCGTTCAGGGCGGGCCAACGGGTGCGGAGGGCCGGTGGGCGCAAAGGGTCGGTGGGTGGGGAGGGCCGGCGGGCGTGGTGGTGCCTGAGGGAGGCTGAGGCGCCGGAGCACGCCCGCCGGAGTCCACCTCCTGGAGGAGCGTCAGGCAAGGCGGATCCGGGGGTCGAGGAGCCCGTACGCCACGTCCACCAGCAAGTTCGCCACCACCACCGCGGTCGTCGCCAGCGTGACCACGCCCATGATCACGGGCAGGTCCCCGCTGACGAACGCCTGCACCACCGCCTGCCCCACGCCGCCCAGGCCGAAGACCGACTCCGTCACCACCACCCCGCCGATCAGCGTGCCCACGTCCACCCCGAGCTGCGTCACCACCGGCGTGAGCGCCGCCCGCAGGCCGTGCCGGTAGATCACGCGCCGCTCGGGCACCCCCTTGGCCCGGGCCGTGCGGATGTAGTCCTCGCCGAGCACGTCCAGCATGGAGCCGCGGGTGAGCCGGGCGTACGACGCCGCCTGGACCGTGGCCAGCGTGATCCACGGCAGGATCAGGTGGCGGGCCCATTCGGCGGGGTTCTGCGAGAACGGCACGTACGAGTCGGGCGGCAGGATAGGCACCCCCGCCATGGTGAGCTGGAAGAACAGGAAGTACAGCAGCAGCAGGCCCACCACGAAGGTCGGCATGGAGACCCCGGCCAGCGCCAGCAGCGTCAGGCCGCGATCCATCAGCGACCGGACCCGGGTGGCGCTGAGCACCCCCGCGCCGACGCCGAGCGTGAACCACAGCACCGCACCCCCCAGCACCAGCGAGAACGTCGGCGGGAAGTCGGCGGCCAGCAGCTTGCCGACCGATTCGCCGGAGAAGTACGACTGGCCGAGGTCGCCGTGGAGCAGCCTGCCCAGGTAGTCCAGGTACTGGACGAGGGTGGGCCGGTCGAGGCCGAGGTTGTGGCGGATCAGCTCCACCTGCTCGGGCGTGGCCTGCCGCCCGGCCAGCGTCCTGGCGGGATCGCTCGGCGCGACGAAGAACAGCAGGAACGTCCCGAGGGTGACCAGCCAGAGCACGAGCAGGCCGAGCAGGGCCCGGCGCAGCAGGAACGCGCGCAGCATCACGCCCCCTTACGGGTACGTCGGCGGCGGCTGAACAGGCGCTCCATCCGCGGATCGAGCGCGTCCCTGATCCCGTCGCCCACCAGGTTGAACGCGAGCGTGGTGACCAGCAGCGTGGCGGCCGGGAACCCCAGGTACCAGTACGCCACCCGGTAGAACCCCTGCGCCTCGCTCAGCAGGTTCCCCCACGACGGGGTGGGCGGGACGATCCCCAGCCCCAGGTACGACAGCGTCGACTCGAACACGATGGCCGCCGGCACCAGCAGCGTGGTCAGCACGATGACGGGAGCGAGCAGGTTCGGCAGGATGTCCACGAACATGATCCGGAAGTCGCCCGCCCCCATGGACCGGGCCGCGTCGACGTACTCGCGCTCCTTCACCGACAACGTCTGCCCGCGCACCACGCGGGCGATGGCCGCCCACGAGTAGAAGGCGATCACCCCGATCGTGGCGGACAGCGAGGGCCCGGCGATGGACACCACCGCGATCGCGAAGATCAGGTACGGGAACGACAGCACCACGTCCATGAGCCGCGACAGCACGGTGTCCACGACGCCGCCGTAATATCCGGCCAGCAGCCCGACGACCACCCCGACCAGTGCCGCCAGGCCGGTGGCGACCACGCCGACGAGCAGCGAGACCCGGGCCCCGTACAGGACCCTGATGAACAGGTCGCGCCCGAGCCGGTCGGTGCCGAACCAGAACTCCCCGTTCGGCGGCACGGGCAGCCCCTGGGCCGTGATGCCGGTGTCGCGGAACTGGTCGTCGGGGCCGTGGCCGTTCCAGGCGGCGATGAGCGGCGCGGCCAGCGCCAGCGCGCACAGGAGGATGACGACGAGGCCGGACACCATGGCGACCCGGTCGGTCCTGATCCGGCGCCAGGCGAGCTGCCAGGGGCCGCGCCCGGCTATCCCCTGGGAGGTGACGGCGCCGGGTCTGATCTCGGTCAGTGTCATACGACCACCTCAATGGGGAAGTGGCAAGCCGCCGACCCTTCGAGCTGGGGCTCCACGGACGAGCAGACCTCCTGGGCCCGCGGGCACCGCGGATGGAACCGGCACCCGGACGGCGGATCGATCGGGGAGGGCACGTCCCCGGTCAGCACGATCCGCTGCCGCCGCTCGGCCTCGTCCGGGTCGGCCACCGCCGTGGCCGACAACAGCGCGTTCGTGTACGGGTGCCGCGGCCGGTCGTACACCAGCTCCGCGTCCCCCACCTCGACCACCTTGCCCAGGTACATGACCGCGATCCGGTCGCTGATGTGCCGCACCACGGACAGGTCGTGGGCGATGAACAGGTACGTCAGCCCGAACTCCGTCTGCAGATCCTTCAGCAGGTTGAGGATCTGCGCCTGGATGGACACGTCGAGCGCCGACACCGGCTCGTCGCAGATGATCAGCCGGGGCCGCAGCGCGAGCGCCCTGGCCACCCCGATCCGCTGCCGCTGCCCGCCGGAGAACTCCGCCGGGAACCGGTTGTAGTGCTCCGGATTGAGCCCGACCCGCTCCATCAGCTCCTGAACGGTCCGGCGGAGCTGCTCGCCGCTCATGACCCGGTGGATCACGAGCGGGTCGGCGATGATCGACCCGACCCGCCGGCGCGGGTTCAGCGAGCCGTACGGGTCCTGGAAGATGACCTGGATGTCGCGGCGGTAGGGCCGCATGCGCTTCCTGGGCAGGTTCGTGATGTCCGCGCCGTCGAACCGCACGCTGCCGGAGGTGACCGGATGCAGCCCCGCGACGCAGCGCGCGAGCGTGGACTTGCCGCAGCCGGTCTCGCCGACCAGGCCCAGCGTCTCGCCGGGGGCGAGCGCGAAGCTGACCCCGTCGACCGCCTTGACCTGCCCGACCACGTGCTTGACCAGCGCGCCCGTGGTGATGGGGTAGTGCTTGACCAGGTTGGAGACTTCGAGCAGCATCACGACTCCTTCGCCTTGAGCCGCAGCGCGTCCGCCGCCGCGCCCAGCCCGACCGCCTCGTGCGGCAGCCAACAAGCTGAGGCGTGACTGCCCTCACCTGTGACCGTGGCCAGGGGCGGCCGCTCGGCCGAGCAGACCGGCATCGCGTACGGGCAGCGCGGGTGGAACGCGCACCCGGACGGCAGCGCGATCAGGCTCGGCGGCGAGCCGGGGATGGGCCGCAGCCGCCCGCCCCGGTCCCCGCTGCTGCCGGGGATCGACTCCAGCAGGCCCTTGGTGTACGGGTGGTGCGGCCGGTAGTAGAGCGTGCGCCGGTCGGCCCGCTCCACGGCGAGCCCGGCGTACATGACCAGCACCTCGTCCGCCATGCCCGCCACCACGCCGAGGTCGTGCGTGATGAGGATGAGCGCGATCCCGAACTCCGCCTGCACCCGCGTGATGAGCTCCAGGATCTGCGCCTGCACGGTCGCGTCGAGCGCCGTGGTCGGCTCGTCGGCCACGATCAGCTTCGGGTTGAGCGCGAGCGACATCGCGATCATCGCCCGCTGCCGCATGCCGCCGGAGAACTGGTGGGGGTAGTCGTCCACCCGTCGATCCGGCCGGGGGATGCCGACCAGGCCGAGCAGCTCGACCGCCCGCCTCCTGGCCTCGGCGCGGGAGGTGTCCGGCCGGTGCACCCTGATCAGCTCCTCGATCTGCCAGCCGACCTTGTAGAGCGGGTGCAGGCTGGTCAGCGGGTCCTGGAAGATCACGCTGATCTCGGCGCCGCGGATGTGGCGCAGCCGCTCGCCGTCGAGCTCGAGCAGGTCGACGCCGTCGAACACGGCGCTGCCCGAGATGTCGGCCCCGGGGGTGAGCCCCAGGATGGCCTGGGTGCTCACCGTCTTGCCGCTGCCGGACTCGCCGACGATCGCCAGCGTGCGGCCGCGTTCGATGCGGAACGACAGCCCCCGCACGGCCTGCACCACGCCGTCGGACGTGGGGAAGGCCACGCGGAGGTCTGTCACCTCGAGCAGGCTCATCACGGGTTGTTGGGGTCGAGCCAGAGGTTGGTGAAGTCGTAGAGCTGGAACGCCGGCAGGTACAGGGCATTCTGCACGCGCTTGCTCTTGTAGATCGGCGTGTTCTGGTTGTTGAGCGGCACGATCACCGCGTCGCCCATCACCGTCGTGTCGACCTGGTGCCACAGCGCGGCCGACTTCGTCTGGTCCTGCTCGGCCAGCGCCTGCTTGATCAGCGAGTCCACCTTGGGGTTGCTGTAGCAGCCGTAGTTGCTGGTGCCGGGGTTGCAGTTGGTCTCGAACAGCGGCTGTACGACCGCGCGGCCGTTGTTGCCGTACCAGTCGGGGACCCAGCCGGGGGCCGAGATGTCCCACTTGCTGGCCTTGGCGATGGAGGTGTTCTGCAGGAAGGCGCCGTAGTAGTCGCCCTGCCGGACCGGCAGCCCCTTCACCGTGATCCCGCACTTCTGCAGGTCCGCCGAGTACGACTGGAAGTTGGCCGGGTGGTTGCCCGCGTTGCGGAAGGCGCCGATGAGGGTCAGCCCGTTCGGGTAGCCGGCCTCGGTGAGCAGCTGCTTGCACTTGGCCGGGTCGCCCGCGTCACCCGGGCTCGGGTACGGGTTGTACTCCTGGTATCCGATGTTGCCCGGCGGGATCGCCGTGTGCAGCGGCGTGGCCACGTCCGCGCCGCCGTAGACCTTGGCGATGGCGACCTTGCTGACCGCGTACTCGATGGCCTGGCGGACCTTGAGCTTGCCCATGGCGCCGCCGGCGTTCTTGCTCTGCAGGTTGAAGACGATGTACGGGTTGCTCACCGCGCCCGGGAAGATCGTGAAGTTGGGATCGCCGGAGCTCTTGAGCCGCGGGATCTGCGCGGTCGGCACCGGCAGGTCCCACGACAGGTCGGCGCTGCCGGCCTCGAGCTGCTGCTGCACCGCGTCCGGCTCGTTGACGCCCATCTTGACCTCGATGGCGTTCACGTACTGGTGCCTGATCGGGTCCGAATCCTGCTTCCAGGCCGGGTTCCGCTCCAGCCTGATCGACTTGGTGGCCACGTACTGGGTGATCCGGTACGGGCCGTCGGAGATCGTGTGCTGGCGGAACGTGGCGTCGTCCGGCACGTACTGGTCGTACTCCTTGGGCGCTGCCACGGAGAAGTTCAGCGACAGGATGTTGAGGAAGTCGCTGGCGGGCTGGGTCAGCGTGAACACCAGCGTCTTGTCGTCCTTGGCCTGGACGCCCGCGATCTCGTGGGAGTTCTGGAAGTCGGCCAGCGCCGCGGCGGTGGGCTTGGCCTTGGTGAACGCCTTGGCGTACGCGTCGCAGTACGCCTTCATGCCCTTGATCGTGCTCGTGTAGTAGCCGGGCGCGCCGGAGCCCGCCACCGGGTTGCAGATGCGCTTGAAGCCGCGCACGAAGTCGCCCGCCGTCACGTCGCGCGGCGGCTGCGTGTCCCACTGCACGCCGTCACGGAGCTTGATCGTGTACGTGAGCCCGTCGGCGCTCAGGCCGCCGTTGCCCGTCGTGGGCAGCTCGGAGGCGACGTCGGGGACGAGCGCGAAGCCCTTGGTGGTGTCGGACCCCTTCGCCACCCCGTTGAGCGCGAAGAGCCCGCGGGTGTACGTGCGCAGGATCCCGTTGGTGACCGTGTAGTACGAGCTCGTGGGGTCGAGGTGATCGACGTCCCCGCCGCCCACGAGCCTGAGCGTGCCCCCGGAAACCGGCTGGCCCGGGGCGGAGGAGGTGGGCGGGGCGGAATTCCTGGCTCCGGTGTCTGTCTGGCAGGCGGTGGCGAACAAAGTTGCGAAGACCGCCACGGCAATGCTGAAATGGCGCATGCTGGCCATCTGGCCTCCCTCGTGCCGAGATGCGGGGCGTGCATGGCTGGCCGTGTGGGGCGTGCGCCGTGGCCGCGGAGCACGTCCCACCTTGCATGGTCACGCCGGAGGAAGCGCAGGAGAAAAGCCGGTTATAC
Organism: Nonomuraea sp. NPDC052116; assembly: GCF_040680035.1. Lineage (NCBI taxonomy): Bacteria > Bacillati > Actinomycetota > Actinomycetes > Streptosporangiales > Streptosporangiaceae > Nonomuraea > Nonomuraea sp. NPDC052116. The sequence goes on along the minus strand of NZ_JBFAWA010000002.1, from coordinate 299,322 downwards.
AACCGATGATGATTAGCGACTCGTAAGTAATATCGATTTGGTGCGAATTCTGTTAAAGAATTACGACATTAGCTAAAAAGCTGCTGGTAGAAGGCCAACTCGGCGGCCAGCGCGGTCACCCGCGTCTCCGTGCGACGGAAGCCGTGCGACTCGCCCTCGAACGCCAGATACGTGCACGGCACGCCCCGCTCCGACAGCGCGTCGGCGAACGCCGTCGACTGCTCGGGCGGCACCACAGGATCGTCGAGCCCCTGCAGGAGCAGCATGGGGCAGCTCACGCCGTTCACGAGGGCGAGCGGCTCCCTGGAGGCGTACACCTGCGGGTCGTCCGGCCCCACCAGCCACTCGACGTATCGGGATTCGAAGTCGTGGGTGTGCGCCGCGAGGGGCGCGAGCGCGCTGACGCCGAAGTACGACACCCCGCCGGCGAACACGTCGGACCGGCAGCAGGCCGCCATCACGGTCCACCCGCCCGCGCTGCCGCCGCGCACCGCGATCCTGCGGGGGTCGGCGAGCCCTTCCGCGGCCAGCCACCGGGCGGCGGCGATCGTGTCGGCCACGTCCACCAACCCCCACTGCCCCTTCAGCCGCTCGCGGTAGGCCCTGCCATAGCCGGTCGAGCCGCCGTAGTTGACGTCGAGCACGCCGATGCCGCGCGAGGTCAGGAACGCCTTCTCCAGGTCGAGCGCGGTGTCGGCGTGCGCGGTCGGCCCGCCGTGCACGAAGATCACGTAGGGTGGCGTGTTCTCGGCCGCCGGACCGTACGGCGGGTAGAGGAAGGCGGGCGCGGGCGACTCGACCGCGCGGGGGACGGGCAGGAGGGCCCGGTCGGGCAGCCGCGAGAGGTCGCTCTTGAGCGCGCCGGCAGCGCCGGAGGCGACGTCCACGCTGACGACCGAGCGGGGGAGCGTGGGGGCGTACCCGATGCCGACCACGGACGTGCCCTCCGCGGCCAGCGCCGCGTCCCACCCGTCGTAGGGCACCTCGAGGTCGGTGAGCGTGCCCGAGCCGGGGTCCAGCACGCCCAGCCGCAGGTCGCCACGGCCGTGCAGGACCGCGAGGCGGCCGTCGCCGAGCACGGTGTACGGATGCCCGCCCAGCCGCCACGGCGGAAGCGTGAACTCCTCCTCGGCGGCATGGAGCGCCCGGAGCCCGTCGCCGCGCAGGCCGACCTCGTAGAGGTTCCACCAGCCGGAGCAGTCGGAGACCAGGTAGAGGCTGGAGTCGTCCTTCCAGGCCGGGGCCAGCACCGACTCGGCCGGGCCGCCCTTCACCGTCCAGGCGCCGCCGCCCGACAGCCGGGTGACGCGCAGCTCGGTGCCGTCCCAGGGCATGCGCGGGTGGTTCCAGCAGACGTAGGCCAGGTGCCGCCCGTCGGGGGAGAGGGTGGGAGAGGCGTAGAAGTCGCAGCCGGTGGCCCACTCGTGGATCTCGCCGCCGTTCAGCGAGATCGACACGATCGCCCGGGTGACCTTGCCGTCTTCGGTGTGGCGCTCGCGGACGCACCAGACCTGGCCGTCGCGCACCAGCGGGTCCGCGTAGCGGCAACCCTCGTCCGTGATGGGTTTCGGGTCGCCGTAATCGCCCAGAATGTACAGGCGTTGGTCTTTGAAGTTGGCGAAGACCACTTCGCCCCCTGTTGTGATGGCGTACGGTCTGCCGCCGTACTCGTGGACCCTGGTGTGCGCGCTCCATGGGGCCCGCAGCAGGTCACGCTGGGTGCCGTCGGCGTCGCGGCACACGATCGTGGTGCGCCCGCCTTCGTCCGGGCGGTCCTCGGTCCACCAGATCCGGCCGTCCTGGGCCGTGGGCCAACCGGGGCGCACGCCGGAGGCGGCCACGTCTCTGGTCGAGATGGGGGAGGGCCAGAAAGGCATACCCGCATCCTGCCGGAAGATCGGCAAGCGCGTGGGGCGGTCCCCACAGTTCAGGGGCACCCCGCGGGCGCCGGGAGGGACGGCGGCAGCTTGAGCCCCGTCTTGCCGAACCACCTGTGCAGCAGCCGCGTGGCCGTGCCGTCATGCCACATCGCGGCGACCGCCTGGTCGACGGCCTCGCAGGTGGCGGTGTCGCCCTTCTTGATGCCGACTCCCCAGTACTCGTTGCTGACGGGGTCGTTCAGCAGCCGGAAGCGGCCCGGCTCCTGCTCGGCGAACCCCGCCAGGACCAGGTTCTCGGTGCTGACCGCGTCGAGCTTGCCGGCGGCGAGCTTGCGTACGCAGTCGGAGTAGTTGGCCGCGGGCACTAGCTGCATGGGCAGGCTCAGCTTGCCGTTGGGCGGGGGATCGACGATCCGCCGGTACGCGTTCGAGCCCTCCGCCAGGCAGAGCCGCTTGCCCCGCAGGTCGGTCACCTTCTTGATGCTGGTGTCGCTCGCGCGGACCATCGTGTCCTGCGGGGTGACGACGTAGGGCCCGCCGAACGTCACCTTGGGCCGGCGCGACGGGATGACGCTGTAGGTGGCGACGATGAGGTCCACGCTGCCGTTCTGGAGCAGCACCTCACGGGCGGACGAGGGCGACTCGCGCCAGGTGATCTGCACGTGCCGGCCGCGGGCGAGGTACTTGACGATGTAGTTGGCCACGTCCACGTCCAAGCCCTCAGGAGGGCCGTCCCCGGTCTTCAGGCCCAGGCTCGGCTGGTCCCACTTGGTGCCGACGACGACCCTGCCGGCGTTCCTGATCTTGTCCACGACGCTGGCGTAGGAGCCCGCGCCTCCGCACGCGGCGGCCAATGCCACCACGGCCGCCCCCGCGAGAGCCACCCCACGCATGGAGACAGTCTGAGGGCTGGGCAAACCGTACGGGCCGGACTTGGGGCGGTTTCAACGGAGAAATGGGGTCTTTTTGGAGATTTGCGGACGTACGGGCGCCATTGCGCCCGTACGTCCGATCACTCCACGGAACGGTCGGGACCCAGCCCGGCGTCCTCGGTGCCCTCACCCGCGCCCACGCTGACCTCGGCCGAGCCGGGCGCCGCGATCGGAGCGGCGGCCGTCTTACGGCTGCGCCTGCTGCGCCGCTCCAGCCACGTGGCCAGGAAGCTCAGCGCCATGTTGAGCGCCACGTAGATGATCCCGATGACGATCGCCGCCGGGATGAGCGAGCCGAAGAACGCGGCCGGCAGGATCTTGAAGCCGGTGTTGAGCAGGTCGACGTAGGCGATGATGTAGCCGAGCGCGGTGTCCTTCAGCAGCACCACGAGCTGGCTGACGATCGCCGGCATCATCGCCGTGACGGCCTGCGGCAGCAGCACCAGGCGCATGACCTGGTTCTTGCGCATGCCCACCGCGAAGGCCGCCTCCGACTGGCCGCGCGGCACCGCGTGCACGCCCGCCCTGACCACCTCGGCCAGCACCGAGCCGTTGTAGAGCATCAGGCCGAGCACGACCGCGATGAAGGTGTAGTCGCCGCCCCCCAACACCGCCGGCGCGAGGTAGAAGATGAAGAAGATCAGCAGCAGCAGCGGGATGGCCCTGAAGACCTCGACCACCACGCCCGCCGGGATGCGGATCCAGGCGTGGTCGGAGAGCCTGGCCAGGCCGAAGACCGCGCCGAAGACCAGCGCGAGCACCGCGGCCACCACGGCGGCCTGCAGCGTGCCGAGCAGGCCGGGGAGGATGAAGGTCTCCCACGTCCCCCATTGCAGGAACGGCTGCCAGATCTTGCCTTCCCACTGGCCCTTGGCGTCGAAGCCGCGGTAGATGCCGTAGAGGACGGCGGCCACGGCCACGACGCTGATCACCGTGAGGAGGCCGTTGCGCACCCGCGCGCGCGGCCCGGGGGCGTCGAACAGGACTGTGGTGCTCATCGCGCCACCGCCAGACGCCTGGCCAGCCGGCCGGTGAAGAAGCCGATGGGCAGCGTCACGGCCATGAAGGCGACCACGATGCCGAGGAAGATCGGGATCGACGCGCCGACCTGGTCGAAGGCCTCCTTCATCTTGCTCGCGGAGTCCATGGCGAACCCGCCGGCGGTCGCCACGGTCGTGTTCTTGACCATGGCGATCATCACGCTGCCGAGCGGGGCGATGACCGCGCGGAACGCCTGCGGGAGGATGATCATCCGCAGCGACTGCATGAACGTCAGCCCGATCGCCCTGGCCGCCTCGGCCTGCCCGAGCGGCACCGTGTTGATGCCCGCGCGCAGCGCCTCGCAGACGAAGGCCGCGGTGTAGGCCGACAGGCCCATCGCGACGATCCAGAACGAGTTGGTGGTGGGCACGTCGGAGAAGACGAGCCCGAGCTGGTCGCTGAGGCCGAGCGCGGAGAAGGCCAGCACCAGCGTGAGGGGGGTGTTGCGCACTATGTTGACGTAGATCGTGCCGGCCGCGCGCAGCACCGGCGTGGGGGAAACTCTCATCGCCACCAGGACGGTGCCGAGAATGAGCGAGGCGATAGCGGCCACGATGGAGAGCTTGATGTTCTCCAGGAACCCCAGTGCGAGGTCGGGCGCGTATCTAATCAGATCTTCCATCGTGCTCCACCGCATAGGGGAGCGGCGGCCGGGTCACCGGCCGCCGCCTCTGGCATGATCAGCTGCAACCCTCGGCGGGCGGTGCCGCCTCCGACAACTTCAGGCCCTGAATGCCGCCGAACCACTTCTCCAGCAGCTGCTTCATGGTGCCGTTGTCCCAGAGCGCCTTCACGGCGGTGTTGACGGCCTCACACGTCTTGGTGTCGCCCTTCTTCAGGCCGACGCCGTACTTCTCGTCAGTGAAGCCCTGGCCGAGCACCTTGAAGTTGCCGCCGGCCTGCTTGGCGAAGCCCGCCAGGATCAGGTCGTCGGTGGTGACGGCGTCGAGGTTGCTGCCGGTCAGCTTCTGCACGCACTCGGAGTAGTTGGCCGCGTCGACGGTGGTGGCGTCGATGTCGAGCTTGCCGTCCGGCGGCGGGTCGGTGATCCGCTTGTAGGAGTTGGAGCCGGCCGCCTTGCAGATCTTCTTGCCCTTGAGGTCCTGCGGCGCGTTGATCGCGGTGTCGTCCTTGCGGACCATCACGTCCTGGTGGGCGACGACGTAGGGGCCGCCGAAGGTGACCTTGCCCTTGCGCTCCTCGGTGATGGAGTACGTGGCGAAGATGATGTCGACCGTGCCGTTCTGGAGGAACGGCTCGCGGTTGGACGAGGCCGACTCCTTCCAGTTGATCTGCGGGTCCTTGCCACCGTTGATCTGCTTCAGCACGGCCTTGGCCACGTCGACGTCGAAGCCCTCGGGCCCGTTGGCCGCCTTCAGGCCCAGGCTCGGCTGGTCCCACTTGGTGCCGACGACGATCGTGCCGCCGTCCTTGACCTTGTCCACCACGCTGGCGTAAGTCTTGCTCCCGCCGCCGCAAGCGGTCAGACCGGCGGCGAGTGCCGCAATTGAGAGCACTGCTCCCATATGACGCATGTGCATGTATACCTGCCTCAATGATCAGTGCGTGAGGATCTTGGAAAGAAAGTCACGCGCCCGGTCGGTCTGCGCGTTGGTGAAGAACTCGTCGGGGGTGTTCTCCTCCACGATCTGGCCGTCGGCCATGAAAACCACCCTATTGGCGGCTCTCCGGGCGAAGCCCATCTCGTGGGTGACGACCATCATGGTCATCCCGTCGCGAGCCAGCCCGATCATCACGTCGAGCACCTCCTGCACCATCTCGGGGTCCAGAGCGGAGGTCGGCTCGTCGAACAGGATCATCTTCGGCTCCATGGCCAGCGCCCTGGCGATGGCCACACGCTGCTGCTGGCCGCCGGAGAGCTGGGCCGGATATTTGTCCGCCTGCGCCGCGATGCCCACGCGCTCGAGCAGCTCCATCGCCCGCTTGTTGGCCGCGTCCTTCGAGACGCCGCGCACCTTGAGGGGGCCGAGCGTGACATTGTCACGGATGGTCTTGTGAGCGAACAGGTTGAACGACTGGAAGACCATGCCGACTTCGGAGCGCAGCTTCGCCAGCCCCTTGCCCTCCTGGGGGAGCACCTGGCCGTCAAAGATGATCTGCCCCTCGCTGATCGTCTCCAGACGGTTGATCGTGCGGCAGAGCGTGGACTTGCCGCCGCCCGAGGGACCGATAACGACCAGCACCTCGCCGCGGGAGACGGTCAGGTTTATGTCCTTCAGGACGTGCAACGCCCCAAAGTGTTTGTTGACGTTCTCCAACCGTACGAGTGGAGCGTCGTTACCGTTCTCCGTCATGGGTCAAACCGTAGAGTGCTCTAGAGCGCTGGTCACTAACCAAGCGGTACCGATCCGATCACATCATGCCACCAAGCTGGCCTTTTAGCGCAGTCGGGACTATGTGGAGCCGGAGAGCGACTACCCTTGAACGTGCCATGACTGTGACCCAGGAGGGCGCCCGCACATACGAAGTGCGCACATACGGGTGCCAGATGAACGTGCACGACTCCGAGCGGCTGTCCGGTCTGCTGGAGGACGCCGGCTACGTGCCCGCCCCCGAGGGCGAGACCGCCGACGTGGTCGTGTTCAACACGTGTGCCGTGCGGGAGAATGCCGACAACCGCCTCTACGGCAACCTCGGCCATCTCCGGCCCGCCAAGGTGAGCAACCCGCGCATGCAGATCGCGGTGGGCGGCTGCCTGGCGCAGAAGGACCAGGGCGAGATCGTCCGCAAGGCGCCGTGGGTCGACGTGGTCTTCGGCACCCACAACATCGGCTCGCTGCCGGTGCTGCTGGAGCGGGCCCGCATCGAGGGCGAGGCGCAGGTCGAGCTGAAGGAGTCGCTGGAGGTCTTCCCCTCCACGCTGCCCACCAAGCGCGAGTCCGCCTACGCCGCCTGGGTGTCCATCTCGGTCGGCTGCAACAACACGTGCACCTTCTGCATCGTGCCGTCGCTGCGCGGCAAGGAGAAGGACCGCCGCCCCGGCGACATCCTCGCCGAGGTCCAGACGCTGGTCGACCAGGGTGTGCTCGAGGTCACGCTGCTGGGCCAGAACGTCAACACCTACGGCGTCGAGTTCGGCGACCGCCTGGCCTTCGGCAAGCTCCTGCGCTCGTGCGGCGCGATCGACGGCCTGGAGCGCGTGCGCTTCACCTCGCCCCACCCGGCGGCCTTCACCGACGACGTCATCGCCGCCATGGCCGAGACGCCCAACGTCATGCACCAGCTCCACATGCCCCTGCAGTCGGGCTCCTCGCGCCTCCTGCGCGCGATGCGCCGCTCCTACCGGGCGGAGCGCTACCTCGGCATCATCGAGCGGGTGCGCGCGGCCATGCCCGACGCGGCCATCTCGACCGACATCATCGTCGGCTTCCCGGGGGAGACCGAAGAGGACTTCCAGGGCACGCTCGACGTGGTCCGCGAGAGCCGCTTCGCCAACGCCTTCACCTTCCAGTACTCCATCCGGCCCGGCACCCCGGCGGCCACCATGCCCGACCAGGTGCCCAAGGAGGTCGTGCAGGAGCGCTACGAGCGGCTCGTGGCCCTGCAGGAGGAGATCTCCTGGGAGGAGAACAAGAAGCAGGTGGGGCGCACGCTGGAGGTGCTGGTCGCCGAGGGCGAGGGCCGCAAGGACGACGCCACCCGCCGCCTGTCGGGCCGCGCCGCCGACAACCGCCTGGTCCACTTCGCGGTCGGCGCCGAGACGCCGCGGCCCGGTGACATGGTCACGGTCGAGGTCACGTACGCGGCCCCGCACCACCTGGTGGCCGACGGCCCGGCGGCGACGGTCCGGCGCACGAGGGCCGGCGACGCCTGGGAGTCCCGCCAGGGCGGCGCGAAGCCCGCGCCGGGGGTTCTGCTGGGCATGCCCACCATCGGCCGCCCGGCCCCTGCCCCCGCCGCCCCTTCCGGAGCCTGCTCGGCCCACTGAACGCCGCCCCGGCTCCGGTCAGTGCGCGAGGCGGTTGAGGTATGCGTAGCAGGGCTCGCGGCGGAAGTCGCGGAACGTGGCGCAGGGATCGGCCCCTCCCGAGATCGCCGGCGGCGGGTCCGCGCGCCGGTCCGGCTCCGGGGCGGAGCGCACCTCGGGCGGCGCCTGGGGAGTGGGTGAGCTCACCGGTGGCGGCACGGCCACCTCGTTCCGGGGTGGCGCCGAGCGCTTCGGGGCCGTTCTCGCGGACGGTGGTGTCGTGGCGACGGAGGCGGGAGGCCGGGTCGTCGGGGCGAGCCGGTCCGGGACGGGCGCCGGAGGGAGCGGCGGGTCGCCGTAGACCGAGGCCGGCGGGCCCGGGTCGAGGGACGGCACGGCGTAGAGCGATGCCAGGGGGTCCGCCGCACCGGGCGAGGGAACGACCTGGACCCACGAGAGCTCCTGGAACGATCCATGCGATTGATCCGGGCTCGGTGTCGCGGAAGGAGAATTCGATCTTGGGGTAAGCGGGCTTTTCTGATCGAATTCGGGTGGGCTTTGCGCGGGCGGTTCGGCGGAGTTGGTAAATGCCAGGAATATGCCCGCGATCGCGGTCGCGAGCACCCCGGCGACTCCGGCGACCGGTGCGAGGTGGGCACGGCGACCTGGGTAAACGGATCCACGGGGGGACATGTCGTGATTCCTTTGTGATTGGTGTGCGAGCATTCATCCGTTGCGGCTAGTGTGGTCCATCACCCGCGGAAGCCGGTTAGCTTTCGCCGATACGACCGCAGGGAGCTGTACCACCATGCGAGATCCGATCGAGCCGGATCGTCACGAGATCCTGTCCGGGCCCGGGGACACCCACCCGGCGGACAAACCTCCGAAGAGCACGAAGAAGACCGTCGCCATCGCCGCTTCGGCGCTCGTCGCCGTGCTCGCGGCGGGTGGCGTCGGCTACATGCTGGCCGCGAACCCCGCCGGCACCGTCCAGCCGGGCGGCGCCCGCCCCGCGCCCGCCCAGAGCACGGCGGGGAACGAGGACCTCGGTGGCGACGACGCCACCATGGGCGACGTCACCACCGACGCCCCCGAGGGTGACCCGGCGGCCGACGCCCCCGACGCCGCCCCCGACGATGGCGGCGTGGGCGACGCCGCCCCCGACCTGGGCACGGGCGACGAGCCCACGGGTGGCAAGCGGCCCGCCACGACGTCCCCCGCCAAGCCGGGCCCCACCAAGTCGGCCCCCACCAAGTCGGCCCCCACCAAGTCGGCCCCCACCAAGTCGGCGCAGCCGGCCGACGGCGACAATCCCGCCGACGGTCCGGCGGGCGAGCTCAGCGGCCAGTGCTCCAAGAGCGGGTGCTGATCCGGCCCGGTCAAGTGGCTCGGCGTTTATCGGTGGCATTGGACCTACGGCGAGAGCCGCCTCGGTCCGTAGAGTCGCACCATGACGACTGACAGAGCCTCAGCCCTGCGCGCGCTGCACGTGCCGGGAGACCCCGTGATCCTGCCGAACGTCTGGGACGCCGCCTCCGCCCTGGCCGTGCGGGAGGCCGGGTTCCCCGCCGTGGCCACCAGCAGCGCCGCCGTCGCCCGGGTCCTGGGGTACGAGGACGGCGAGCGGACGCCGGTCGGCGAGATGATGGCGGCCGTCGCCCGCATCGCCAGGGTCGTGGACGCGCCCGTCACCGCCGACATCGAGCGCGGCTACGGGCTCAAGCCCGCCGAGCTGGTCGAACGCCTGCTCGCCACCGGAGCCGTGGGCTGCAACCTGGAGGACTCCGGCGCCGGCGGGCTGATCGATTCCGGCGAGCAGGCCGACTTCCTGGCCGAGGTCCGGGCCGCGGCGGGTCAGGCGCTGGTGATCAACGCGAGGGTCGACACCTACCTGCTCGGCCCGAAGACGCGCGAGGCGGCGCTGGAGCGCGGGCGGCGGTATCTGGCGGCGGGGGCCGACTGCGTCTACCCGATCGGGCTGGTCGACGAGGACGAGATCCGGGCATTGGTGAGCGAGCTGGGCGGGCCGGTGAACGTCTACGTCCGGCCCGGCGCCGCGGAGCCGGCTCGGCTGGCCGAGCTCGGCGTGGCCCGGATCAGCTTCGGCAGCGGGCTGCACCAGGCCGTCCACGTCTACGCCCAGGGTCTGTTCGCGAAGGTCAGGGCAGGTCGCAGTCCGTACTGAGCGGGCCGCCGCGTACGCTTGCCCCGTGCTTGTCGCCGCGGCCGTCTGCCCGCCCACTCCGCTGATCACCCTCCAGCTCGACGAGCTCCGCTCGGCCTGTCACACGGCGATCGCCGCGCTCCACGACGCCCGTCCCGACGCGCTGATCGTGGTGGGCGGCGCGGACACCGCGGCCGCGTACGGAGGGCAGGCGGCGGGCACCCTCCGCCCGTGGGGGATCGACGTCACGGCCGGCGGCGCGGACGCCGTGCTCCCGCTGTCCCTGACCGTGGGCCGCTGGCTGCTGGGCGACCGTGCCCCGGACGGCTTCCGGTCCGTCGCGCTCGACGCGCCGAGCGCCGAATGCCTCCTGTTGGGCGAAAAGCTAGGAAAAATCGCGGGAAAGGTGGCGTTGCTGGTCATGGCCGACGGCTCCGCCTGCCTCAGCCCGAGGGCTCCCGGCAAGTACGACGAGGCCGCGGGACCGTACAACCACCTGATCGCGAACGCCGTCGCCCAGGCCGACCCCGGCGCCCTCGCCGCCCTCGACCCCGCGCAGGCGGACCGGCTGTGGGTGGGCGGGCGGGCCGCCCTCCAGGTGCTGGCCGGCGCGGCCGGCACGCAGAGGTACGAGGGCCGCCTGCTCATGGAGACGGCCCCGTACGGCGTGGGCTACGTCGCCGGCCTGTGGACCTGACGCTTCGGCACCGGGATCTTCATCAGGTCGCGGGCGAGCACGACCTCCCCGTCGAAGTGCCGGCGCACCTCCGCCACGAAGGCGGGCTCGTCGGCGAACCCGTAGCGCTCGGAGAAGTGCGTCAGCACCAGCCGCCGCACCCCCGCGTCCGCCGCCACCAGCCCCGCCTCGAACGCCGTCAGATGCCCGTACTCCTTGGCCAGCGCGCTCTCCGACGACAGGAACGTGCACTCGATCACCAGCAGGTCCACGCCCGAGGCCAGCTCGAACACGATGTCGCAGAGCCGCGTGTCCATGACGAACGCCGCGCTCTGCCCCGGCCTGGGCACGCTGCACCGGTCGAGCGTGACCCCGCGCACGGAGCCGGTGCGCTGGAGCTCGCCGACCTCCGGGCCGCGGATGCCGTACGCGGCCAGCCGGTCGGGCAGCATCGTGCGGCCGGCCGGCTCCTGGACGCGGTAGCCGTACGACTCGACCGGGTGGGACAGGCGGCGCGCGGTCAGCGCGCCGACGGTGGCCAGGTCGCCGGAGAGCGGGTGCTCGGAGATCACCGAGGTGTCGGCGAAGGCGGCGGCGTGGCGGAGCCTGCGCCAGTATTCGGCGCCGGAGCCGGGGAAGACCGCGCGCACCGGATGCCTGACCCTGTCACGCGCGATGCGCTGCACGACCCCGGGCACGCCCAGGCAGTGGTCGCCGTGGAAGTGCGTGACGCAGATCCAGTGCACGTCGTTCGCGCTCACCCCGGCGTGCAGCATCTGCCGCTGCGTGCCCTCGCCGGGGTCGAAAAGGAAGCCTTGTCCATCCCAGCGCAGAAGGTAACCGTTGTGGTTACGGTGTCGGGTAGGAACCGCGCTGGAAGTGCCCAGCACCACCAACTCACGTGAGGACATGATGACCACAGTCGCGTTCGCCGAGGTGCCGACGCCGGTTGGGCCGTTCGTGCTGGCCGTCACCGAGGTCGGGCTCGTCGCGTCGGGCTGGAGGTCCCGGCCGCGGCTGGACGAGCGGCTCGCCCTGGCTGAAGTCCATGATTCGGATCGTACGGCCTTCGTGGTCTCCGAGCTGAATGCTTATTTCGCCGGTGAACTGAAGACCTTCGAGACGCCGGTGGACTGGCGGCTGATGTCCGGTTCGCGGCTGCAGGTGCTCCAGACGCTGCACAAGGTCCCGTACGGCACCGCCGTCACGTACGGCGAACTGGCCACGCGCAGTGGCTCCAGCGTGCCCGCCCGCGGCATCGGCTCGATCATGGGCTCCAACCCCATCCCCATCATCGTGCCCTGCCACCGCGTGATCGCGGGCAACGGCCTGGGCGGGTTCAGCGGCGGCGAGGGAGTGGAGACCAAGCGCCGGCTGCTCACCCACGAGGGGTACCTGCAGCCGACACTCCTCGATCTCTAGCAGACTTGTTCTCGTGCGTCAGCAGCCAGTCATCGCCGTCGTGGGCCCCACGGCGGCCGGAAAGTCCGACCTCGCCGTGGACATCGCGCTCCGCCTCGGGGGCGAGTGCGTCAACGCCGACTCCATGCAGCTCTACCGCGGCATGGACATCGGCACGGCCAAGCTCACCCCCGCCGAGCAGCGCGGCGTCCCGCACCACCTGCTGGACGTCTGGGACGTCACGGTCACGGCCAGCGTCGCCGAATACCAGAAGCTGGCCAGGGAGGTCATCGACTCCGTCGCGGTGCCCGTGCTGGTCGGCGGCAGCGGCCTGTACGTGCGGGCGGCCATCGACGAGCTGGAGTTCCCCGGCACCGATCCGGAGATCAGGGCCAGGCTGGAGGGCGAGCTGGCCGAGCGCGGCCCCGCCCCGCTCTACGAGCGCCTGCGCGACCTCGACCCGCTGGCCGCGGCGGCGATCCTGCCGAGCAACGGCCGCCGCATCGTCCGCGCGCTGGAGGTGATCGAGCACTCCGGGCGCCCGTTCTCGGCGACCATGCCCGGCTACGACGCCGTCTACCCGAGCGTGCAGATCGGCCTCGAGGTGCCCAGACCGGAGCTGGACGAGCGGATCGCGCTCAGGGTCGAGCGCATGTGGCGGGCGGGCCTGGTCGAGGAGGTGCGGGGGCTGCTCGGGCGGGGCCTGGCCGAGGGCCGCACGGCTAGCCGCGCCCTCGGATACGCCCAGGTCATCCGCTTCCTGGAGGGGGAGTGGAGCGAGGAGCAGGCGATCGAGGAGACCGTCAGGACCACCAGGCGCTTCGCCCGCCGCCAGGAGTCGTGGTTCCGCCGCGATCCCCGGGTGTGCTGGCTGCCGTACGACGCGCCTGATCTGCTTGAGAGGTCCCTGGCGCTGATCTCCGCAAACCCGTTCGCATAAGCTTGCAAGATGCGGTTTCTTAAGGGGCACGGCACCGAGAACGACTTCGTCATCCTTCCCGACCCTGGCGGAGAGGCAGGCGTGACCGCCTCGCTCGTCGCCAAGATCTGCGACAGGAGAGCCGGCATAGGGGCTGACGGCGTGCTGGTGGTGACGCGCACCAAGGAGAGCCCGGAGGTGGCCGAGCACGCCGCCGTGGCCGAGTGGTTCATGGACTACCGCAACGCCGACGGCAGCGTGGCCGAGATGTGCGGCAACGGCGTGCGCGTGTTCGCCCGCTACCTGATCGACGAAGGGCTGGAGAAGCCCGGCGAGTTCATGCTGGCCACCAGGGGCGGCGTGCGCAGGGTCCGCGTCGAGCCCAACGGCGACATCACCGTCGACATGGGCAAGCCCGTCGTGCGCGGCGAGAGCTGGGCCACCGTCGGCGGCCAGGAATACCAGGGGCTCCACATCGACATGGGCAACCCCCACCTGGCCTGCGCCATCGGCGACCCCGTCGTCCAGCTCGACCTCCACTACCAGCCGGGCTTCGACCCCGGTGTCTTCCCCGCCGGGGTCAACATCGAGCTGTTCAACCCCGTCGGCATCAGCCGCGCGGTCATGCGCGTCCACGAGCGCGGCTGCGGCGAGACCCGCTCCTGCGGCACCGGCACGGTGGCCACGGCGGTCGCCGCCGCGGCCCTGTCGGGCGAGACCACCGGCACCTGGACGATCGAGGTGTCCGGCGGCACGCTGACCGTCGTCCTGGACGAGGAGACGAGCTACCTTTCAGGCCCCGCGGTCATCGTGGCCAAGGGCGAGCTGATGCTTGCAGAATAATGTTCTCTTGAGGGATGCTGGGTCCACTTCGCGAACTGAGAGGCGGACCATGGCTGACCCACGCACCACCGCGAGGCAGGTCAAAGCGGCGATCGGCCAGTACGGCGGCGGGTTCATGATCTCCAGAGAGGCCAAGGCCGTCTGCGAGGAGTACGGCCTCGGCGCCCGCGAGTTCTACTTCCGGGGGCGCTGCGGCGTGCTCGGCGAATGCGACGCCGACGTCGTCAATTCGGTCGTCGTTTTCTTCCCGCCCGACCACGTCGAGGAGAGCTGGAACGGCGGCCGCAAGCTCCCCGTCGACCAGGCCGTCGAGCTGTACGCCGAGGTCTGCGGGGCCTGGGGGCGGCGCAAGCTGGGCGGCTACGAGGGCTGCGCGCGGCTCGCGGAGCTGCTCCAGCCGGTCGTCGATGCCGCCCCGTGCGCGGGCGTCCCGCTGTTCGCGGGCTGGCGGGCCGTGCCGCTGCCCGACGACCCGCCCGCGCGGGCCGTACAGCTCATGCACGTCGTACGCGAGCTGCGCGGCGGGCTGCACGCCAACGCCGTGATCGCGGCCGGCCTGCACCCGCTGGAGGCCACGCTCGCGAGCGGCCACGACGCGACCCCGTTCGGGGCCACCACGGGAGAGATGATCGCCAAGTTCTTCCAGTGGCCGGAGCCGTACGCCACGCCGGGCCCGGAGGTCGTGGCACGCCGCGCCGCGGTGGAGGAGACGACGGACGACCTGATGGCATCGGCATTTTCGGTCCTTGACAGCAGCGAAACGGACGAGCTGATCGGCCTTCTGCGTTTTGGGGACGCTCGTTGACCTGGCAGACTGGCTCCCCATGGACGTGGACATCTGGGCCTGGGTCGGCGAAACCCAGCAGCAGCTTTCCGAGGCGGGCAACGTTGGCCTCGCCATGGCGCTGGGAGACCTCCCCGCACAGGCCTACGAGGGCCGATATCCGCAGCTCGACGTCATGGCCCCGGCCATCGCGCAGCAGGCCGAGGCCCTTGAGCTGCCCTGGCTCGAGTTCTACGCCCGCTACTGGCACCTGATCGGCCGCCTCGGCGACCGGGCGCAGGGCGCGGTCGCCCTCGACGACGCGCAGCAGCTGCTGGCGTTCGCCCAGCGCGAAGACGTACGCGACTGCCCGGCCGCCCCGGCGGCCGTCGAAGCCCTCGCCATCGCCTGGGCCAACACCGACGGCCCCGGCTACGCGAGCGAGCGCCTGGAGGCGCTGGGGACGCACATCGAGGGCATGAGCCCGGAGAAGCCCGCCTTCACGGGCCTCGTCACCGAATACGTCGCCGCGCTCATCGACGCCGGCAAGCCGGGCGAGGCCGTGACCTACGCCGAGTCCGCCGTCGAGCGGCTGCGGGTCGCGGGCCGCGAGGCGAGCTGGGAGCTCGGCGCCGAGAGCGCCCGCGCGCTGCTCGCCGCGGGCCGCGCCGAGGACGCCCTCGACGCGCTGCAGGCCGCGGCCGAGTTCCAGGCCGACGACCCGGTGGCCAAGGAGCACCGCGACGGCGTGCGCCGGGCCCTGATCCTCGCCACGCTCGGCCGCACCGCCGAGGCCGTGGACGCGCTGCCCGACCTCGACGTGGTCGGCGAGCACCCGCGCGTGTTCGTGGAGTGGTCGCAGGCGGTCAGCAAGCTGGCCGGCTCGTCCCAGATCACCAACACCTGGCAGCTCGGCCGCGTGCTGCGCCAGTGGATCGACTACTTCGGCATGATGGGCGGCTACCGCGCCCGCGTCGAGCTCGCGCTGGTCGCCGGCGACCTGGCCATCGCCAGGCAGGGCGTGTGGCAGGCCAGGCTGCTGGCCGACCTGACCGAGTCCGCCGCCGCCGAGCTGCGCGAGACCGAGGGTGTCGCCGACCGGGTCGCCGCCCTGCGGGCCGCCGCCGAGGCCACCTCTGAGCCCGAGGCCCCGGGCCCGCTCGGCGAGCGTGTCGGCCTCTTCGACGCCGCCGACGGCTTCAACGCCGACCCCGAGCGGTGGGTCGGCTGGCTGGCGCCGCTGTCCGGGGAGGACCTGGAGGCCACCCGCCGCCACACCACCACGCTCGGCTTCCTCGGCTACCCCGCCACCGGCGCCGACATCTACTGGAAGATGCTGGTCGACACCGGCGACATCGCCACCGCCGACTCCGACGACGTGGCCTACCTGACCACGCTGCTCGTCGAGGCCCGCCAGGACGAGCGGCTGGAGCAGATGGCCGCGATGCTGCCGCACGCCGCCCAGCACCTCACGCTGGCCCGGCTGCACAGCGCGCGCGAGCGCTGGGAGGAGACGGTCGAGGCCGCCGAGCACGCCGTCGCGGCCGGCGCCGGGATCGAGGCCCGCCGCCTGCTGTCCGGCGCCGCCCAGCAGCTCGACGCCAACTCCAGGGCCGCGGAGGTGCTGCTGGAGGTGATCGACGAGCTCGCCGACGAGGACGTCTGGCGCATGATCGTCATGGCCACCTCGGCGGAGGACTGGGACACCGTACGCAAGGGCGCGGCCAAGATCGGCATGCCGATCAAGTCCAAGGAGGGCCCGATCGAGGAGGAGATGGGCCTCATCAGGCTCATCCTCCCCGCGCCCGACGGCGGCCAGCGCCAGGTGCTGTCCATCCGCACCGGCCCCGCCACGGCCCGGCTCGCCCTGCCGCAGCCGCGCGGCATGGACTACAACGCCGGCGACCTGGTCGTCTTCGACCCGCAGCTGCTGGAGCCGGTGCCCGACGACCCGCAGGAGCAGCAGAACTTCGTGCCGCCGTTCGCGGCGGTGCGCATCCTGCGGCCCGGCGGCTACACCAGCTACTTCTTCGACGGCGCCGCGCCGAGCGAGGAGGACTGGGCGGAGTTCACCGAGGTCATGGCCGAGCGTGGCTGGCCGATGTGGGTCTACAGCGACGAGAACTACACCATCACCCACCCGAGCTCGGGTGAGGCGCTGCCCGGGGTGTTCGGCTGGGTCGCGGTCCCGCCGAACGTGTCGGCCTCCGAGGTCGACGCGTTGCTCGACGACGCCACGGAGCGGTGGGTGCACCCGCTGGCCTGGCTCGACCTGGCCCGTGAGATCGACGTCGAGGTCGAGCGGCACGAGCGGATCGTCAAGGAATACGGCCTCTGACGGCTGCGGTCCTGCCATCGGAAGGGCGTCGCGCGCGTGCGGCGTCCTTCCCCCGGGGCGGTGCTCGGCCTTGCACGGGCGCGTCACCTCGAGCCGCGCGGAGCGAGGTCCACACGGTGTTCGGCCTCGCAAGGGATGCCGGGTCGTGAACGGAAGGCGGGATGTGACGTGCTGGAGCGGTTCGCGCTCGACGGCAAGGTGGCCATCGTCACCGGCGCCTCCTCGGGGCTGGGTGTCGCGTTCGCCCGCGGTCTCGCGGAGGCCGGCGCCGACGTCGTGATCGGGGCCCGGCGCGCCGACCGCCTGGAGGAGACGCAGCGGCTGGTCGAGGAGACCGGCCGCCGGTGCCTGGCCGTGCAGACGGACGTGGCGCGTCCGGAGGACTGCGACGCGCTGGTGGCCGCCGCCGTCGATGCCATGGGCGCCGTGGACGTGCTGATCAACAACGCCGGCATCGGCACCGCCGTGCCCGCGCTGCGGGAGACGCCCGAGGAGTTCCGGCAGGTCATCGACGTCAACCTGCTCGGCACGTACTGGATGGCCCAGGCGTGCGCGCGCGTGATGCGGCCCGGCTCGTCGATCGTGAACATCGGCAGCATCCTCGGCGAGACCACGGCCGGGCTGCCCCAGGCCGCCTACAGCGCCTCGAAGGCGGCGATCATCGGCCTCACCCGGGACCTCGCGCAGCAGTGGACCGGCCGGCGCGGCATCCGGGTCAACTGCCTGGAGCCGGGGTTCTTCCACTCGGAGATGACCGAGCAGTTCAAGCCCGGCTACGTGGAGGCGGTCGTCGAGTCCAGGGTGGTGATGAAGCGGCCGGGCGATCCGGCGGAGCTGGTGGCCGCGGCGGTCTTCCTGGCCGGCGACGCGGCCTCGTACATCACCGGGGTGACGCTTCCGGTGGACGGCGGAGTGCTGCTCACCTGACGCGGGCGGCTACGAGCCGAAGCTGGTCACCGGCCGGCCGGCCGAGCACTCGATCTTGAGCTCGACCTCCGCGCCCTCCTCGGGCTCGAACTCCACCTTGGCCTTGCGGGCGGGCCCCGGCTCGACCTGGTCCACCGAGTAGTTCTGGGCCGGGCTCCACGAGCGCAGCGTGACCAGGTCGCCCTCGCACGAAGCGATCACGGTGCCGCCCGCGGTGCGGATCAGCTTGCCCTGGGCCGTCTGCGGCGGCGTCCCCGCCGTCGGGGTGGCGTCGCCGGCCGGGGTGCCGGTGGCGCGCTGGGTGGCGGTGTTCAGGGCGGCGCGGACCTCGGCAGGGCTGAGCACGTGGCCGGGGTCGCCGGTGAGGCCGGTGCCGAGCAGGGTGAGCACCGCCACGGCCGCGCCGGTCGCGGCGACGGCGGTGGCGGCCCAGGCCAGCACGAGTCTCTTCATGGTCGACAACATCCCCCATGTACGGCTAACGCCAGGTTAAGGCGGTGCTAAGGCTGCTCGGGGCATCGTCATCGACCGTCTACGTTCTTGTACATGGCTGACATCCTGCTCATCGAGGACGACGTGGCGATCCGTACGGCGCTCAGCCGCGGCCTGCGCGAGCTCGGTCACGCCGTCTCCTCGTCCCCGACGGCGCTGGACGGGCTGCGGCTGGCCGTGCAGGACCGTCCCGACCTGATCGTGCTCGACCTGGGTCTGCCGGATCTGGACGGGGTGGAGCTGCTGCGGATGTTGCGGGCGGTCAGCAGGGTGCCGGTCATCGTCGCGACCGCGCGTGACGGGGACGCCGAGATGGTTCCGGTGCTGGACGCGGGGGCCGACGACTACGTGGTCAAGCCGTACAGCGCGGCGCAGCTCGACGCGCGGGTGCGGGCCGTCCTGCGGCGGGCCGGGGGGTCGGCGCCCGAGCCGGCGCTGGCGGTGGGGGCGTTGCGGGTGGACCCGCGGGCGCGTACGGCCACGCTCGACGGGGCGGCGCTGGATCTGACGCCGCGCGAGTTCGACGTGCTGCACTATCTGGCCGCGCGGCCCGGCGAGGTGGTGACCAAGCGGGAGCTGCTGACGGAGGTGTGGCAGCTGCCGTACGGGGGCGCGGACAAGACCGTGGACGTGCACCTGTCGTGGCTGCGCAGGAAGCTGGGGGAGACGGCCGCGGAGCCCCGCTACCTGCACACCGTGCGCGGGGTCGGCGTCAAGCTGGTCGAGCCGTCATGAGGCAGATGACGGCGGTCGCGGGGACGCGGAGGGGGCGGGCGTGAGGCGGTGGCTGGCGTTGCTGGTGGCGGCCACGACGTCCCTTGTGCTGATCGCGTTGCTGGTGCCGATGGCGCTGCTCATCCGGGCCGTGGCCGAGAACGGCGCGATGGGCAGGGCGACCGCCGCAGCGGAGTCCGTGGCGGTCGCGGTGGGCACGCCCGACCTGGAGCTGGCGATGGCGCAGGTGCCGCGTCCGGTGACGGTGTTCCTGCCGGGCGGGCGCACGGTGGGCGCGGCGGCGGCCCGTACCGACGCGGTGCGCCTGGCCGCGACCGGGCGCAGCGTCACCGCCGTGGCCTCCGGCGGCAGGGAGGTGCTGGTCTCCGCGCAGTCGTCCGAGGGGACGGCGGTGATCAGGGTGTTCGTGCCGGAGGCGGAGCTGACGAAGGGCGTGCGCGAGGCGTGGCTCGGGCTGCTCGTGCTGGGGATCGTCCTGGTGGTGCTGGGGATCGTGCTGGCGGACCGGCTGGCGCTGGCCGTCACGCGGCCGGTGGACGGGCTGGCCCGGGTCTCGCACCGGCTGGCCGGGGGCGACCTGACGGCCCGGGCGGAGCCGGGCGGGCCGCCCGAGGTGCGTTCGGTGGCGCTGGCGCTCAACCATCTGGCGGGGCGGATCGACGAGCTGCTGGTGGCGGAGCGGGAGTCGGTGGCCGACCTGTCGCACCGGTTGCGTACCCCTTTGACCGGCCTCAGGCTGGACGCCGAGTCGCTGCGGGACCCGGAGGAGGCGGCGCGGCTGCAGGCCCGCGTGGACGCCCTGGAACGGGCGGTGAGCGCCGTCATCACGGACGCGCGGCGCCGCTCGGCCGGGCGCGCGTCGTGCGACGCGGCGGCGGTGGTGGGGGAGCGGGTGCGGTTCTGGTCGGTGCTGGCGGAGGACCAGTGCCGCGAGGTGTCGATCTCGCTGCCCGACGGGCCGCTGCCCGTCGCGGTGAGCGCCGAGGAGCTCGCGGCCTGCGTGGACGCCCTGCTCGGCAACGTCTTCGCGCACACCCCGGAAGGGGCCTCCATGGCGGTACGGCTCACGCCGCACCCGTCGGGGGCTGTGCTGGCGGTCGAGGACTCGGGGCCGGGCTTCGACCCCGAGCTGCTGGAACGGGGTAACAGCGGAGGCGGTTCGACCGGCCTCGGCCTCGACATCGCCCGTCGTACCGCCGAGTCCTCGGGCGGCCACCTGGCCGTCTCCACGCCAGAAGGGGGCGGCGCGCGGGTGGAGATGGTCTTAACCGGTGCTTAGCGCGCGATTATCGGCGATCGCGATTTCGTGGAGTCATGCAGATCACGAAGAAGTTCATCGTCGTCGGTGCCGGGATCGTCACGCTGGTCGCGGGCGGGGGCGTCGCCTTCGCCGCCACCACGTCCACGGCCGCCGCACCCAAGGTCACGGCCGAGCAGGCCATGGAGATCGCGCACAAGGAGGTGGCCGGGGCCTGGGTCAGCGAGATCGACTACCAGCGCAGGGGCACGCGGCCCGACGCGTGGGAGGTCGAGCTGACCAAGGGCACGGAACGGCACGAACTGGACGTGGACGCGGCCACCGGCAAGGTCATCAAGCACCAGACGGGCAGGGACGACGACCACGGCCACGACGACCACGACGACGACTGACGGCATCCCCTACGGCCGCCGGAAGGCCCACCGCGCGCGGCGGTGGGCCTTCCGGCCGTCAGCGGGTCATCTTCATGACGACCGGACGGTGGTCGGACAGGGTGCTCGACAGGACGGAGCCGCTCGTGGTGGTGACGCCCTTGGCGTAGATGTAGTCGATGCGGGCGTCCCCGTGGGTCGGCTGGTTGGCGTACCGGGCGCCGGTGTCCACCCAGCCCGCGCTCACGAACTTCTTCGACAGCGCGTCCGTGGGCGGCGCGTTGAAGTCGCCGGTGAGGATCAGCGGGGACCGGTTCGCGAGGTAATTACGCACCTTGTCCGCCTGGGCCTCGCGGCGGGCCACCGAGGTGGCCGACAGACCGGGGGACAGGTGGGTGGTGAACACCGTGATCGTCGAGCCGCCGCCGAGGTCGAGCTTGGCCCCGGCCATGGAGCGGTTGACCGGGCAGGTCTCGAAGTCGCTGATCGGGATCGTCACGCGCTCGAGGATCTTGAACGAGGACAGGATCGCGTTGCCCGCCTTGCCGGGCTGCGGATCGTCGCAGGGGCCGGGGTTGTCGCCCGCGCCGAAGTGGGCGTTGGCCGTGATGTCCCAGCCGAGCTCGTCCGCCAACTGCTTGACCTGGTCGGCCTCCGGCTTGCGATGGATCTCCTGCACGGTCACGATGTTGGCGCCGCTGCCGCGGATCACTGCGGCGATGGCCTTCATGTCAGCGGTGTCGCCCGCGACGTTCCAGTCGAGGACCACGAGGTTCGTCGTGGCGTGCGCCGGGACGGGCAGGGCGGTGGAGGCCAGCACCGTGACCGCCGCGGCCATCATCACTTTGATCCGTTTTGTCGCATGCATGCCGTCGGATCTTACGGACCGCGTGACTGTTCGTATAGATCTTCAGCAGCTCGACAGGATGCTCTCCATGGCGTCCTTCTCCGCCGACGTCACCCAGACGGCGTACTTCGTCTTCACGTCGATCTGGCGGGCGATGTAGGTGCACCGGTACGACTTGACCGGCGGCAGCCAGGTGGCGGCGTCGGAGTCGCTCTTCTGGCCGTTGAGCGGGCCGTCGACGGCCATGAGGTTCAGCGGGTCGTTGGCGAACTCCTTGCGCTTGTCCGCCGCCCACTGCTGCGCGCCCTTCTGCCAGGCGTCCGACAGCGGGATCACGTGGTCGATCTGGACGGCGGTGCTGGTGTCCTGGCCGCGCTTGAAGTTGATCGTCTTGCCGCTGTACGGGTCGTGCAACGTGCCGCTCAGCACGATGCAGTCGTGGGTCCCGGCCTTGAACTTCTCGTCCACCAGGTCCCGCTTGAGTATGTCGTTACGGGTGTCGCAGCCGTTGTGGTCGACGTCCGACCACGCCGGGCCGAACTTGTCCCGGTCGAACCCGGTCTTCGGGGCCCGGCCCTTGACCGTTAACTTGGCGAGCTTCTTGCGGGCGTCCGAGACGGACACCGAGTCGGACTTGCCCCCCTTGTCGGTACCGGCCGAGGACTGCCCCTGCAGCCCGCCACAGCCCGCCAGCACCGCCACCGTGGCCGCACCGGCCATGAACGCCCGAACCCGCCGCCCCACGCCCACTCCCCAGACTTCGTCGAACCTTCGTAAAGTCTAGGTCAAGTGCCCATAAAAGGCCCTATCACGCGTCCAAGGTGCCCACTTCAACGTTTTGCCGTGGATAGGGCCCTGTGCACCTCCGGGCAAGGCTGCCTTAATCTGAACGTGGATCATGGCATGTCGGAAAGAGGGGACATGGCGCAGCGGCGCTTGCTGGAGGGACTCGGCGTCACCGTCGCCGAGGAGACCGCCTACCGCGCGCTGCTCAGGCACGGACCGGCGACGCTGAGCCAGCTCGCCGCCGAGACCGGCTCGTCCGCCGCGGCCATCCGCCGCATGCTGCCCAGGCTGGAGGACCTCGGCCTCATCTCCCGCGTCGCCGGCCGGCCGCTGCGGCTGATCGCCACTCCGCCGAACGTCGCCATCGACATCCTCGTCGCGCGCCGCCAGGAGGAGATCGCGCACAGCAGGGCCGCCGCCGCGCTGCTGGCCACCGAGGTCGCCGAGCGCAACGGGCCGAACCCGGAGGAGGTGCTGGAGGTGGTGAGCGGGCGCGACGCCGTGGCCCGCCGCTATCTCCAGCTGGAGCGCAACGCCACGCGGGAGATGCTCGTGCTGGTGCATCCGCCGTACGCGGTGGATGTCAGCGACGACCGGGAGAACCGCAGGCGGGCGGCCCGCCAGGGGGCGCCCATTCGCGGCATCTACGGTCCGCAGGCGTTCGAGCACCCCGGCATGCTGGCCCACACGCGGCGGGCCATCGCGGACGGCGAGGAGGCCAGGCTCGGGCAGGTGCCGGTCAAGCTGGCCATCGCCGACGCCCGCACGGCCATCCTGCCCCTGGTCTCCGACGAGGACCAGGCCGTGGAGAGCGCGCTCGTGGTGCACCCGTCCGCGCTGCTGGACGCGCTGGTGGGGCTGTTCGAGACGCTGTGGCGGGCCGCCGTGCCGCTCCGCCTGACCGCCGCGGACGGCCTGGAGCCCGAGGTGTGGCCGCGCACGCCCGACACGGAGGTGCTGGCGCTGCTGGCGGCCGGGATGAAGGACGACGCCATCGCCAGGCAGCTGGGGCTCAGCCCGCGTACGGTGCAGCGCCGGGTCCAGATGCTGTGCGAGCGCCTGGACGCCAGGACCCGTTTCCACGCGGGCTTCCTCGCCGCCCAGCACCGCCTGCTCGAATGAGTCAGGCCTCGGCGCTCAGGGCTGTCTTCGTCAGCTCCGCCTGGCGCTGGATCTGTCCCAGGACGACGGGGTTCACCCCCTTGGCCTGGAACGTGGCGACCATCTGGTCCATCACCGCGTTCGCCCGGTCCAGGTCCCCCTGCCGCGCCTCGGCCCTGGCCAGGCGGCGCATCACCAGGTTGAGGGTGATGTTGTCGATGCTCGCGTCGCGGGCGACCTGGCTGAGGTGCTCGATGCCCTGCTTGGGATCCGGCGGCCGGACGCGCAGCCGCTTGCCCGCCGTCACCGCCTTGAACTCGCGCTCGGCGTTCAGCCCCTTGACCATGCGGGCGTAGACGGCCAGCGGGTGGGCGCCGTACCGGTCGATGACCTCGTCCAGGGCCTCGTTGCCCGAGCGCAGCGCGGGCGAGTCGGAGCCGAGCAGCGAGAACAGCTGTCCCTGCTCCTCGCCGAGCATCAGCTCGGCCACCTGGTGGTCGTCGCGGCTGACCGGGAAGCGCACCCTGACCAGGCACGCGGGGGAGACGATGCGGGAGCCGTCCGCGGCGATGTACTGGGCGCGCACGTGGTATTCGCCGGGCTGCTGGAAGTAGTGCCCGTCGCGGCCGTGCCCGATGTACGCGCTGCGGTACATGGCCGGGTTGCCCTCGTCCAGCCGGATCTCCGGCGAGGCGTCCACGCAGTGCCGCATCATCGGCCGGTACAGCACGGTCCTGCCGCCCGGCTGCGTGATCGACACCTGGGTGAACTCGGTGTCGGGGTGCAGGTGGCCGTGCGTGACACGGGGCTCGCCGGCGCAGGACAGCTTGAACTCGACCACGACGGGCTCGCCCAGCTCGAACGACTCCTTGGCGCGCAGCTCCAGCCGCAGCCCGGAGCGGTCCTCGACGGGCTGCTCGAACGGCGCGATCTCGGCGGCGCCGGTCCCGAACGCGTTCGCGCCCATGGCCACGTCGCGGTAGAAGCCGTGGCGCAGGTGGATCAGCTCCGGGTCCGTGAAGTGGAACGGGAAGGCGGCCCAGTAGCCTGGCTCGCCGCCCGGGCGGTAGTTCTGCACGTAGTTCATCCACGACAGATCGCCGAAGCCGCAGTCGGGGCCCAACGGCTGGGGCGGGGTGCCGAGGTTCTTCTGCCAGGAGTGCAGCAGGTTGAAGGCGTGCCCGAGCTCGTGCACGTACGTGCGCAGCTGAGCCCGCTGCGCCTGCGGCGTGGCCCCCTTGATCACGTCGTAGAACACCGCGGACCCCTGCCGCTGGTGCGCGTCGTTGTAGTCGAACATGATCCCCCGGTAGCCGCCCACGTGCTTGCTGGCCACCAGCAGCCACACCCGCCAGGCCGGCGCGTCGCCGAACCCGCTGAACTGCTGCGTCATCGCGTGATGCAACTCGGCGTCGTCCCACGCCAGGTCCGCGCCCGACCCGTCCACCGGGATCACCCCCGGCTGGGCGAGGGTCAGCTCGATGCCCGCCTCCGCGTACGCCGCCGGCACGCTCAGCTCCCTGACCGGCGAGCCGCCCGGCCCCGGCAGCGTGCCGGTCTGGTACGACACGAACGGCACGGTCCCGATCACGGAGTCCTGCTCCAGCAGCACGCTGCGGAAGTACGGAGAGGCGAAGGCCACCTGGTACGTGCGCCCCGCGACCTCGGCCGTCCCCGACCCGTCGGCGATCGTGACGCTCACGTCCTTCACCGGAGTGTCGAACGTGAAGACCCCGCGCCCTTGGATCCGGGACTCCCGCACGGTGGGCGCGTTGACCACGAACGAGCCGGCGTAGGAGGTCGTCGCGCCCGCCACGGTGAACAGGTCGCCGCTCACCCGCCCGGTGGGCCTGGTCCCGTCGACGTCGACCCGGAGCGCCAGCTGCGAGTCGCCGTCCTGTCCCTGGTACAACCCGCTGATCATGGGCCGCTCCCTCGCTCGGGGCCTACACGAGGGAACACTTCACCGACCGCGGGTGCCTGTCAACGCGATCCGCGAACTTGGAGAGCCCCGAGCAACTCCTCCGACGCCTTGGTGATCGTCTCCACCGCCCGGTCGAACGCCTCGGCGTTGTGCGCGGCGGGCGCGCGGAAGCCGGAGATCTTCCTGACGTACTGCAAGGCCGCCGCCCGCACGTCCTCCTCGGTGACGCTCTCGGTGAACGGGGGGCGCAGGGTTTTGATGCTTCTACACATGCCCTAACCGTAACTTCGTTCAGCGTGCGTCGACCGCCGGGCCGAGCTCGTTGCCGAAGTCGAGCGCGATCTTGCGCATGCCCTCGGCCAGGTCGTCGCGGTCGATCGCGTCGATCCGCTCGGCGGGCCCGGAGACCGACATCGCGGCCACCACCCGCTCGCCGTCCCACACGGGCACGGCCAGGCAGTGCACGCCGAGCTCCTCCTCGCCCAGGTCCATGGCGTAACCCTGGGCCCTGACGAGCTCGAGCTCGGCCAGCATGGCCGTCAGGTCGGTGATCGTGTTGGGGGTGCGCCGGGGCATGCCGGTGCGCTCGAAGACGGCCACCGCCTCGGCCGCGGGCCGCCCGGCGAGCAGCGCCTTGCCCACGGCCGTGCTGTGCGGCAGCACCCGCCGGCCCACCTCGGCGAACATCCGCAGCCTGCGCGGCGAGGGCACCTGCGCCACGTAGACGACGAAGTCGCCTTCGAGCACGGCCAGGTTGGCGGTCTCGCCGGACAGCTCGACCATCTTGGTCAGGTACGGCTGCGCCCACACACCCACCATGCTCTCGGCGATGCCGCCCAGCCGCACGAGGCCGCCGCCCAGGGCGTACCTCTTGTCGGATTCCTGGCGCACGTAGCCGCGGGCGAGCAGGGTGCGCAGCAGCCGGTGGATGGTCCCGTACGGCAGGCCGGTCCTGGCGGCGATCTCCGACAGGCCCGCCTCACCCCCGTGCTCGGCCAGCGCCTCCAGCACGTCCAGCGCCCGCTCCACCGACTGAACACTCATAGGATTACCCCGCGCAGCGACGCGTCCAGCACCTCGGCCGTGTGGGCCACCCTGATGTCCGAGCCGGCGCGCCGCATGGCCGCGGCGATCTGCATCGTGCAGCCGGGGTTGGCCGAGACCAGCAGCTCAGCGCCGGTCGTGGCGACCGCGCCGGCCTTCCTGTCGCCGAGGTCGCGGGCGGCCTGCGGCTGGAAGATGTTGTACGTGCCCGCCGACCCGCAGCAGATGGCCGACTCGGGGATCTCGCGGACCACCAGGTCGGGGATGCCGCTCAGCAGCTCGCGCGGCTGGGCGCGCACGCCCTGGGCGTGGGCCAGGTGGCAGGCGTCGTGGTAGGCGACGGTGAGCGGCAGCGGGTGCCGCTTGGCCACGGGCCCCAGCTCGGCGAGGTACTCCGACAGATCGACCACCCTGAATCCCGGCTCGCGCCCGAGCAGCTCGCCGTACTCCTTCATCGACGAGCCGCAGCCGGCCGCGTTCACCACGACGGTGTCGACCCCGGCCCTCTCGAACGTCCTGACCGTGCGGCGCGCCAGCCGCCTGGCCTGGTCCTCGCGCCCGGAGTGCACGCTGAGCGCCCCGCAGCAGCCCTGACCGCGCGGGATGACCACGTCGCAGCCCTCCAGGGAGAGCACCCGCGCGGTGGCCGCGTTCACCTGGGGGAAGAACTCGCCCTGCACGCATCCGGTGAGCATGCCCACCACGGCCCGGCGCTCGCCCCTGGCCCTGACGACGCGCGGCATCCGCTGCCGGTGCTCGACGCGCGGCGCGAGCGCGGCCATGGCGCCGAGGCTCGGATTGGCCCTGGCGAGGAACGGCGCCAGGCGCTCGGCCAGCCACATCCCCGGCCGCAGCAGCCGCAGCCTGCGCGGATAGGGGAACAGGCTGAACACGATCCCGCGCACGGCCCGCTCCTGCGGATCCCGCACGTGCGTGCGCTCCACCTCGGCCCTGGTCTGCTCGATCAGGCGGTCGTATTGAACCCCGGACGGGCAGGCCGTGACGCACGCCATGCACCCCAGGCAGGCGTCGAAGTGCCCGGCCATCTCCGGGGTGACCGGAGTGCCCTCGACGTGCTGCTTCATCAGGTGGATGCGGCCGCGCGGCGAGTCCATCTCCTCGCCCCACAGCACGTACGTCGGGCACGTGGGGAGGCAGAACCCGCAGTGCACGCAGTCGTTGATCAGCTCCGGGTCCATGTCAAATGCCTCCCAAGAACCGGCCGGGAGACATCCTGCGCCCGGGGTCGAACCGTTCCTTGACCCGCCGCATCAACGGCAGCCCGCTCACCTGCCCCCACCTGTCGACGCCCTCGTACGGCGTGGCCAGCACGTTCAGCCGCCCGCCCAGCGCCTCGATCCGGCCCCGCAGCAGGGTGACGGCCGCCGCCAGTTCCTCCTGCGAGACCTCGCCCCAGAGCTCCAGGTACGCCCGCCCTGCCGCGGCCGACCCGCGGAAGGC
The DNA here is from genome assembly GCF_040680035.1 of Nonomuraea sp. NPDC052116. Taxonomy (NCBI): domain Bacteria; kingdom Bacillati; phylum Actinomycetota; class Actinomycetes; order Streptosporangiales; family Streptosporangiaceae; genus Nonomuraea; species Nonomuraea sp. NPDC052116. The sequence goes on along the minus strand of NZ_JBFAWA010000002.1, from coordinate 271,491 downwards.
GAACCCGGCCTCCCCGGCGGCGGCCAGCGCCCCGGCCGCGCGCGCGGGCGGGAACCGGGCCTCCAGCAGCACGTCGTCCCTGAGGATCAGCCCCCACCACTCCGGCGCCTCGGCCGTGACCGTGCCCTCGCCCAGCACCTCGCGCAGCGCCAGCGCACGCTGCTCGGCCGCCGAGCCCTCCACGAGCACCGCGACCGTCGCCTCCTTGCCGTCGGGGCAGTCGATCTCCACGGCGGACGGCTCGGCCTGGGAGGCGGCCAGGCGGAGCAGCACGTCGTCGGCCGGTTCGGTGGTCGCCACGAGCCAGCGCCGCTCCACGGGCAGCGGGTGCAGCCGGAACGTGGCCTCCGCGATCACGCCGAGCGTGCCCTGCGAGCCGGTGAAGAGCTTGCCGAGGTCGTAGCCCGCGACGTTCTTGACCACCCGGCCGCCGGACCTGGCGACGGTCCCGTCGGGCAGCACGACCGTGATGCCGATGAGCAGGTCACGGGCGGTGCCGTACCGGAAGGCGCGCGGGCCCGCCGTCGCGGTGGCGAGCGTGCCGCCGACCGTGGTGTGCTCCCTGAACGGTGGGTCGATCGCCAGCTCCTGGCCCTGCTCGGCGAGCGCGGCGGCCAGCGCGTCCATGGTCAGCCCGGCCTGCGCGCGCACGACGAGGTCGCCGGCGGCGTGCTCGATGAGGGAGTTCATGCAGCACAGGTCGATGAGCACGTCGCAGCGCTCGGGCGGGGCACCCCAGTGCAGCTTCGTGCCGCCGCCCGCGGGCACCGCCGCCAGGTCCTGCTCGGCGCAGGCCCGCAGCACGGCCGAGATCTCCTCGACCGTCTCGGGCAGGGCGACCCAGCGGGGCAGCACGCCGTTGACGGCGTCGTCGGCGTCCGCCTGCCTGATGGTCACCCCCGTGTCGGTCAGCATCAGAACTGCTCCGCCTTCCCCGACTCCACCAGCGGGTGCACGCCCTTGCGCACGCCCGGTACCTCGCCGCACAGGCGCGGGGTAGGGAACACCTTGCCCGGGTTCGACAGGCCACGGGGGTCGAACGCGCACCGGACGAGTTGCATGGTGTCCAGGTCGTCCGCGCTGAACATCTTCGGCATATAGCGGGATTTATCCACCCCGACTCCGTGCTCGCCCGTGATCGAGCCGCCGTGCTCGATGCACAGGTCGAGGATCGCCCCGGAGACCACCTCGGCCCGCTCGCCGGCCCCCGGCTCCGCGTCGTCGAACAGCACGAGCGGGTGCAGGTTGCCGTCTCCCGCGTGGAAGACGTTGGCGACCCTGATGCCGTGCTCGTGCGAGAGCCGGTCGATGGCCGCCAGCACGCCGGGCAGGGAGGTGCGCGGCACGACGCCGTCCTGCACGATGTAGGCCGGGCTGATGCGCCCGACGGCGGCGAACGCCGACTTGCGGCCCTTCCAGATCGCCGCCCGCTCGTCCGGGCCGGCGGCCACCCGCAGCTCGAAGGCGCCCGAGCAGATCTCCGTGAGCCGGGCGAACTGCTCGTCCACCTCCGCCCGCGGGCCGTCCAGCTCCACGATCAGCACGGCGCCCGCGCCCTCGGGGTAGCGGCAGGCCACCGCCGCCTCGGCCGCCTCGATGGCCAGCGCGTCCATCATCTCGATCGCGGCGGGCACGATGCCCGCGCCGATGATCGCCGAGACGGCCTGGCCGCCCTGCTCGATGCTCTCGAACGCGGCCAGCACCGTGGTCACGGCCTCCGGCGCGCGGCAGAGGCGTACCGTGATCTTGGTGGCGATGCCCAGCGTGCCCTCGGAACCGATGAACGCGCCCAGCAGGTCGTAGCCGGGGTCCATGCGGTCGAGCGTGACCAGGTCGCCGTCGGGGGTGACGATCTCGCAGGCCTCGACGTGGTTGACCGTGAAGCCGTACTTGAGGCAGTGGGCGCCGCCGGAGTTCTCGGCGACGTTGCCGCCGATGGAGCAGACCTGCTGGCTGGAGGGATCGGGCGCGTAGTAGTAGCCCCGGTCGCGCACGGCCTCGGTGATGGCCAGGTTGGTGACGCCGGGCTCGACGACCGCCCGGCGGTTGTCCAGGTCGATCTCCAGGATCCCGCGCATCTTGGAGGTGACGATGAGCACGCCGTCCTCGCGGGGGAGCGCGCCCCCCGACAGGCCGGTGCCCGAGCCCCTGGCCACGAAGGGCACGCCGAAGTCGTTGCACACGCGTACCACGCGGGCGACCTGCTCGGCCGTGTCGGGCAGCACGACCACGCCGGGGGTCGCCCGGTGGTAGGTGAGGCCGTCGCACTCGTACGTGCGCAGGCGTACCGGATCGGTGATCACCGAGTCATGGGGCAGCAGCGAGCGCAGGGCCGCTGTCAGCGTTTCCAGCACCCGATCCCCCTCTTTTTCCTAGTTCTACGGCATTTGAGCATAGGCGGGAAGCGTCAGGAACTCGGCGAAGTCGTCGTCCAGCGCCACCTGCTTGAACAGCGCGGTCGCCTGACCGTACAGCTTGTCGTCGTGGCCGGGCTCCTCGGCGATCCTGGCGAGCTCCTCCGCGATGATCTGCTCGACCAGTTCCTTCGTCACCTGGGCGCCCGTGTCGGCGAGCGTGATGTCGTTGTGGATCCACTGCCAGATCTGCGAGCGCGAGATCTCGGCGGTGGCCGCGTCCTCCATGAGGTTGTGGATCGCCACCGCGCCCAGGCCCCCCATCCAGGCGGCGAGGTAGCGCAGCGCCACGTCCACGTTGTTGCGCAGCCCGGTCTCGGTGATCTCGCCCGGCGTCTCGGAGACGGCCAGCAGCTCGGCCGCGGTCACGTTGACGTCCTCGCGCAGCCGGTCGAGCTGGTTGGGCCGCGACCCCAGCACGCCGTCGAACACCTCACGGCACACCGGCACCAGGTCGGGGTGCGCCACCCACGAGCCGTCGAAGCCGTCGCCCGACTCGCGCGTCTTGTCCGCCCGCACCTTCTCCAGCGCCACGGCGTTCACCTCGGGGTCGCGCCGCGAGGGGATGAAGGCCGCCATCCCGCCGATGGCGTGCGCGCCGCGCTTGTGGCAGGTGCGCACCAGCAGCTCGGTGTACGCGCGCATGAACGGGGCCGTCATCGTGACCGCGTTCCGCTCGGGCAGCAGGAACTCGCGGCCCCGGGTCCGGAACTTCTTGATCACGCTGAACAGGTAGTCCCAGCGGCCCGCGTTGAGCCCCGCCGAGTGGTCGCGGAGCTCGTACAGGATCTCCTCCATCTCGAACGCGGCCGGGTAGGTCTCGATGAGGACGGTCGCCCTGATCGTGCCGTGCGGGATGCCGAGGAGCTCCTGAGCCCTGGTGAACACGTCGTTCCAGAGCCGCGCCTCCAGGTGGGACTCCATTTTGGGCAGGTAGAAGTACGGCCCCTTGCCCTTGTCGATCTGCCGCTGGGCGCAGTGGAAGAAGTAGAGCCCGAAGTCGAACAGCGAGCCCGAGACCGGCTGCCCGTCCACCTGGGCGTGCTTCTCGTCCAGGTGCCAGCCGCGCGGGCGCACGACGACCGTGGCCAGCTCGTCGTCGGGCCTGAGCGCGTACGACTTGCCGCCGGTCTCGAAGTCGATCGCGCGGTCGAGCGCGTCGCGCAGGTTGAGGTGGCCGCTCACGCAGTTCTCCCAGAGCGGCGAGTTGGCGTCCTCGAAGTCGGCCAGCCAGACCTTGGCGCCGGAGTTGAGCGCGTTGATGGTCATCTTCTTGTCGACCGGGCCGGTGATCTCCACCCGGCGGTCCTCCAGACCGGGCGCGGGCGGCGCGACCTGCCAGTCGGCCTCCCTGACCTGCTTCGTCTCCGGCAGGAAGTCGAGCAGGCCGCCCGCGGACAGCTCCGCCTGCCGCGCCTGACGGGCCTCCAGCAGCTCCAGCCGCCTGGCGCCGAACTCCCGCTGGAGAGTCGCCACGAAATCGAGCGCCTCAGGAGTGAGGATCTCGTCGAACCGGTCGAGCATCGGGCCGGTGATCTCCATGGGGTGCCTTTCCGCTTCGTGGAAAATGACTTCTGGATTGTGGAAGTGAAGTTACTCCCCTGGTAGTCCCGGGTCAAAGGTTGGGGTTCCTTCGGGGAGTCGTCGGGGGCATCCCCGATGTGACCGGGGTTCTTCCCGGACAGGATTGGGGGCATGAAGACCATCGCGATCGCGGGCGGGCTGCTGGCCTCCGCGCTGATGTTGACGGGGTGCGGGATGGCGAGCATCGCCGGCCCGAGCAGCGAGGAGACCGCGTCGTACGAGGTGACGGACAAGGTCGCCAGGCTGCAGGTCAAGAGTGGCGCGGGCGATACCGAGGTGACCGAGACCGGCGGCAGCGCCGTACGCGTCACCGAGACGCTGCGCTGGCGCGGCGACGACAAGCCGAAGCCGGAGCACAGCGTCGAGGGCGACGCGCTGCGCCTCTCGTACGACTGCCCGTCGAGCCTGGGCAGCTGCAGCGTCGACTACAAGATCGAGATCCCCAAAGGGCTGACCGTCGACCTGGACAACGGCTCGGGCAACATCACGCTCAGGGGCCTGACCGGGGAGCTCGGCGTACATGTCGGCTCCGGCGACCTCGACGCCGCGGAGCTGGCGGGCAAGAAGGTCGTCGCGGAGGCGGGGTCCGGGAACATCGAGCTCAAGTACACCGCCGTGCCCGGCAGCGCCGATCTGCAGGCCGGCTCCGGGGACATCGTGCTCCGCGTGCCCGACGGGGCCTACGACGTGAAGACCCAGGTGGGGTCCGGCGACGCGAACGTCTCGGTCAGGAAGGACAGCTCCTCTCCCCACAAGATCTCGCTCAAGGCCGGATCCGGCGACGTCACGGTGGCTGCCGGATAAGGGGGTGATTGTGGCGGGGGTGTCGTGCCACCATCGTGGGAAGACACCGAGGTGTCCAGACGTTCCCTAATAGAGATGACACGAATGCACGATTACACCGCGCTCGACCTCGACGAGTTCGAGACCGGCGACATGGACCTCGAGGAGCGCCAGGCGCTGCGCCGCGTGGCGGGCCTCTCCACCGAACTCCAGGATGTCTCCGAGGTCGAGTACCGGCAGCTGCGGCTGGAGCGGGTCGTCCTCGTCGGCGTCTGGACGTCAGGCACAGTGGACGACGCGGAAAACTCCCTGCTGGAGCTCAAGCTCCTGGCCGAGACGGCTGGGTCGGAGGTGCTCGACGGCCTCATCCAGCGCCGCCAGAAGCCGGATCCGGCCACCTACATCGGCTCGGGCAAGGCGCTCGAGCTGCGCGACGTGGTCGAGTCGACCGGCGCCGACACCGTGATCTGCGACGGCGAGCTGACCCCCGGCCAGCTCCGCCAGCTCGAGGAGACGGTCAAGGTCAAGGTCATCGACCGCACCGCGCTGATCCTCGACATCTTCGCCCAGCACGCCAAGAGCCGCGAGGGCAAGGCCCAGGTCGAGCTGGCACAGCTCCAATACCTGCTGCCCCGCCTGCGCGGCTGGGGTGGCAACCTGTCCAGGCAGGTCGGCGGTCGCGCCGCGGGCGGCGTCGGCATCGGCGGCCGTGGCCCCGGTGAGACCAAGATCGAGCTGGACCGGCGCCGCATCCGCGAGCGCATGGCCAAGCTGCGCCGTCAGATCAGCGGCATGTCCACCTCGCGCGACACCATGCGCTACCAGCGCCAGCGGCGCGAGGTTCCCGCCGTGGCCATCGCCGGCTACACCAACGCGGGCAAGTCCTCGCTGCTCAACCGCGTCACGGGAGCCGGGGTGCTGGTGGAGGACGCGCTGTTCGCCACCCTCGACCCGACCGTACGCCGGGCGCGCACGGCCGAAGGCCGGCTCTTCACGATCGCCGACACCGTGGGCTTCGTGCGGCACCTGCCGCACCAGCTCGTCGAGGCGTTCCGTTCGACGCTGGAGGAGGTCGCCGAGGCCGACCTGATCCTGCACGTGGTGGACGGCTCGCACCCCGACCCCGAGGGCCAGCTGGCCGCCGTGCGCGAGGTGTTCGCCGACATCGAGGGCGCCTCCGAGATCCGCGAGATCGTCGTGATCAACAAGGCCGACGCGGCCAAGCAGGACGTGATCGACCGGATCATGCGGCGCGAGCGCGACTGCGTCGTGGTGTCGGCGCGGACCGGCCGCGGCATCCCCGAGCTGATGGCGGTCATCGAGCGGGAGCTGCCCCGGCTGGACCACGAGATCCAGCTGCTGGTGCCGTACAACAGGGGAGACCTGATCTCCCGGGCCCACAAGGAGGGCGAGGTGCTCTCCGTGGAGCACGTGGAGGACGGCACGATCCTGCACGCCCGGGTGCTGCCCAGCCTGTGGCAGGAGCTCGAGCGGGTCGGCAAGCCCGTGGAGCGGGTCTTCTAACCCTCCGGTCACCCCCCGGTTCCGTCGTTGCGGCCGGGCGACTCCCACGCAGGCGGTACGGTGGGGTCGCCCGGCCGAGCACGTCCGGGCGGGACTGCCGTGACAGTCGGCGAACGATGACACCGGTCGGGCGCGACGGCGGCGTGTGGCAGGCTGGAACGTCGGCGGCGAACGTTACGTTGTGGGGTGGCCCTCGCCGCAAAGCACGCATGGCTACCCAAAAGCGGCAGTGGTCCCCGAACCCTGGGATTGCTAGAATCGGCCAGACCCTTTACGCGGTCGGGTTTCTAGGGTTGGGTCTAGGTTTCGGATGATGACTCTTGTGATCAAAGTCGTCAACGGGGGCCTTGGGGACGAGGTGGGGCTGGGTGACGGTTGGGATCAGTGGTCTTTCTTCCGAATAACCCTGTACAGCAAGCCCAGCTGTGAAATAACGTAACTGAACTGAAATCGTCGGATCATGACTCTGGCGATACGGTCACCGCACAACTCGATGCGGATGAGAGCAGGAGACCCCCCATGTCGTCCGGACCCGGAGCGGACTCAGTGGGCGCGGCACAGCCCCTGAGCTGTGCGCTGCGCCCATGCCGGTGCGCGGGCGGGGGCTCACGCAGGGCGGTGATGCGGTGACCGTTCGACTGCTGACCAACATCGGCCGCCTGTGGACCGGCAACGAGGTCCTCAGCAACGCCGCCATCCTCGTGCACAACGACCGCATCGCGTGGGTCGGACGCGCGCCAGACCTCCCGCAGAGCGTCCCCGGAGTCGTCGACGACATCGTCGACGTCGACCACGTCGAAAACCTCGGCGGCGCTCTCGTCACGCCCGGTCTCATCGACGCCCACACCCACCCCGTCTACGCCGGCAACCGCTACGCCGAGCTGGCCATCCGCACCGGCGGCTCCAGCGCCGCCTCGATCACCGCGGCGGGCGGCGGCGTGGGCTCCACGGTCACCGTGACCCGCGGCACCGACCCGTGGACCCTGTGCAACGGCGTGCGCGAGCGGCTGCGGGGCTGGCTGCTCAGCGGCACCACCACGGTCGAGGCCAAGACCGGCTACCACCTCACCCGCGACGGCGAGCTGGCCGACGTGCGGCTCCTGCGCGAGCTGGAGAAGGAGCCGATGATGCCACGGGTGCACGTCACCTTCCTGGCGGCGCACGTGGTGCCACCCGAATACTTCGGCCGTCAGCGCGAATACGTCGAGGCCGTGGGCGCCTGGTGCGCCGACGCCGCCGCGGCGGGCGCCGACAGCGTCGACGTCTACTGCGACGAGGGCCACTTCACCACCGAGGAGTCCCGCTGGGTGCTGGCCTCGGGCCGCAACGTCGGGCTCCTGCCGCGCATCCACGCCGGCATCTTCAGCCGCCGCGGCGCCGTCCAGCTGGCCGCCGAGCTCGGCTGCGCCTCCGCCGACGGGCTGCACCACATGTCGGACGAGGACATCGCGATCATGTCCCGCTACGGCGTGCCCGCCGTCGTCTGCCCGGCCACGGCCCTGCAGCGCGGTCACCTCCCGCCGGTCCGCCAGATGATCAAGCACGGCGTCCAGATCGCCCTCGGCAGCGACCACAATCCCGGCTTCTGCGGCATCACCTCGATGTCCCTGGTCATCGCCATGGCGGTGTCGGCGTTCGGGATGAGCGTCAACGACGCCCTGCGCGCGGCCACCCTCGGCGGCGCCACCGTCCTGGGCGCTCCCGACCGCGGCGTCCTGGCGCCGGGCCGGCTGGCCGACATCGTGCAGTGGGACGCCGACCACGAGGGCGCCTTCGCCTGGTCCTTCGGTCTCAAGCCGCGCCGCGTGTGGCGGGGTGGGACGCCGGTCCAGTAGTTACGCTCGGGGTTATGCCGCCCTCGGTCGCCGTGGTCACCGACTCGACCGCCTACCTGCCTGCCGTCCCGGGTGTCACGGTCGTCCCCGTCCAGGTGATCGTCGGCGGGGTCTCGTACGACGAGCCGCTGTTCACCGGCGACCTCACCACCGCCACCACCTCCCGCCCCGCCCCGGAGAGCTTCGCCTCCTGCTACGCCTCCCTGGCGGCCGCGGGCGCGACCGGAATCATCTCGATCCACGTTTCCCGCGATATGTCCGGCATCGCCGATTCCGCCCAGGCGGCCGCGTCCGATGCGCCCGTCCCCGTGGAAGTGGTCGACAGCCGCTCGATCGCCATGGGCCTCGGCTACCCGGTCCTGGCCGCCGCCCGCGCCGCCGCTCGCGGAGCCGCCCTGGAGACGGTGACGGCGGCGGCCCGCCGCTGCATGGAGACCACCCGGACGTTCTTCTACGTGGACACCCTCGACGCCTTACGACGCAGCGGCCGCATCGGCACCGCCGCCTCCCTCGTCGGCTCGGCCCTCATGATCAAGCCACTGCTCCACATCGTGGACGGCCGCATCTCGCTCCTGGAGAAGGTCCGCACGTCCTCCCGCGCCATCGCCCGCCTGGAGGACCTCGCCGTCCACGCTGCGGGCGAGGGGCCCGTGGAGGTGGCCGTACAGCATCTGGGGGCGAGCGACCGCGCCGAGGCCCTGGCCGAACGCCTGCCGAAGCGGCTGGCCGGGCTGGTGGAGCTGCGGGTGGTGGAGGTGGGGGCGGTGATCGGCGTCCACGTGGGGCCCGGCATGCTGGGCCTCACGGTCACATCCGACACCCCCTGACCTATTGCCGAAGCCGCCCGCACACCACCTTGCCTGAGGGGACTGGTACCCCCCGTCGCCCAGCAGGCCCCTCACCCCTCGAAGCCCAGCAGAACCCTCAGTCCTGCGACATCCAGCAGAACCCCTCAGCCTGCATGCCCGAGCAGAGCCTGAGCCTTCAGAGGCCGCCCAACAGCACCCTCAGCCATCAGATGCCCGGCGGTTAACTCTCCGAGGCCCAGTAGGACCCTTTACTCCGGGGCCCTGCATGGCTCTTCGGCCCTGACACCCAGCATGGCTCTCAGCCCGCGACGCCGAGCATGGCTCTCAGCCCCCAGGAACGTCCGGCACCTTCAGCCCTGCGACGCCCGGCACAGCCGTTCGGCCCTGAGGCGGCCGAGCGTACGCCTCCTGCCCGGCGACGGGCAGTACTGCAGCTTCTCAGCCCGGCGATGCAGCGGCAGAGTGGTTCGGCCCTGAGGCGGCCGAGCGTGCCCCTCCAACTCGGCGACCCCCAGCACAACAGCCCCCAGCCCTGCGACGCTCAGCATGACCCTTCAGCCTCTTGCGCAGTCCTTCAGTCCCCCCATGCCCTGCCCGCATCCTCATGAGCGCGATCCTCAACTTGCTTACGTGCACGCTCACCTTGATCACGCCGACCTGGTTGTCCACAACCTCTTCGCTCATCTCCCGCCCCATCCCCAGAACGCGGTTCGGGACCTCCCCGAGAACCGCTGAGGATCTACGTTCTCAGCCGTGCGAACCCCCGACCCCACGGCGGAGCGGACCATAGCCGAGTCCCGGCTACGGTCGATCACCGCGCCTTCCCGCCGCTCCCGCCGCTCTCTCGGTCGGCTCACAGGAGCCATGACCGATCCGGCGGCCGGGGCCCAGGCACGGACCCACGCCTCAGCACACCAACCCGGCCAGCCCTCAACCGAACCCCGTGAGAAAGAAGCTTGGGACGATGCCGCCCTCACCACCCTGCGCCAGGGAACCCGCTGGGAGGACCCTGCACCCGCAGCATCAGGCGAGGGCGAGGAAAGCCGCTGGAACGACACTCCCTCAAGAACGCCTCCAGAGGGACATGACCATGATGATGCCGTCACCTCACGCGTACCCCACCAGATCCCCAACCAACGATCAAACGCATCACCACCACCCGACCGAAAGCGCGGACCCGCCCCCGTACCACCCACCTTCCAAGCATTCCGCGCAGCCCTCACCACTCAGGCCCCAGCCCTCGACCCAGGCAAGCCCGGCCTCCGAGTCCTGCTGGTCTTGGGAGCCCTCGCCGCAGCCGTAGCAGCGTTCTTCCTCTGGCGTTCCCAGCCTTCACCGGAGCCGTTGCCGCCCCCCACCCCGATCTCACACCCACCGAGGTCGCCGTCCCCCACCGCCGTCGCCAAGGTGACCGTCCACGTCATCGGCAAGATCCGTAAACCGGGCGTCTACCTACTCCCCGCAGGCGCCCGAGTCACAGACGCGGTGGCAGCAGCCGGAGGAGTGTCCCGCGGCGCCTCCACCGGCACACTCAACCTCGCCAGACGCCTGATCGACGGCGAACAGATAGTCGTAGGCACCCCCGCCGGCCAGGCAACCCAAGCCGCACCCATCGCAGACCCGGCCACCACCGTGCTCGACCTCAACTCCGCCACCACCGACCAACTCGAACAACTCCCAGGAGTGGGCGAAGTCCTGGCAGCCCGCATAGCCCAGTTCCGAGACACCCACGGCGGCTTCACCACCGTCGAACAACTACGCGAGGTGACCGGCATAGGCCCACGAAAGTACGACGAACTCAAGCCAAAGGTCCGCGTCTGACATGGCCACCCCGCGTATCGACGACACCCGCCCAACACCCCCAAACCGAAACAACACCAACTCTCCACTCGACGGCGCCCGGTCTTCCGACGGCGCCGACACGAACACCGGAGCCACTCACCCCGATCCCGACACTGCCCAGCGTGAACACACCTGGCCCCTCATCCTCCCCGCACTGGCCGCCTGGGCAAGTGCCTTGGTCCTAATCGGCTGCTCCGCCCGCACAGCCCTGATCGTCGCCCTATCCACAGCCCTGGCCGCCGCAGCCGTAGCCTGGCCCGCCCGACCCATGCTGCGGCGCACCCGCCTCCCATCCCAGCAAGCACCCACCATCCGGACCACCCAACACAGGGACCCAGCCACCCGGTGCGAGGATTTGGCCGCCCAGCGCCTTGCGAGCCGCATCTGGCCCTGGCCCACCCACTCACCGATCTTGCTGACGAGCCTGGCCGGCAAGCTCGCCAAGCTCACGGATCGGCATCCGTGGCCCACGGTTGGACGTTCACAGTCACCCGCCAACACCGACCACCCTGCATGGGATCCACCCTCCCCACTCCTGCGGACGTGGCGAGAACCCTGCCTCCCTTCCGACCAGGCCGACCAGCATCGGAGCCCGAACCCCCAACGAGATGCACGGCGACCACCTCACCCCATCCCCTGGCGCAACATCACCATTGCCACCCTCATCTGCGCGGCCGCTGCCTCAGCGTCGATAGCCCTCAGAGTCCACGCCCTGACCACCGGCCCAACAGCCGACTTCGCCAAGAAGAACACCTCGATCAAGGCCCAGATAGCCCTAACGGACGACCCCAAGCGCAGACAAAACAGAAGCGGTCACTTCAACCAAGAGAGCTACGTGACCCCGGCCACCCTGGAGATCATCCAAACAGCCGGCAACCGCCAGGCCGTCAAGGTCCCCATCACCGTCTTCGCCAACGGACACGACTGGAGCACCCTGCTCCCCAGCCAGCACGTAGAAGTGACCGGTCGCCTGGCCAAACCAACCCCAGGCGACCTCGTCGCAGCCATCCTCCTGGTGCAAGGTCCGCCACGAGTCCTGACACCCCCGTCCCTGCTCCAAACAGCAGCGGGCAGCCTCAGATCGGGCCTACGGGCGGCCGCCGCCACCCTCCCCGCCGACCAGCAAGGCCTCCTGCCGGGTTTGGTCGTTGGCGACGTCTCACGCATGGATCCGCAAGTGTCGTCCGACCTCAAGGAGGCCGGCCTGAGCCACTTGAACGCAGTAAGCGGAGCAAACCTCGCAATCGTGGCAGGCGCCGCCCTCGCCCTCTCCCGCCTCATCGGGCTCTCCCTCCCGGTGAGGGCTGTCTTCGCTGCCATCGCGATGCTCGCATTCGCCGTGGTCGCCCGCCCCTCGCCAAGCGTTCTACGCGCCCTCCTGATGGGCCTTGCCGCCGCCATTGCACTGGGCACAGGCCGAGCAAAGGACGGCCTCGCGGCCCTGTCGGCAACGGTCCTCCTCCTGGTGCTGTTCGCCCCAGAACTAGCCCGTTCGTACGGCTTCGCCCTCTCGGTAGCAGCCACGGCCGGAATCCTCATCCTCGCCCCACGCTGGCGCGACCGCCTGTCACCCCCAAAAGCCGAGGACGACACCGACAATCAGAGCAACACAAAACACAGTAAGCACCCTGACCGTGACCCACAGGATGAGCTAGGTCTGCGGCGACAACACGCCTCCCGCCCGGACCACAGCCTGCACCAGGACGGAAGTCTGCACCCGGACCGAATCGTGGACCCCGACCCCGTCCTGCATCGGGACCACAGCCTGTGCCCCGACCGAAGCCTGCGCCCTGACCTCGGCGTGCAGCCTGATCACAGCCTGCGCCCGAATCCTGATCTCGAGTCGGAGTGTGCTCTGCCGTCGACGATTGGGAGCGGCTCCAGGGTGCCGTATCGGTGGCCGCGCTGGATGGCTGAGGCCGTTGTCGTGCCGGTGGCCGCGCAGGTGGCGGTGACGCCCATTCTGGTGCTGATGTCGGGGCAGTTGACGCCTGTCGCCGTGATCGCCAACCTGCTCGTCGCCCCGGCGGTGGCCCCTGCGACGTTGCTCGGGTTCGGTGCCGCCCTGGTGGCGCCCGTCTGGCCCGGCGGCGCGGAGCTTCTCGTCGTCCCGGCCGGATATGCAGTCGGGTGGATCATCATCGTCGCCCGCTGGGCAGTGAACCTGCCGTTCGCCACCGTGCCGTGGCCAGGCGGGCTCCCGGGATTGGGGTTGCTGCTGCTCGCGGTGGCGATCGCCGTGCCGATCCTGCGGCGCAGGGCGTGGAGGGCCGTGGCGATGACCGTGGTCGGCGCGGTCTTGGTCGCCGTCCTGGTGATCCCGCCTATCGTCGGCTCCTGGCCGCCCAAAGGGTGGTTGATGGTGATGTGCGACGTTGGGCAGGGGGACGGGCTGGTCGTGGCGGCGGGACCGGGAAGAGGGATCGTGGTCGACACCGGGCCTGACCCGATCGTCATGGATCGGTGCCTGCGCAGGATCGGCGTCGACGATGTACCCCTCCTGATCCTCACCCACCCGCACGCCGACCATGTGAACGGCCTCCCCGGCGTGCTCCGCGACCGGCGCGTCGGCGCCGTGGTCGTCAGCCCGCAGCCCACGAACGCGAAAGCCATCGCGCATCTTTCGGCCACGCTGGCACGCCGTGGGATACCGGAATGGACGGCCTCACCCGGAACTCGGTGGCGCTTCGGCCCGTCAGAGCTGACCGTGCTCGGTCCCGACCCCGCCTTGGGTGAGATGAGTGGGCAAGGGGAGGGAAGCGCGATCAACAACTCCAGTGTCGTCGTCCACGTACGCTGGCGGTCCGGATCCGTTCTGCTCAGCGGTGATCTGGAGACGGAGGCGCAGGACGAGCTGTTGCGCCGGACGGCGATACAGGCCGACATCCTCAAGACCCCGCACCATGGGTCCAATCGGCAATCCCCAGCCTTCTTGTCGGCTGTCGGCGCACGGGCGGCCTTGATCAGCGTGGGCGCCGACAACGACTACGGCCATCCCGCCTTGTCCACGCTTGCCATCCTGCGTCGGCTGGGAGCCAGCGTCTACCGGACCGACCAGTCCGGCGACCTTGCCATCGTGGAGCGGGAAGGGCGGATGGCAGTGGTTCCCCGCGGCCCGTAGTCCCCATACGCGTGGCCCCTGTGGTCCGTGGTTCCCGTTGTCCCGTGGCCCGCAGTCCCCGTCGCCCGCAGTCCCCATGGCCCGTGGCCCTGCACCCCGTGGCTCCCCAGCCCGTGCTCCCCAGCCCGTGGCCCCCCACAGCCCGTGCTCCCCAGCCCGTGGCCCCCCACAGCTCGTTCCCTTCACAGCCCGTGGCCCGCCAACCCGTGCCCCCCCACAGCTCGTTGCCTTCACAGCCCGTCCCCGCCACGGTGCCCGGAGCGGGCGGTCTCGCCTTGGATCGCGAGCCCTCAGGTGAGCGCGTCCAGAGGCACCTGGTCCGTCTGGTGGGTGCAAGGGGGTGGCGCACCTGCAGCTGCGGTCTGGTGGGTGCAGGGGGCGGCGCACCCTCAGCTGCGCCGGTGGGTGTCCGGGTGCGTATGGCCGTGAGGGCTGGAGCTGCGCGTGGTCGTTTCCGTTGTGTTCGCGACAGTGCACGCTGCGGATCGGGCCTAAGGGCTGCGGATCGGGCCTGAGGGTTGCGGGCCGAGCCTGAGGGTTGCGGATCGGGCCTAAGGGCTGCGGGCCGAGCCTGAGGGTTGCGGTGCGGGCCGGAGCTGCGAAGGGCGTCAGGGCCCGGCGGCGTGTACGGGTGTGCTCCGAGTACCGGGTTGTCGGTGACGCATGGCATGCTGCCTGACATGGCGGGAACCGATCCAGCACCTGTGACCCTGGTCCTCGGTGATGAGGAGCTGCTGGCCGAGCGGGCGGTGAGCAGCGTCGTCGCGGCGGCGCGGGCCGGCGACTCGCAGGCCGAGGTGCAAGACCTCATGGGCGGGAAGGTCGCGGTCGGTGAGTTGACGCAGCTGACCTCTCCGTCGCTCTTCGGCGATCGTTCCGTGGTGGTGATCCGGTCGGCTCAGGATCTTTCCAAGGACGTCATCGCCGAGGTCGTCACCTATGCCAAGCAGCCCTCCGACGACACCGTGCTCGTCCTGTCGCATCCGGGCGGGGTGAAGGGGAAGGCGCTGGTCGACGGGGTGAAGAAGGCCGGGGCCATGGTGGTCACGGTCAACAAGGTCACCAAGGCGGGCGAGCGGCTGGACTTCATCAAGGGGGAGTTCAAGCGGGCCGGGCGGGGCATCTCCGGGGACGCGGCTCAGGCGTTGCTCGACGCCGTGGGCAACGACCTGCGGGAGCTGGCGGCGGCGTGCAGCCAGCTGGTGTTCGACACGGAGGACAAGACGATCAGCGCGGCCGCCGTGACCCGCTATCACAAGGGCCGGGCCGAGGTCACCGGGTTCAACGTGGCCGACTCCGCTGTCGAGGGCCGATTGGCCGACGTGCTGGAGCAACTGCGGTGGGCTCTCGGCACTGGGGTCGCCCCCGTGCTGCTGGTGAGTGCGCTGGCCGGGGGCTTGCGGTCGCTGGCCAAGGTCGGCAGCGCACCCCGCAACCTCCGAGGCGGGCAGCTGGCCGGCCATGTCGGCATGCCGCCGTGGAAGGTCGATCGGGTGAAGCGGCAGCTGAACGGGTGGGGGCCTGAAGGGCTGTCCAGGGCGATCCAGGCTGTGGCGAGTGCGGATGAGCAGGTCAAGGGCGGGGGAGCGGACCCGGCGTACGCGTTGGAGCACGCGGTGCAGGTGATCGTGGCCAGCCGCACGGGGCGGTAGCCGGCGGTCGATGCTCCATCCCGGGTCTCGGTAGGTGCCAGGCCGGGCAGGCCCATACGGACTGGCTGTACCGGGCCATCGAGGTCGGGCTTGGGCGTCGGCTCGGCGTATGGGGTGGAGCGGTGAACGGGCTGGTCGGGCGTGTGGTCGGCAGCGCGTGTACGGAGGCAGCTTAGGTCGTCGGCTGAGCGTGGGCTGGGGTGCGGGAGCGGACGTTCGCAGGGCACGTCGAACGGTAACCGGGCGGGTGACAAAAGAGTGGGCGAGTGTCAGGCGATGAGGGGTCGGCCCACGCGTCACGGAACCGCTTGGGGGGTGGTGAAGGCGGGCTGGGCCAGGCGGTAGCGGGCCGGGTGCAGGGTTCCGCGTCTCTGGGCTGGCGCGGGTGCAGGGCCCCGGCCCCGGCCCTGGGCCGCTGGGGGTGGTGAAGGCGAGCTGGGCCAGGCGATGGTGCTGGGTGCTGGGTGCTGGGTGCCGGGTGCCGGGCCGCTGGGCTGGCGAAGGTCAGGGTTCCGGCCCCGGTCCTGGGCCGCTGGGCTCGCGCGGCGAGTACCGGGTGCCGGGGCTGCCGGGCTCGCGGGGGTGGCTGGGGGCGAGGGCAGACGGCTGGGTGGCTGGGGGCGAGGGCAGGCGGCCGGGTGTTGGGGGCGAGGGCAGGCGGCCGGATGCCTAGGGGCGGCTGGGGCGGGCCGTGCTGCTTGGTCAGGGGTTGTCGGGACGCGGGTCCGGGGTCAATGGGGCATGGATCTCGCGGTGGTGAGGGGCACTGAGAGCGGTGGTGAGGGGCACTGAGAGCGGTGGTGAGGGGCACTGAGAGCGGTGGTGAGGGGCACTGAGAGCGGTGGTGAGGGGCACTGAGAAGGGAGTCCTCGGGCCAGGCTCATAACCTGGAGGTATGGCTGACAACAGAGAGATTCGCGCTCGGATCCGCGATTTCCTGGTGACTCGTCGCGCCCGCGTGAGTCCCGGCGACGTCGGCATCCCCGGGCGCGACCTGCGGCGCAGGGTGAAGGGGCTGCGCCGGGAGGAGGTCGCTCTGCTGGCGGGCATCAGCGTCGAGTACTACACGCGCCTGGAGCGTGGCGACGCGGCGGGCGCGTCGCCGTCGGTCATCAATGCCGTCGCGCGCGTGCTGCGTCTCGACGACGTCGAGCGTGAGCACCTTGGCCGGCTGTTTCTGGCTTCGAGCGAGGGCGGCGCACCTGTGCGGATCGTGCGGTACGTGCGGCCGCAGGTGCAGTACCTGCTGGACGCGCTCGGTGACGTGCCGGCGTTTGCGCTGAACAAGCGCCTGGACATCGTCGCCGCCAATCTGGTGGGCCGGGCCCTGTACGCGCCGATGTACGACGGTACACGCGACCCGGTGAACGCCGCCTGGTTCCACTTCCGGAACGAGGCGGCGGCCCGCGCGCTGTGGGTCGACTGGAGTTCTGTCGCTGACAACATCGCCG
Organism: Nonomuraea sp. NPDC052116; assembly: GCF_040680035.1. Classification (NCBI taxonomy): domain Bacteria; kingdom Bacillati; phylum Actinomycetota; class Actinomycetes; order Streptosporangiales; family Streptosporangiaceae; genus Nonomuraea; species Nonomuraea sp. NPDC052116. The sequence continues at coordinate 254,476 of NZ_JBFAWA010000002.1, read as the reverse complement.
CGATCCTGCGCGCGGAGCTCGGCGTGCAGCCGCACGATCACGACCTCGCCGACCTCATCGAGGACCTGCTCGACAATGACGAGTTCGCCACCCGATGGGCGTCCCAGAACGTGCATCGCCACTCGAGTGGGATCAAGCCGGTCGACCACCCGGTCGTCGGCCGCATGGACCTGCCGTACGAGAGCCTCTATCTGGCTGCCGACCCGGACCTGTCGATCCTGGTCTTCAACCCCGAGCCCGGCACGGCCGCCTACGATTCGCTGAAACTGCTGGCGCTCTGGGCGCGCGACGACGCGAACGACCAGCACGCGCGGTGGCGTACGGCCCGCAGCGCGTAAGCGGGAGTTCTGGGACCGTGGAGGCCGGGTTCCTGGCCGCCACGGTCGGCGCGATAGGCGCGCATCGCGGGCCGTCATACGCCTACCGCTACCGCGAGATCGCTACCGGCAGCCCCGGCGCACGGTGACGGCCGCCTGACCTGAGTACAGCGATGACGTCTACCGGGACCGGTGGTCCGGCGCGGGAACGGCCGGTCTCAGGAGGACGAGGCCGCAGCCGCGATGATCCGCCACGCGTTCGGTCCTGCGCTGTTAGGTTCTGCGCTGTTCGGTTCTGCAGTTCGGTCCTGCGTCATGTGGCGCTGGGTCTTGCCGCTCGCCGGTGTGACGCGCTTGGGGGTCACTGACAGTGACTCCCACCGCCGCGAACCCGCCCCTAGCGTGGACAACGCGGAAACGACACGCATGACTATTAAAGGGGAAATATGCAGGCCGCAATCATTCACGGCGACCGAGACGTTCGTCTGGAGAACGTCCCCGACCCGGTCCTGGCGACCGACGGACCGGGCTGCGGGCTGGATGCGATCGTCCGCGTCGTCGCCTCCTGCGTCTGTGGCTCGGACCTGTGGCCCTACCGCGGTATCGACAAGGTCGAGGCGCCCCGGCGCATCGGACATGAGTTCGTCGGCGTCGTCGAGGAGGTCGGCGCGAACGTCGAGAATGTTCGGACCGGCGACTTCGTGATCGCGCCGTTCCACATCTGCGACAACACCTGCATCAACTGCCGTAACGGCTGGAGCGTCCACTGCCTCCACGGCGGGTTCTGGGGCAGCGACCCCCGGACCGGGGGCTCCGCGGACGCCGGCCAGGGCGAGCGCGTAAGCGTCCCGCTCGCCGACGGCACGCTCGTCGTCGTCCCCGGACGGCCCGACCTCTCGATCATCCCGGGCCTGCTGACGCTGTCCGACGTCATGCCCACCGGCCACCACGCCGCCGTCTCGGGCGGCGTGAGCGAGGGCTCAACCGTCGCCGTGGTCGGCGACGGCGCGGTCGGACTCTGCGCCGTCATCGCGGCCAAGCGCCTCGGGGCATCGCGCATCGTCGCCATGTCACGCCACACTGACCGGCAGGAACTCGCACGCCAATTCGGCGCGACCGACATCGTCCCCGAGCGTGGCGACGCGGGTATCGCCGAACTCAAGGAGATGTTCGACGGAATCGGTCCCGACGCCGTTCTCGAATGCGTCGGCACGAAGGAGTCGATGGACCAGGCGCTGCGCTCGGCTCGGCCCGGCGGTCAAGTCGGCTTCGTCGGCGTGCCCTACGGCGGCCCCCTGGAGGTCGGCACGATGTTCAGCTCCAACGTCGGCGTGCGCGGTGGCGTCGCGCCCGTTCGCAGCTACCTCGACGAGCTCCTGCCCGACGTCCTGGACGGCACCATCCAGCCGGGACGCGTGTTCGACGCGGAGATGCCCCTGTCCGACATCACCGCCGCTTACGCCGCGATGGACGAACGCCGCGCGATCAAGGTGCTTCTCCACCCGTAGAGCCGCGCTCGACCTGACTACTTCGCGGTTGGGCGGAGAGGGCGGAAGAACGTTGTGAGCTCCTCCTGCATCAGCGCGGGCTCCTCCAGGGCCAGGAAATGGCCACCGCGGCCGGGTTCGCTCCAGTGGCGGAGGTCCGTGCAGGCGCGTTCGGCGATCGAGCGGGGGATGCCGGACAGGACCGGTTCGTGGCTGAGGGTGATGGCTGTCGGCACCGTGATGGGCGGGCGGGGGGTGTTGTGGGCCCAGTCGTAGTACTGCCTGAACGACGTGCCGATCGAGCCTGTTGCCCAGTACAGCGTCAGGATCGTGAGCAGGGTGTCGCGGTCGAAGCGGGACTCCAGGTCGCCGTGGCAGTCGCTCCAATCCCGATATTTGTCGACTATCCAGGCGGCGAGTCCGGCGGGTGAGTCGATCAGGGCGGCTGCGATGGTGTCGGGCCGGGTTCCCATGATGGCGCTGTAGCCGCCGTCGAGCTCGTCGTACGCCTCCTCGGCCGCCACGAAAGCCTGCTCCTCCGCCGATATCGGCGGGTCGTCGAACGACGCGGGGAACGGGGGATGGATCAGGTGGATGCCGATCACCTTCTCCGGGTAGAGCGCGGCCAGCCATTGGGTGGCCCCTCCGCCGATGTCGCCGCCGAAGGCGGCGTACCGGTCGTACCCCAGGGTGTCGGTCATCAGCGTGTGCAGCATTCGCGCCATCGCGGCCCGGGTGAGCGGCTCCGGCGGCAGATCGGAGTAGAGGAAGCCCGGCATGGACGGGATGACGACGTCGAACGCGTCGGCCGGGTCGCCGCCGTGGCGGGCGGGATCGGCGAGGCGGGCCGCCAGAGGGAGCATCTCCAGGAAGCTGCTCGGCCATCCGTGGCAGAGGAGGATGGGCATGGGCGCGGGGCCGACTCCGGCGATCCGGACGAAATGCAGGCCCCGCTCGCGGTGGTGCGGCAGCGCGTTGAGCTCGGCCTCCCTGGCGCGGTAGTCGAAGTCCTCCGCCCAGTACGTCACCAGTTCCCGCAGGTACGTGGGGTCGGCTCCGGCCTGCCAGGCATTGGCGCCGGTGCGGTCCGTGAACCTGGTCGCGCGCAGTCGAGCTCGCAGGTCGTCCAGCACGTCGCCGGGTACCTCGATGCGGAACGGCGAAAGAGTCACGCATATCTCCGATCAGCTGAAACGTCCCACTGGCCTACCACCGCTCGGCGGTCCGGATCAACCGGATTAGCGGCTCAGTGGAGTGAGTCAGGTGAGGGCGGGTTCGTGGATGATGCCGTCGTTGATCTCCAGGACCCGGTCGGCCAGCGTGATCAAGCTGGGGTCGTGGGTGGCGACCAGAGCCGTGACCCCCTCACTCCGTACGACCGCCCGCAGCAGCTCCATGATCTGCCGCCCGGTCTGCGAGTCCAGCTGCCCCGTGGGCTCGTCGGCCACCAGCAGCCGGGGCCGGTTCGCCAGGGACCTGGCGATGGCCACCCGCTGCCGCTGCCCCCCGGACAGCTCGTACGGCCGCTGGTTGGCGTGCTGCTCCAGCCCCACCAGCGCGAGCAGAAGGCGTATGCGGGCCTCCCGCTCCTCCGTCGGCGTCCGGAGCAGCCGCATCGGCACCCCCACGTTCTCCGCCGCGGACAGCACCGGGATCAGCCCGAACGACTGGAACACGAATCCCACCACGTCGCGGCGCAGGGCCAGCAGGTCGTCCTCGGACATGGCGGTGACCTCGTGCCCGGCGACGACCACCCGTCCGGCGTCCGGTTTGTCCAGGCCGCCGATCTGGTTGAGCAGGGTCGTCTTCCCGGACCCCGACCGCCCGCGGACCGCGACGAGCTCGCCCGGGAACACCGAGAACGACACCTCCCGCAGCGCCACGACCTCCTTGGGCCCGGTCCGGTAGACCTTGCGCAGCCCTTCCACCACGACCAGGGGCGAGTCAGTCATCAGAGGGCTCCTCCCGGGCGGGCCACACGCCGATGTGGTCGGATTCGAGCTCGAGGCGCACCCGCCGCTCCATCTCGAGCGCGTTCATGAAGTCGCGCGGCAGCTGCAGCCGCCCGACCCGGTCCAGCACGGCGTACTCCTCGGCGACGATCTGCCCCTCGGCGCCCTCGCGCCGCAGCGTCTCGCTGCTGGTACGCCCGTCGCGAATGCCCACCGTGCGGTCCACCTGCTCCGACACCAGCGGGTCGTGCGTCACGACGACCACGGTCACCCCCAGCTCCCTGTTGGCCTTGCGCAGTGCGTCGAACACCTGCTCCGACGTCTCGCTGTCCAGCTCGCCGGTGGGTTCGTCGGCGAGGATGAGCTGCGGGGAGTTGGCGAGCGCGACGGCGATGGCGACCCGCTGCTGCTCGCCGCCCGACATTTCGGGAATCTTGCGGTCTGCGCAGTACCCGACCCCCAGCAGCTCCAGCAGCTCCAGCGCGCGGCCCCCGCGGCGACCGGCCAGCTTCATCGGCAGCTCGACGTTCTCCCTGGCGGAAAGGTACGGCAGCAGGTTCCGCGCGGTCTGCTGCCAGATGAAGCCCACCACGGACCGCCGGTACCGCAGCCGGTCGCGGGCGTTCATCGACAGCAGGTCCATCCCCGCCACCCTGGCCACCCCGGCCGTCGGCACGTCCAGCCCGGACAGCACATTGAGCAGGGTCGACTTGCCCGACCCCGAGGCGCCCACGATGGCCACCAGCTCGCCCTTGTCGATCACCAGGTCGAGCCCCTGCAGCGCGACGACCTCCACGCCCTCGGTCTTGTAGATGCGTACGAGGTTGTCGCACACGATGTGCGCGTCGCCGCCGAACGCGGCCTTCTCCCGCGTGGCCCTGGCTTCCAGCTCGGACAGGGTCGGGTTCATGAGAGATCCCCCACTCGAAGGACGGCGCCGAGGTTGCGGCGGCGGCTGATGGCGGTGTGCGCGTACGCGCCGAGCACGGCGACGGCGGTGAGCCCGCCCGCCAGCAGCACAGGCACGAACAGGTCGAGCGAGTAGTCGCCGACCGGCAGGTCCCCGGCGTACGACGACAGGTCCACGCCGGCCCCGAGCGCGTACGGCAGGCCGAGACCCAGGCCGAGCCCGACCAGGGCGGTGATGAGGATCATGGGCAGGATCTCCAGCACGGTCAGCCGCTGCGCCTGCCGGTCCGACAGTCCGAGCGTGCGCAGGAACGACACCGCGCTGGCGCGCTCGGCGGCGCCGATGACGAGCGCCAGCACGACGGCGACGAGCGCGTACGAGCCGAGCGCCACCGTCACCACGACCAGCGTCCAGCGCACGGTGCTGGTGAGCGGGTCGTCCTGGATGGCGCTCAGCGTCCCCTCCTGCGACTCCACGGTCGCGGACGGGACCAGCCGCGCCAGCACGTCAGGGGAGACGTCGCCCTTGATCAGCAGGGTGTTCGGGGCGGGCCGGGTCAGCACGCTCAGCGGCACCACCATGAACTTGCCCGAGGTGAAGAAACTGGGCACCGACTCGACCACGCCCCGCGTGGCGAGCTTCACCCGCGACTGCCACCCGATCTCGAACGTCCCCCGTCCCCGCAGCTCCGGGGAGACCAGCGCGCCGTCGGACAGCGGGGGAACGCTGATCGGGGCGCCGTCGAGGATCCGGCGCCACTGCGCCACGTCCACGGCGAGCGCCTCGGCCCGCTCCGCGCCGTACCCGACCTGCACCCGCCCGGTCTGCGCGATCAGCACCTGCTCGACCCCGGGCGTCGCCCGCACGCGGTCGATCGAGGCGGCGGGGATCTCGAAGTTCGACGTCACCTTGATCGGCGCGCCCACCTGCTGCCAGGACGCCAGCCGCTGCGTGTCCGCGATCCCGCCGGAGATCACCGCGGCGAACACCGACACGCCCAGCGCGGGCAGCAGGATCAGCACGGGCAGCACGCCGGCGGAGCGCGCCCTGGCCGCCCTGGTCAGCCCCAGGAACGGCACGGCCGCCCGCCCGCGCGCGGCCAGCCGTACGAACAGCCGCAAGGGGTACGGATAGCAGCGCAAGGTGATCAACGCCGCCGCCAGCGTCAGACCGACGGGCGCCAGGAGCAGGAACGGATCCTGCGAGGCGCCACGGGCCCGCAGCAGGTACGCGCCGACCAGGGCGAGCACCACGACCAGCACCTCCAGCGTGACCCGCCGGGCGGAGGGCCGGCCGGCGGACACGTCGTCGCGGCGCTCGTGCAGCGGCGTTCGATGGACCAGGGCCAGCCGCGCCCCGGCGAACCCGACGGCCGCCACGACCACGACCAAGGGCCCCAGGTGCACGATGGGCAGCGCGGGCCCGGGCACCAGGAACGACAGCCCGTACCCGGCCAGCGCGGCGGGCAGCACCGCGACGCCGGTCAGCAGCGCCCCGGTCCCGGCCACCTGCCGCAGCGACCCGCCGCGCGCCCGCGCCAGGGACAGCGTGTGATCGAGCCGGTTGCCCAGCAGCAGCACGACCAGCGCGATCACGCCGAGCGCCACCGCCAGCAGCCCGCCGAGCACCAGGTACATCACGGTCTGCGCGGTGGCCACCTCGGCGAGGAAGTCGCCGAGCAGCTTGGAGAGCCCGGTGTCCAGGTGGTACGGGCTGCCCGTCGACTGGAGCGCGGCCACCCGCCCGAACTCGGCGACCGCCGCCTGGAGGTCGGGCGCGGCCAGCGCGCTCGCGCCACGGGCGTCGATCGGCAGGACCCAGTGGTAGGACAGGTTGCGCCCCTCGCCGCTGAGCGCGGTCAGCCCCTCCTCGGGGATCAGCGTCGTGACGTGCTTCTCGAGCTCGTCGCTGCCCGGCGTCTGCGCCTTGATGACCTGCAGGAGGTCGACGTTGTGGGACCAGTAGCGGTCACGGGGGTCCTTGGCCTTGAAGGCGCCGACGATCTTCAGGGCGGCGTAGTCGTTCTCGCCGACCATCTTGGTCTGGCCCACCTTGTAGCCCAGCTCGGGCAGGGCGTCCGCGACGATCCCCACCTCGAAGACCGGGATCGTCGCGCCCTCGTACCGCATGGTCGAGGGCTTGCCGGGAGCCCGTCCCTGGACCCAGTCCACGCGCCGGTCCGCGTCGGAGAGCCAGCCCAGGTTCATGTGGGTATGGCCGCGGGTCCCGGTCACGGGCGTCGAGGTGGTCTTGGCGCTCATGTGGCCCGCGCCGGTCGCCAGCGGGCGCAGCGCCGGCGGCAGGATCTTGCGCCAGCGGCGGTCGCGGGCGTCGAACTGGCCGCGTTCGTGCAGGTCCTCCTCGGACGAACGCGACTCCACGGACACCGTCAGGTCGGCCTGCACCGCGGGGGCGGCGACCAGTGAGCGGCGCAGCGCCTCGTCGAACGACGCCTGCATCGCCCTGGGCAGCCCCGCGACCAGCAGGCAGGCGCTCAGCGCCAGCACGAAGAGCACGGCCATCGTGCCCAGGTGCACGCGGGCGAGCAGGGCGATTCTCACCGTTCCTCCACGAGTTGCCCGTGTTGCCCGCGCAGGCGGCGGGCCAGCCCGGCCACGATGGCGATCAGCACCGCGGCCACCAGCGCCAGCATCGCCGCGGTGGCCGCCCACGGGATGTCGAGCACGACGCCGGGGGTGACGGCCGAGGCCTGCCCGGTCAGGACGATGTGCGGCACGACCAGCATGCCGACGACCACGGCGAGCCCGGTGCCCGCGACGAGCGACAGCCCGATGACGAACGCCTGCTCGACCGCCAGCACCCCGAACACCTGCCGGGAGCTCACCCCGAGCGCCCGCAGGATCGCGAACTCGCCCATGCGCTCCCGGGCCGCGACGGTCGCGTTCACCAGGAACCCGAGCGTCGCGAAGACCAGCGCCGCCGCGAACCCGAGCATCAGCGCCCCCTGCAACCCGCTGGCCAGGGGGTCGTCCCGGAGCTCGGCCGCCAGCCTGCGCTGGTCGAGCGCGGTCACGTCCCACTCGGGCCGCGTCTGGAGCGCCTTCACCGCGGGCGCGGTGTCACCGGCCGCGAGCCACCATTCGGTGGCGGGCCTGGGCAGCTGCGCCGCGGCCAGCTCGTACGTCTGCAGCGTCCCCCAGTCGGCGAGCACGGCCTTCTGCCCCGCGGGGGTGGTCGGCATGCTGTCCACGACCCCCACCACCTTCACCTGGAGCACCCTGCGGTCGATGCTGGCCGGCCCGACCTGGCCGACGGCCAGCTTGAGCGAGGCGGCCAGGTCGGCGGTGAGCACCACCGGCAGCGGTCCGGGCTTCGGCAGCGGCACGAGGCCGGCGGCCGCGGGCCGCGTCACCTTCATGGACACCGGCGGCGTCGCCACCTCGCGGCCGTCGGCGCTGAGGCCGGTCAGGGTCAGGTTCGCGGGGCTCTGGGGGGTGCCCGTGACCAGGCCGCGCAGCGACAGCGGGTACGTGATCTTCCCGGTACGCCCGGCCAGCGCCCGGAGGTCGACGTCGATCCGGTTCTCACCCTTGCGCAGCACGCCGAGCGACACGTCGCGCCACACGCCGAGCGCGTCGGAGAGCACCAGCCGCAGCGGCAGCTCGCCGTCCGCCTCCGCCCGCAGCGTGAGCGCCGACGGCTGCCCGGGAAGGTCCAGCTTGCCCGCCCGGTCGCCCACCAGCGCCCGCGACATCTCCCCGACCGGCTGCGCGGACAGGTCGGCACGCAGGTGGAACAGCTCGCCGAGCTTGCCCGCGTCCAGGCCGAGCAGCAGCGCGCTCTCGCCGCTCACCTCGGTCTGCCCGCGAAATCCCGGCGAGTACGCCGTGACCCCGGGCAGCGCGGTGAACGCCGTCCCGCGCCCGAGCGCCCCCAGCTCCGGCCCGTCAGGGGGACCGGACAGCCGCAGGTCGGCCCCGGCCTGGTGGCGGGCCTGGTCGGCCTGCGAGGCCCGCCAGGTGGACGCGGTGGCCATGGACACGATGCCGATCGCGATGGCCATGGTCAGCAGCAGCGCCGGGCCCGCGTACTTGAGCGGCCGCCTGCTCACCTGCCAGGCCCCCAGCGCCGGGGCGAGCGCCGGCCGCCTGGACGTCACCCGCTCGGCCAGCTTCGAGACGCGCGGCACCAGCCGCAGCCCCAGCATGCCGCCCGTGAGCAGGGCCAGGGCGGGCCCGGAGATGATCAGCGGGTCGATGCCGAGCCCGCCCGCGGCCGTCGCGGTCACGGGCGCGCCGTAGCGCTGGAGCTGCCAGATCGCCAGCCCGGCCACGACCAGCAGCGCCAGGTCGGCGCCCGCCCGCTCGATCAGCCCGCGCCCGCCGCCGCGCCCGCGCGCCGCCTGCTCCTCCACGTACGTGCGCCGCGCGCCCGCCAGCGCCGGCAGCACCAGCAGGACGGCCGCGGCCAGGGCCACGCCGAACGACACGAGGAACGTGCCCAGGTCCGCCGAGGGCGCCAGCCGTACCCCTGAGGCCCTGATCCAGGGCAGCAGGTTGACCAGCGCGAGCAGCGGCGGGCCCAGGAACGGCGCGACCACCGCGCACGGCACCGCCACCAGCAGCGCCTCGCCGCCCGCCAGCGCGGCCAGCCGCACCGTGCCCGCGCCGCGCGAGCGCAGCAGCGCCACCTCCATGCGGCGGTGGTCGGCGAGCAGGCGGGCGGTGAGCATCAGCGCATACGCGGCCAGCAACAGCAGCTGCAGCACCGGGATCAGCATCGTGGAGCGCGCCACCAGGGACGCGGTGTCGAGCTGGGTCAGGATCTCGGGCAGGCGGCTCGCGGCCACGCAGCTGCCGCAGCCGTCCGCCTTCAGCCGCTCGCCCAGCCGGTCGATCGCTCCGGCCAGCGGGCGCAGCTGGGCGGGCGTGAGCGTGCGCAGGTCGGGTACGGCGGTCCAGGTCGCGTTCACGCTCGTGGCGAAGCGGGCGACGAACGTCTCGCGCGGCACCATCAGCGGCCCGTACGTGGTGAACTCGCCGCGCTCCACGCCCCGGCTGAGCAGCTGTTCACCTGCCCACCGCTCGCCGAACGGGTCGTTGAGCTGGAACACGCCCACGACGCGGACCGTGACCGGGCGCGGGTCGAGGCGGCCCTTCGTGGTGAACTCCTGCCCCGCCTTGAGCCCCGTCGCCGAGGCCGCCGACAGCGAGATCGCGGCCTCCACCCGGTCCCCGCCGGCGCGCGGCCAGGAGCCGGATACGAGCCTGGCGTGCTGGTCGAGCCCGTCGTAACTGCCGAACCTGAGCAGCTCGGGCCGCTCCTGGGAGTCCTGGCCCGGCATGACGTAGGAGTCGGAGCGGAAGCTGGTGGTGACGGCGGGCGGCCGTGCGTAGGCCTTGGCGAACTCGGCGCGTACCGACCGGTCGAACTTCGGGAACGTCTCGGCCGTCACGGGGGCGCTGACGGTGGCGGCGGTCTGGCGGTACGAGGCCGTCTCCATCGTCCTGCGGACACCGGCGTCCGCGATGGAGGAGGCGTACATCGTCAGCGCGACCAGCGTGGTCGTGGCCAGGAGGATCGAGCCGAAGGCGGCCAGGAGGAGCAGCGGCTCGCTGAGCGCACGTTTGACGACCAACGGCCCCCGCATGTGTCCCCCTTCGCCCGTTTTAGTGCACCTTCGGGCAGGTTCGGGCAGCGGGGCAAGGCGATCTTTGGAACGGTGACGTACCCGATACAGGCATGTGATATCGAAACTGTGACAAAAAGGTGCGAAAACGAGAACGCCGCACCCCCAGAGGGAGTGCGGCGTTTCCTGTGCCAGGCGTTCTACCTGGCGGCCGGCCTACTTGGCGGCGGCCAGCGCCGCGGCCTGCTTGGCGATCGCGGACTTGCGGTTGGCGGCCTGGTTCCTGTGGATGACGCCCTTGCTGACGGCCTTGTCGAGCTGGCGGGCGGCGGCCCGCTGCAGCACGGCGGCCTGCTCGGTGTCGCCCTGCTCGGCGGCCTCGCGGAACTTGCGGACGGCCGTCTTCAGAGAGGACTTGACCGCCTTGTTGCGCAGGCGAGCCTTCTCGTTCTGCTTGTTGCGCTTGATCTGGGACTTGATGTTCGCCACGAAGAAGCCTCGGTGAAAGTCTGAGTGATGGATGGGGCGCGCGGGCTCGAGAGAGGGCGCGCCACACGCAGTTGAACAGGATACCAATAACTCAGGTCGGCTCTCAAATCAACGCGTACTTGAGCATCGGCGTTTCGGATGCTCGGCGCTCGCTCGGCGCGGAACCCACGTTAGCCGATCATCCACCGTGTGGCGTACTCGTGCCAGTCCTCCTCCGTGGCGGCGAAGTCCACGTAGAGGGCCAGGCCGAAGCGCTCGCGGCGGCCGTGCTCCGACAGCGCGAGCCGGGCGCCCTCGGCGGCCATGGCGACGCTCTCGGCGTTGTCCAGCCAGGGCACGCCGTGGTCGTGGTAGGCCGGGGCGCCGATGTAGAGGGCCTTGTCGGCGGGCACCAGGTCCAGGGCCAGTCCGGTCTGGCGGGCCACGTAGCCGCCGTAGAGGGACTGCAGGGGGGTGAAGGAGTCGTACGTCATGACGGCGACCTGGTCCACGCGGTCCACGACCTGCTTGAAGTAGCCCTGGGACCAGTACTTGTCGTGCGACAGCAGGGCCCTGGCGGTCAGGCGCAGGCCCGGGTACGGCTCGATCTGCGGGGTGGAGGTGGACAGCAGGCCGGTGTGCCGGCGGGTGCGCTCCAGCAACTCCAGGAACTCGGTGTCGCCGTCGCCGATCGGCTCGAAGTTGTAGTGGATGCCGTCGTAGCCCTGTTTCATGATGGCGGCGACGCCGGACAGGACGTTCTCGCGGGACTTGGGGTCGTCGAGGTCGAGGCCGTTCTTGACGGACTGGCCGAGCCAGGCGGAGATGCGGACCGCGGGGAGGCGCTCGCGAAACCACTTCACGAAATTTCCGGCGTTGGGGTATTTGTCTGGGCTTAAGGTGCCGTCCCAGTTGAAAGGGCCGGAGTGGACGTACACGTCCTTGATCCCCGTGGCGCGCAGCCGTACCGCCAGCTGCTCGACGTCGCGCTCCGTGCGGCGGCCGTCCACCCACGCGTGGCCCAGCCAGAGCGCGTCGTTGCCCGTGCTCTTCGCCCAGGCCGCCGGTGCACCGGTAAACTGGAGGCGGAGCGCGGCGGCGAGGAGGCCGACCAGCGCGAGCACGATGGCCAAGGCAAGCGTGAGCAGGCGCAGGCCGCGGCGGATGACGGTTCGGGCATTCACCCGGGCATGTCACCATGAAAGACTGCTCGACCTCAACCCTGTCGAAACGGACTTCGGTGCGCACTCAGCCTGGCCAGACCGACCCCGCGTTGATCCGCAACTTCTGCATCATCGCGCACATCGACCATGGCAAGTCAACCCTTGCCGACCGGATGCTGCAGATCACCGGCGTGGTCGACGACCGCTCCATGCGTGCCCAGTACCTCGACAGGATGGACATCGAGCGCGAACGGGGCATCACGATCAAGTCGCAGGCCGTGCGGCTGCCGTGGGACGGTCACGTGCTCAACATGATCGACACGCCCGGCCACGTCGACTTCACCTATGAGGTGTCCAGGTCGCTGCAGGCGTGCGAGGGCGCGATCCTGCTGGTCGACGCGGCCCAGGGCATCGAGGCGCAGACACTGGCCAACCTCTACCTGGCCATGAACGCCGACCTGCACATCATCCCCGTCCTCAACAAGATCGACCTGCCGGCGGCGCAGCCGGAGAAGTTCGCCGAGGAGCTGGCGGGGCTGATCGGCTGCGACCCGTCCGACGTGCTCCGGGTGTCCGGCAAGACCGGCGAGGGCGTGCGCGAGCTGCTCGACCACGTGGTCCGGGAGATCCCCGCCCCCGTGGGCAACGCCGACGCGGCGGCCCGGGCGCTGATCTTCGACTCCGTCTACGACACCTACCGCGGCGTCGTCACGTACGTGCGGGTCGTGGACGGCCACCTGAGCAAGCGCGAGCGCATCCTCATGATGTCCACCGCCGCCACCCACGAGACGCTCGAGATCGGCGTCATCTCGCCCGAGCCCAAGGCCTCCGAGCGGGGGCTGGGCGTCGGCGAGGTGGGCTACCTGATCACGGGCGTCAAGGACGTGCGCCAGTCGCGCGTGGGTGACACGGTCACCTCGTCGGTCAAGCCGGCCCGGGAGATGCTGGCGGGTTACGAGCACCCCAAGCCGATGGTGTTCTCGGGGCTCTATCCGATCGACGGCGACGAATACCCCGAGCTGCGCGAGGCCCTCGACAAGCTGCAGCTCAACGACGCGGCGCTGGTCTACGAGCCGGAGACGTCGGCGGCGCTCGGGTTCGGGTTCCGGGTCGGGTTCCTGGGGCTGCTGCACATGGAGATCGTGCGGGAGCGGCTGGAGCGCGAGTTCGGCCTGTCGCTGATCTCCACGGCGCCCAACGTGGTCTACCGCGTGGTCATGGAGGACGGCAAGGAGCTCACCGTCACCAACCCGTCGGAGTTCCCCACGGGCGGGAAGATCGCGCAGGTCTTCGAGCCGGTCACCAAGTCGACGATCCTGGCGCCGTCCGAGTTCATCGGGGCGATCATGGAGATCTGCCAGGGGCGGCGCGGCCAGCTCCTCGGCATGGACTACCTGTCGGAGGACCGGGTCGAGATCCGCTACACGCTGCCGCTGGGCGAGATCATCTTCGACTTCTTCGACCAGCTCAAGTCGCGCACCCGTGGCTACGCCTCGCTCGACTACGAGCCCGCCGGCGAGCAGGAGGCCGAGCTGGTCAAGGTGGACATCCTGCTGCAGGGTGAGCCGGTCGACGCGTTCAGCGCCATCGTCCACAAGGACAAGGCCTACACGTACGGCGTCGACATGGCGAAGAAGCTGCGCGAGCTGATCCCCAGGCAGCAGTTCGAGGTGCCGATCCAGGCCGCCATCGGGGCCCGGGTCATCGCCCGCGAGAACATCCGCGCCATCCGCAAGGACGTCCTGGCCAAGTGCTACGGCGGTGACATCTCCCGTAAGCGGAAGCTGCTGGAGAAGCAGAAGGAAGGCAAGAAGCGGATGAAGATGGTCGGCCGCGTGGAGGTGCCCCAGGAGGCCTTCGTCGCCGCGCTGTCCACCGAGTCGTCCACCGACAAGAAGAAGTAGGGCTTTCGGGGTAGGCGACTACCCTGAAAGCATGGAAGTGGTGCAAACCGCGCGCATGATCCTTTCTCGGGTCACGCTCGACGATCTGACCGCTGTCCATGAGCTTCACTCCGACCCCCGTACCAACGTGTACAACCCCGGGGGCCCCAGCATCGACCTGGTGTCCAGCCGCGCCATGCTGGACCTGTGGCTCGCCGACTGGGCCGAGCGCGGCATCGGCTACTGGGCCGCGCGGGAGATCGGCGGGTCGGAGGTGCTCGGGTTCGGGGGGCTGCGCCGCGCGATCGTCGGCGGGGACGAGGTGCTGAACCTTTACTACCGGTTCCGGCCGTCCGCCTGGGGTCACGGGTACGCGGGGGAGCTCGTGGAGGCGGCGCTGCGGGTCGGCAAGGGGCTCGGGACCGTCGTCGCGGTCATCCGGCCCGACAACCTGGCGTCGCTGAAGGTGGCGGAGCGGGCGGGCATGCGCAGGGACCGGACGATCCCGTACGGGGGCGTCGAGAGCGTCGTGTACGTGGCCTGAGCGCCCTACCCGCGGTTACGAACCACGTACCCCACCAGCACCAGAGCGCCCGCGGCGGCCTGAGCCGCCAGGAAGCCGCCCAGCGGGCCCGGCGGGGACAGCAGCGCGGCAACGGCGGGCAGGCACCCGAGCACGGCCAGGTCCACCCCGGTGAGCGCCCAGCGCAGCGGCCCGGTCGGGATCGCGCCGCCCGGGGTGTCGATGATCGGCATGGAGTGGTCGACCGGACCCCTCCTGGCCATCCGCAGCGCGGCCGCGGCCAGCGCGGGGGCCGTCAGTAGCCCGAACAGCCACCACGCCCCCGGCAGCCCGCCGGTTGCGCTCAGGGCGGCCAGCCCCAGGGTCGCCCACGCGCCGCTCAGCAGCATGGGCAGCACCGCGCGGGCCGCGAGCGCCTGGCGGCGGTCCACGCCGAGCAGCCTGGACAGGGCCGGATTGTCGCTGTCCCTGCGCGCCCCCGACACGCTCACCGCCGCCACGGCCAGCGAACCCGCCAGCACGGCCGCCCCGAGCGTCACCGGAGCGCCGCCCGCCTGCGCCAGCACGGCGGGCAACGCGGACATCGCGAACATGGTCCCCAGGCGCCCCGGCCTGCGGCCCACCCGGCGCCAGTCGTGCCAGGCCAGCGCGAGGGGCGCGGGCAGCGCCGGCCACCGCCGCGAGCTGAGCTTCCTGGCCCGCCAGTGGTTGTCCTCCGCTATCCAGGTGAGCGCATCGGGGTCGAGGCCGACGGCCGCGTTCGCGACGTGGCCCGCCCGGGTCGAGGCGGTGACGAGGGTACGGGTGGGGATCCGGTCGAGTGACGCCCACGCGTGGCGTACCAGCAGGGCGGAGGACGCCGCCGCGACCGCCGCGGCGACGGCCACCGCCGACAAGGGAGCGCTCGCGGCGACGGCGAGCACCGTGCGCAGCTGCCCGGTGACGGTCACGACGGCGGCCACCAGCAGCGCGACCGTCGCGGACGTCACCCAGACCTGCCACGGCTGGGACGCCTGACCGAGCACCGCCAGGGCCATGCCGCCCGCGGTCGCCGAGACGCCCAGCACCATGGCGCCGAGCAGGCGCCACACGAGCTGGTCGGGGACGCCCAGCACGGCGATCAGCCCCAGCCCGAGCAGCAGCCCGGCCGCCACCGCCACCGTGAACAGCACCCGGGCGGTCCGTCCGAGCAGGTGCCGCCGGTTCAGCGGCGAGGGCAGCAGCCAGGAGGCGTCGGCGGCGGACAGCATCACCGGTCCCGCCGCGCGGGCCGCGGCCAGGAAACCGGCCAGCGCCAGCGCGAGCAGGGCCGCTCCCGCGCTCACGCGGGCGGGATCGGCGGCTCCGGCCAGCCCTTGGAGCACGGTGGTGAGCGGGTGGCCGAGCACGGCGGCGAGCATCGCCAGCCCGAACCCGGCGACGTACCGATCGAGCAGGCCACCGCGGGCCGGGCCGCGCGAGCGGAGATACGCCCGCACCACCCTCACACTGCGCGTGTCCACCCCAGGCGCTACGTCGGCTCCGCTCATGCGTCCACCCCTGACGGTGAGATCTGGCGGGCGCGCCCGGCCAGGTCGTGATCATGCGTGGCCATCACCACGGTGCCTCCCTCGCCCGCGTACTCCTCGAGCAGATCGGCCAGCCGGGCGCGGAAACCGGCGTCCAGGCCGCGTTCCGGCTCGTCGAGCAGCAGCAACGTGCTCGGCCTGAGCAGCGCGGAGGCCAGGGAGAGGCGTTGGCGCTGCCCGGTGGACAGGTTGAGCGGCGGCGCGTCCGCCCGCTCCACCAGCGCGAACACCTCCAGCGCCCCCTCCACCTCCATACGGGCCTCGGCGTGCACGGCTCCCATGAGCTCCAGGTGCTCGCGGGCGGTGAGCCCCGGATACCAGGCGGGCTCGTCGCCGAGCATCGCCACCCGGCGCCAGAAGGCGGCGTCGTCGGCCGGCGGCTCCCCGAACACCCTGACCTCACCGGAGGTCGCGGGCTGGAGACCGGCCAGGCAGCGCAGGAGGGTCGACTTGCCGCTCCCGTTCGGGCCGACGACCGCCACGATCTCGCCCGGTGACACGGTCAGCTCCATGTCTCGCAGCACGGGGTTGCCGCCGAGTTCGACCGTGAGGTCGTGAACACTGATGATCGAGTCGTACACGGATTCGAGCCTAGCCAGCCGATCGCACAGGCGATCGCGACGATTTTCTGTCGGTGCCATCGCCTACCTTCTATTCCGAACACCAGTGCGACTGGAGGGTGACGTGATTGCTTCTGAGCGATTCGAGCGTGCCGCCGTGTTGGGGGTGGCTGTGGCTGAGGAGGCTCGACGGCTGCTGAGGCTCCACCTGGTTTCGGGAGAGGAGGGAGGCGACGGCACCGTGCTCGTTGACGTGCCCTATCCCGACGCGGTCGTGGTGGCGGCGCTGCTCGACGTGGCGGCGGAGTGTTTCGGCGAACGGGGTGACTCGGTCGAGGAGACCAGGCAGGCGGCGTTGGAGACGTTGTTACAACTGGCCGGGTTCGACGGCGAGTCCCAGCTCAGGCGCGCCTGACCGGCCGGGCTCACTGCGGGCGCGCCACCCCGTGCCGGAAGGCGTAGGAGACCGCCTGGGCGCGGTCCCGCAGGCCCGCCTTGGCGAAGAGGTTGTTGATGTGGGTCTTGACGGTGGCCTCCGAGATGTAGAGGCGGCCGGCGATCTCGGTGTTCGAGAGGCCGTCGGCGATGAGGGCCAGCACCTCGCCCTCGCGCGGGGTCAGCCCATCGGGGAGCCCGTCACGGACGATTTCAGGAGGAGGGATGGTTCCGGTTGTGGCCGGGGTCTGCCTCGTGGGCGCCGACATGGTGTCCAGGAGGCGGCGCTGGACGGTGGGGTCGAGTTGGGCGTCGCCGCGCTTCACCGTGGCGACGGCCCTGGCGATGTCGTCGGCGTCCGCGTCCTTGGTGAGGAAGCCGCGCGCGCCCGCTCGCAGCGCCGCGAAGACGGACTCGTCGTCGGAGTACGTGGTGAGCACCACGACCTGGGTGTCCGGAAACCCGGCGCGGATGCGGCCGGTGGCCTCCACGCCGTCCATGCGGGGCATGCGCAGGTCCATGAGCACCACGTCGGGCCGTCGCTCCTCGACCAGCCGCAGCGCCGCCTCGCCGTCGCCGGCCGAGCCGACCACCTCGATGTCCGGCAGCAGCCCGAGCAGCAGCACCAGGCCCTCGCGCACCACGGCCTGGTCGTCCACCACGATGACCCTGGTCATCCGGGCACCCCCGGTCATGCCGGCACCTTCAGGCGGACCTGGAAACCGCCGTCGTGTTCGCCTGCCGACAGCGTCCCGCCGAGCAGCTCGGCCCGTTCGCGCATGCCCACGAGGCCGTAGCCGCCCCCGGGCGAGCCCTTCTCGGGGGAGGCCGGGTTGGTGATGCGCAGCTCGCACCAGAGCCGGTCGAAGTCGAGCTCGACCGTGGCCGGGCTGCCGGGGGCGTGGCGGCGTACGTTCGTGAGGGCTTCCTGGGCGGTGCGCACCAGGGCGAGCTCCGTCTCGGGCGGCAGGCGGTGCTCGGGGCCGGAGACGCGGAGCGTGCAGGCCTGGTGGGCGGCGCTCTCGAAGTCGTCCGCCAGCGTGCGCAGCGCCACGGGGAGCGCGGGCGGGTCCTCGCGCAGCGCCTGCACCGCGCGCCTGGCCTCATCGAGCCCCGACTTGGCCAGGTCGCGGGCCCGGGTGACCCGGTCGAGCGCTTCGACCGTGCGCTCCGCGCGCAGCAGCAACTTGGCGCCCTCCAGGTGGACGAGCTGGGCCGAGAGGGAGTGGGCGAGGATGTCGTGGATCTCCCTGGCGATCCTGGCCCGTTCCGCGAGCACGGCCTCTCGCGCCTCAGCGGCCCTGGTGGCCTTGCGCTGTCTGGCCGCGTACGAGATCAGGAAGATCAGGCAGGTGCTGAGGATGAGGGGGAGATCCCGGGCCGGGTTGTCGACGATCACACCCGCCACGACCAGACCCCCGACGGCCAGCAGGCCGATGGGCAGCGCCTGGCGCAGGGTGAAGCGGGTGACGGCCAGGCTGACGGAGATGAGCAGAGCCCCGATCGCGGCGCCGCCGTCGGTCAGGGTGCTGAGCGCGATGGAGAGGACCACGGCCAGGGCGAGGGCGATCAGCGCGACAGGCACCCCGAAAACCTGCAAGGCCCGCAAATCCCCCAACCCCAGCCCTGACCCCGCCCCCAACCCTGGCTCGGCCCCCGCCTCTGCTCCCGCTCCCGCCAGGCCGCCACCCGGCATTCGCAGCCTGCTCGACGCAGGCGGCCCCGAGGGCGTCGTGCCGCCGGCCCCCGGTGACCTTGAGGACGTCGGGCTGTCGGATGCCGCCGGCCCGGATGGTGCCGGGCTGCCGGGTGCCGGTGACCTCGACGGCATCGGGCCGTCGGGTGCTGTTGGCCTCGATGGTGGCGAGCTGTCGGGTGCTGCTGGCCCTGACGGTGTCGGACTGCTTGGCGCTGGGGGTTCTGGCTTCGGTCGGTTGCCCAACGCGGGTGATGATGACTGCGGTTGGTCGCGTGGCGCCGGGGCTTCCGGTTGTGGTCGGTTGCCCGGTGCCAGTGCTCCTGGGTAGGTCGGGCTGTCTGGCGCGGACGGCTGTGGCGGGGTGCCCGGCACCGGCACTGGTGCTGGTGCTTCTGGCTGCGATGGGCTGGCTGGCGCTGACGGCTGCGCCAGCCAGCCTCCTGCCCGCTGGACCTCCCGTTGGCCTTCAGACCGGACCTCCCGTTGGCCCTCAGGCCGCGCCTCCTGCCGGGCCTCCTGCCGGGCCGCCCGTGAGACCTCCCGAAGGGCCTCCCAGTGGGTCTCCAGCGGGACGTCCTGCCGGGCTTCCGTCAGGGTCGCCCATGAGTCTTCCCGTGGGGCCTTTCGCTGGGTCTCCGGGAGGACCTCCCACTGGGCCTCCGACGGGACTTCCTGCAAGACCTTCCGTTGGGTGTCCGTTGGGACCTCCTGTCGGAACCCCCGTGGGGCTTCTCGCTGGGTCTCCAGGGGGACCTCCCGCCGGGATCCTCGTGAGGCTTTCCGTGAGGTCTCTCGGTGGGTGGGGTGGGGGTGGGTGCGGCGGTCGCGTAGTGACAGGAACAGGGTGGTAAGCAGGGTGAGGCCGAGTCCGGCGGTCAGGAGGGTGACCGCCAGTCCGATGCCGGTCAGGCCCGGCGCGGGGGTCGCTCCCATCTGGGCCGCGATCAGCAGCGCGATCACCCCGAGCTGCAGCGCGAGGGCGATTCCGTACGGCGCACGCATCACCCCACGACGGTATCCGGTCGCCTGTCCATGCTCGAAAGCGCACGCCCCCTACGGGCGACGACGTACGACTGGGCGCCGATGGTGAGGCCGACGAACAGCAGGATCCCGCCGCTGGAGAGGTCGAGGCCGAGGGCGCCTCCGGCGAAGTACAGGCCGACGCGGATGGCGACCGAGGCCAGCCACACCAGCATGGTCCAGGCCGTGGCCTTCGACCAGGAGACGCCGGAGTCGTCCAGCCACACCCGTACGGTCGTCCCCCGCCACACGCCCAGGATGACGGCGACGACGGCCTCCACCAGGGCCAGGCCGAGGCTGAGCGCGAGGTGCCGGGGATCGATGACCCCGCCTGATGCGATGCCGACGATGACCATGAAGGCGGCGGTGTAGAGGATGCCCCGCTTGGCGGTGGGACGGGTCTGCATCTGGCGGTAGACCACGAACACCACGGCGAGGGGGACGAGGAGAGAGATCAGTATGGGTTCCACGGGTTTGACCGTAGGGATCGGCAAGGCGTACCGGATCGGCCCGAGGGTTGAGTGCGCGGATCTCCACCCTGGGGTGGAGATCGAGGTGAGAGGTAATCGGGTCGCTGGGGGAGCGGGCTCTCGGTTACCGTCCAAGCATGGGCGTTATCTCCGTAAATGTGGGCCAATCGATCGAGGCTGAGTGGGCGGGGAAGCTGGGGCGTACGGCGATCGACAAGCGGGCGGTCACGCACCGGGTGGCCGTACTGGACAACGGGCTCGCGGGTGACGAGCGGGCCGACAAGAAGCACCACGGCTCGCCCGGCCAAGCCGTCTACTCGTACGCAAGAGAGGACTACGACTGGTGGGAAGGGGAGCTCGGGCGGGAGCTGCGTAACGGGCAGTTCGGCGAGAACCTCACCACGTCCGGCCTCGAAGTCACGGGGGCTGTGATCGGCGAGCGGTGGCGGGTGGGCAGCGCCTTGCTGGAGGTGAGCGGGCCCCGGATCCCGTGCGTGGTGTTCCGCAACTGGATGGACGAGCCGGGGTGGGTCAAGCGATTCACGGCGGCGGGGCGGCCCGGGGCCTACCTGCGGGTGGTCTCACTTGGGGAGCTTGGCGTCGGGGACGAGGTGGAGGTCGTCTCGCGGCCGGAGGTCGGGGTGACGGTGGGGGACTGGTTCCGGGCTCGGCACGGGGATGAGGAGGCGCTGCGCCGCATCCTGGCCGTTCCCGGGCACGACGCCGAGTGGGACCGCATGGCCGAGCGCCTTTTCAGCGGCCAACGATCTTAGACCGCCCACCCACCCGCCCGTCCGGTCGCTCGTCCGGCTCGGTCGTCCGGTTCGGTCGTCCGGTTCGGTCGTCCGACTCGATCGTGCGGTTCGGTCCTGCGGCTCGCTCGTCCGTCCCACCCGCCCGACCATCGCCTATCCCGTCCGCCTGGCCGCTGTCCAACCAACCCGCCCGCCCACCGCTCGACCACTGCCCAACCCCGACCTGCCCACCGACGAACCCACCCGCTCGCCCATCGGGCCGCCCATCCGTCCGGGCCGCTCGCTCATCGAGGCACCCGCCCGTTGGGGCAACCGCCTATTCGGGTGTCCGGCCCGCCCGCCCGTCCGGCTCGCCCGCCCGGCCCGCTCCACCGGGCCACTCGTTCGGCCCACTCGGATGGTCCACTTGGATAGGCAGCCGTCCGCGGCTGCCTACCCGCCCGTTGGGGTGGGTCAGTGGAGGATTGAGTACAGGGCTGAGGTGAGGGAGGCGTGAGCGTCGTCTTGGTCGATGGACCACATCATCGAGCCGCCCAGCCCCTTGAGCCGGATGTACGCCGCCTTCTGCAGCAGCACCGCCGGATCGTCGTACGACCAGAACTCGTTCCCGTCATACAGCCACAGCGTCCCGGTCCGCAGATCCCGGTAGCGCTTGCCGGGCTTGGTGACCAGGTCCTTGTAGTCCTCGGTCCCGGGCCCCCACTTCCCGGCGGCGGGGCCGGTGGCCGGCTTGTAGAGGCCGTCGCCGCCGCCGGTGACCCCCGTCCAGCCCTGGCCGTACGCGGGTACGCCGACCACGATCTTGCGGCCGGGTGCCCCGCGGGACAGGTAGTCGCGTACGGTCTGGTCCACGCTGTACCGCACCGGGTTCGGATCCCGCCGATCGGTGAGGAGGTTGCCGTTGTGCCCGGTCTGCGCCTCCCACGTTCCGTGCAGGTCATACCCCTGGACGGTGGCGAAGTCGAGCGCCCTGAACACCCGCCGCACCTCGAACCCGGCGTCGATCTTGGCGGCCGCGGCCGGGAGGAAGGCCGTGAGCTGCGTGCTTGAGGAGAAGGCGGTGAGCTGCGCCCGCAGTTCCTCCGCGAACAGCGTGAAGTTCCGCCGGTCCTCCGGCCGCACGACGTTCCCCTCGGCGCCGGAGGAGCCCGGCCACTCCCAGTCCAGGTCGATCCCGTCGAACACTCCGGCGCCGGTGCCCGCGGGGAGGTCCGGCAGGTTGCCGCGCAGCCACAGGTCGATGCACGAGCGGGCCAGCGCGGCCCGGGACTCGGCGGTGAGGACCGCGTCGGAGAAGTACTTGGAACCGGTCCAGCCGCCCAGCGAGATCATCACCTTGAGCCCAGGGTGCTTGGCCTTGAGCTTGCGGAGCTGGTTGAGGTTGCCGTTCAGGGCCTGGCCGGGCGCGTCGGCCACGCCGTCCACGCTCTGCTCCGCGGGCACGGGCCGCTGCCAGTCCGCCCACGGGTCGGCCGAGTAGCAGGCGCCCTCGGCGTTCACGAACCCGAACGCGTAGTTCAGGTGCGTGAGCTTGGCCGCGGCGCCCGTGGTGTCCACGTCCTTGACGTGGTAGTTGCGCCCGTAGACGCCCCACTGGATGAAGTACGCGACCCGTTTGAAGCCGGTGCGGGCCTCGGCCGGCGCGGAGATCGCCGTACAGCCGAGTAAGAGCGAGAGTGCGAGGAGGATCGTCTTCTTCACGGGGCGACTCCCGAGGGGTGCACTTATAGGAAACTTTCCTAAAAGTAGGGCGACGGCCCGCCGCCGTCAACGATCCGCGCCACCTCCTCGGGGCTCGAGATCACCGCCCACGCGTACGCCGGGTTCGCGAACAGGCCGAGGACCAGGTCCGCCACGTCCTGCCTGCTCGTGGCCGCCAGCAGCAGGGTCACGACGTGCGCGGCCGGCGGCCGCAGGAAGGCGTTGGTCCAGTCGGTGACCGGCGCCGCCGCCTCCCACATCCGCTCCGCCGTGGCGCGGCCGAAGGCGGCGTCGTACGGGCCGCCCGCCGCGATGGCGTCGGCCGCGATCCAGGCGCAGGCCGAACCCAGGTTCGCGCCCTGGCCGGTCAGCGGGTCGTTGGTGATCCAGGCGTCGCCGACGGCCAGCGCGATCCGCCCGCCGGGCAGCTCGGCCACCGCCTCGCGAACGACCGGCGTGATCGCCCCCTGCAGCAGGTCGTCCTCACCCAGCAGCTCGAAGCCCCCGTCCACCCGCTCGGCCAGTCGCGGCGCGTGCTCGGAGAGCAGCCCGGCCAGCTCCCCGGCGACCTCGGCCGCGGGCATGCGCGAGAGCGGCTCCAGCGGCCCGCCGGGAACCGCCTCGACCAGCAGGCCGGAGACCACGCCGTGCCTGGTCATCATCGGCATGCGGAGGATCTCCCCGCACCCGGGCGAGACGTTGTAGCTGAACATGGGGCCGAGGCCGAGACCGCCGTACAACCCGGCCGTCAGGACGCGCTGCGGCCGGTCGAACGGCGAGCGCGCCGGGTCGCGCGGGAACAGCTCCGTCACTGAGCGCCGCCCGGCCGTCACCACCATCAGCTCGTGCTCCCGGGACCAGCGGTCCACCCGCGCCGCGTCCGGCGGCGCGCCGGTGACGACGACCTCGCCGCCCCGGCCGGTGAAGTCGTCCAGGTACGCGGGCAGCAGCAGCCGGAAGTCGACCGCGTGGAACGGCTCGGAGATCCTGGCCAGGAACTCCAGCGGCGGATCCCCCTTGATCGAGAGCCTGGCGGATCCCATCAGGCATGCGGGATCCCGGTAGTGCTCGCTGCCCAGCTCCCGTTCCCGCGCCAGGGTGTGCCCCATCCTGGCCACCGTGTTGGGCAGCCGCCCCGAGCGCAGGGAACCGGCGTCCCGCTCGCTGTAGAGCGTGGCCTCGACGCCGAGCTGCTGCAGGCGCAGGGCGAGGGTCAGCCCCGAGATTCCCGCGCCCACGATGCCGATGCCCGCCATGTGCAGCAGTGAACCTCTCAGGGGTTGCGGTTCGATAGCACCCTCGAACAACGGGCAAACTGAAGGGGTGCCATCCACCCTGCCTGACGGCGATCCCGCGCCCACCTCGGGCGAGCTGCCCGACAGCGCCCTGACGGGCCTCGGCGAGCGTCCGTTCGGCTTCTACGTGCACGTGCCGTTCTGCGTGACCCGCTGCGGCTACTGCGACTTCAACACCTACACCGCCGCCGAGCTGGGCCCCGGCGCCTCGCACCGGGACTACGCGGACACGGTCGTCGAGGAGATCCGCCTCGCCCGCCGCGTCCTGGGCCCGGCCGAGCTGCCGGTGGAGACGGTGTTCTTCGGCGGTGGCACGCCCACGCTGCTCCCCCCGGAAGACCTGGCCAGGATCCTGGCCGCGATCGACTCGGAGTTCGGGCTGAGCGCGGGGGCCGAGGTGACCACGGAGGCCAACCCCGAGTCCGTCGACCCGGCCTACCTCGACAAGCTTCGCCAGGGCGGCTTCAACCGGATCAGCTTCGGCATGCAGAGCGTGGCCGAGCACGTGCTCCAGGTGCTCGACCGCCGGCACACTCCCGGCAGGGCGGCGGCGGCCGTCAAGGAGGCTAGGCAGGCCGGGTTCGAGCACGTCAACCTCGACCTGATCTACAGCACGCCCGGCGAGTCCGACGACGACTGGCGGGCCTCGCTGGCCGCCGCGATCGAGGCCGGGCCCGACCACGTGTCGGCGTACTCGCTGATCGTCGAGGAGGGCACCAGGCTGGCGGCCAGGATCCGGCGCGGCGAGCTGCCCATGCCCGACGACGACGTGGCCGCCGACCGCTACCTGATCGCCGACGAGCTGCTGTCCCAGGCCGGGTTCGACTGGTACGAGGTGTCCAACTGGGCCACGTCCGACCGGGCCCGCTGCCGCCACAACCTGCTCTACTGGACCGGCGGCGACTGGTGGGCCGCCGGACCCGGCGCCCACAGCCACGTCGGCGGCACCCGCTGGTGGAACGTCAAGCACCCTGCTGCCTACGCCCAGCGGCTGGCCGCGGGCACATCGCCCGCCCACGCGCGCGAGGTGCTCGGCGACGACGACCGGGCGGCCGAGCGGCTGATGCTGGAGCTGCGGCTTTCGTCCGGCTACCCGCTGGCCGAGGTGTCCCCGGACGCGCGCCCGGCCGTGGCGAGCGCGCTGGCGCGCGGCCTGCTGGAGCCCGGGCCGTTCAGGTCGGGCCTCATGGTGCTCACGCTCCAGGGGCGGCTGCTGGCCGACGCGCTGATCAGGGATCTGCTGGTCTAGGTGATCAGGCGGACGGCGAACGGGTAGCGGTACCTCTCGCCCTTGCTGGTGGCCATGGCGGCCTGGATGTGGAAGATCAGGGACAGGATCCAGACGACCGGCAGCAGGAGCAGGCCGATGAAGATGATCGTCAGGATGCCCGAGATGACGTAGCCGATGAACATCGTGATCTGGAAGTTGAGCGCCTCCGCCGCCTGATCCCTGACGTAGGGGGACTCGTCCTTCTTCATCAGGTAGATGATCATCGGGCCGACCCAGGAGACCACCAGGCCGAGCAGGTGCGAGAGCATCGCCATGGTGGTGTCGTCGGTGCCCGGGCGGGGGCCGAACCTGCCGGGGACGTACGGCTCGCCGGGCGCGCCGTAGCCGTAGCCGTAGCCGGGCGGCTGCGGCGCGGAGCCGTAACCGGGCGGGGGAGGGCCGTAACCCGGGGACTGCTGGCCATAACCGGGCTGGCCGTAGCCCGGTTGTCCGTAGCCGGGCTGGCCGTGACCAGGCTGGCCGTAGCCGGGTTGCCCGTACGCCGGTTGGCCGTAGCCGGGCTGGGATCCTGGCTGCTGGCCGTACCCCGGCTGGCCGTAATGGGGCTCGGAGCCGGGCTGCTGTCCGTAAACGCCGGGCTGTGACCCGGGCTGCTGGGGGCCGGAGCCCTGGCTGGGCGGGATGCTCGACGGGGGGACGAAGCGGGTGGCGTCGTCGTCCGGCGGCGGTTGCGGCGGGTCCTGGCTCATGATGCCTCCGTAACGAAGTCGATCAGTTCCTCGACCCGGCCGAGCAGTTCCGGCTCCAGGTCTGTGTACGTGGAGACGGCCCCGAGGATCCGCCGCCACGCCTCCGCGGGCTCCATGCGCCAGCCCAGGGCCGCGATGACGCCCTCTTTCCACGGCACTCCGCGCGGCACCGCGGGCCAGGCGGGAATGCGCAGCACGGACGGCTTGACCGCCTGCCAGATGTCGATGTACGGATGCCCCACGACGAGCACGTCCGGCGAGGTGATCTCGGCCGCGATCCTGCTCTCCTTGGAGCCCGGCACGAGGTGGTCCACCAGCACCCCCAGCCGGCGCTCCGGCTCCGGGCCGAACTCCGCCACGATGGCCGGCAGATGGTCCACGCCCTCCAGGTATTCGACCACGACCCCCTCGACCCGCAGGTCATGGCCCCAGATCTTCTCCACCAGGGCGGCGTCGTGCACGCCCTCCACGTAGATGCGACTCTCCCGGGCGACCCTCGCCCGCAGCCCCTCCACGGCGATCGAGCCCGACGCGCTGCGCCTGGGTCCCGCAGGGGCCGCCGACGGGCGTACCAGCGTCACGGGCTTGCCCTCCAGCAGGAACGCGGCGGGCGCGAGCGGGAACAGCCGGCGCTTGCCGAACCGGTCTTCGAGCGTGACGGCCTCCTTGTCACAGGCCACCACCGCGCCGCAGAAGCCGCTGTCGGCGTCCTCCACGACGAGGTCCAGCTCGGCCGCCACTTTCGGGATCTTGCCCTTGCCCGGCCGCCGCCAATTCCCCGCCAGCACATCGCCCTCGTACACACGGGGACCGTAGCAAATCACCCGCCGACCGCAAGGCGCTTGCGCGCGCCGCTGCGGCGGACCAGCACGATGATGGTGCCGGCGATGGCGATGAGCAGTCCCGCCCCGGGGATCAGGATGAGCGCCATGACCCCGCCGGCGATGCCGCCCGCGGCCGCGGTCAGCTCGCGGCCCACGCCGTACCGCACGTCGGCCTGCTCCTGGGTGGTGCAGGACAGCTGGTAGTCGCCCCTGGTGGGCGCGTTGATCACGAGGATCTGCTCCCACTTGACGGACCCGGACGTGACCGTCTGCGTGCCGGTGGTCTTGGCGAGCCTGGCTCCGTTGGTGATCTGGCACTCGTAGTGGACGGCGGTGTCGCTGGATAGGTAGACGGCGGGTTTGTTCGCCGGGTCGATCGGCACCGTCACGGTTTCGCCGGACGCGAACGTCCTGGTGGGGGCTATGTTGCTGACGCTGCTGACGATGCCCGTGGCGAACAGGACGACGCCTGCGATGGTGCAGACCACGGCGATGCCCCAGACGAGCCCGATCCACCAAAGTCGCGGTTTGATGGCTTTCGAGTCGATTCGTGCGGGGAATTGGGGTTGTTGGCCGTACTGTCCGTACTGAGGAGGTGGGCCGTATTGGGGCAGCGGGCCGTACTGAGGCGGAGGCCCGTACTGCGGCGGCGGCCCGTACTGGGGCGGTGGCTGGCCGTAGCCGGGCTGAGACCCGGGCTGAGGGCCGTAGCCGGGCTGGGACCCGGGCTGGGGGCCGTAACCCGGCTGGGAGCCGGGCTGGGGCCCATACGGCGGAGGCGGGGAGTTGTCGCTCATGTCGGCAAGTGTGGTACTTGCCCCTTGTAAGAAGCTAGGAGCCTGGTTGCGACCTTGTGTTATCGCACCTTGTGGATGAGAGCCGTACACTTGGCACTCAGGAATGCAGAGTGCTAGATGGTTGCGTTCCCTGGATGTCAGAGGCAGGAGGTGAGCACGTGCTCGACGATCGGAAGCTGGCGGTGCTCCGCGCCATTGTCGAAGACTACGTGTCCACCAACGAACCGGTGGGCTCCAAGGCGCTCGCCGAGCGCCACAACCTGAAAGTCTCCCCGGCGACGGTCAGGAACGACATGGCCGCGCTGGAGGAGGAGGGCTACATCACCCAACCCCACACCAGCGCCGGCCGCGTGCCGACCGACAAGGGCTATCGGCTGTTCGTCGACCGGCTCTCGCAGGTCAAGCCCCTGTCCGGGGCCGAGCGCAGGGCCATCGAGACGTTCCTGGCCGGTGCGGTCGACCTCGACGACGTGGTCACCCGCACGGTCCGGCTGCTCGCGCAGCTGACCAGGCAGGTGGCGGTGGTGCAATACCCGACGCTGACGCGTTCGACGGTCAGGCACGTCGAGCTGGTGCCGCTGAACGACCGGCGGGTCATGCTCGTGCTGATCACCAACACCGGCCGCGTCGAGCAGCGCGTCATCGAGCTGCCCGAGGTGGTGGAGGACACCCGCATCGCCCACCTGCGCGCGGTCCTCAACGCCTGCCTCGACGGCTGCGGCCTGAGCAACGTGCCCGAGCTGGTCGCCGACCTGCCCGAGCGGCTCCCTCTCGAAGACCGCCCGGTGGTGGCGACGATCCTGTCGGTGCTGCTGGAGACGCTGGTCGAGCGGCACGACGAGAAGATCGTGTTCGCCGGCGCGGCCAACCTCGCGGGCGCCGACTTCTCGATCGGCCTGCGCGACGTGCTCGAGGCGCTGGAGGAGCAGGTCGTGCTCATGAGGCTGCTCGGCGAGACATCCGCAGACACACCGTCCGCGCTCACCGTGCGCATCGGCTCCGAAAACCCCTATCTGCGGGGGACATCCATAGTCGCGACCGGATACGGTTCAGGCGACAACCAACTGGCCCGGCTCGGGGTGTTGGGGCCCACGAGGATGGACTACCCAGTGACGATGGGAGCCGTGCGCGCGGTGGCACGCTACGTCAGCCAGATCCTGGCTGCATCATAAGAGGTCGATAAGTGGCAAACAGCGACTATTACGCCACCCTCGGGGTGCGCCGTGACGCCAGTCAGGACGAGATCAAGAAGGCTTATCGCCGACTTGCCCGCGAGCTGCATCCCGACGTGAACCCCGATCCTGAGACCCAGGAGCGGTTCAAGGAGATCACGCAGGCCTACGAGGTGCTGTCCGACCCGAACAAGCGCCAGATGTACGACCTGGGTGGCGACCCCTTCGGCGGCGCCGGAGCAGGCGCGGGCGCCGGCGGCTTCGGAGCGGGCTTCCCCTTCAGCGACATCATGGACGCGTTCTTCGGCACCGCGGCCGGCGCCAGGGGGCCGCGCTCGCGTGCCCGCAGGGGACGCAACGCCACCATCCGGGTCGAGCTCGACCTGCGCGAGACGGCGTTCGGCACCACGCGTGAGCTGGTCGTCGACACGGCCGTGCTCTGCGAGGTCTGCCACGGGGCCGGCACGGCGGCCGGCACCCACCCCGACACCTGCGACATGTGCAACGGGCGCGGCGAGATCTCCCAGGTCACCCGCTCGTTCCTGGGCCAGGTCATGACCTCGCGGCCGTGCCCGCAGTGCGGCGGTTTCGGCACCATCATCCGCCACCCCTGCCAGGAGTGCTCCGGCGACGGCCGGGTGCGCACCCGCCGTACGATCAAGGTCCGCATCCCCGCGGGCGTCGAGGACGGCACCCACATCCAGCTCGCCGGCGAGGGTGAGGTCGGCCCCGGCGGCGGCCCGCCCGGAGACCTGTTCCTCGAGATCGTCGAGCGTGCCCACGAGATCTTCGAGCGGCGCGGCGACGACCTCCACTGCACCGTGCAGATCCCGATGACGGCGGCCGCGCTCGGCACCATCCTGGCGGTCGAGACGCTCGACGGCTCGGAGGAGGTCGACGTCCGCCCCGGCACGCAGTCGGGCCAGGTCATCACCATGTTCGGGCGGGGCGTGCAGCGGCTCAACGAGTCCGGCCGCGGCGACCTGCTGATCCACGTCAACGTCGAGACCCCGACCCGCCTCGAGCCCGCGCAGGAGGAGCTGCTGCGCGAGCTGGCCAAGCAGCGGGGCGAGGAGCGGCCGCCGGGCAAGTTCGCGCCCGGTCAGCAGGGCTTCTTCTCGCGGCTGCGCGACGCCTTCAACGGCAGGTGACGTGACCGTCCCGGTGTTCCTGTCGCAGGAGCTGGACGGCCCCGAGCTGACGCTCGGCGGCCCGGAGGGGCGCCACGCGGCCTCCGTGCGGCGCCTGCGGGCCGGTGAGCGGATCGATCTGACGGACGGCGCCGGCGCGGTCGCCGAGTGCGTCGTACGCGAGGTCCTCAAGGACGCGCTGAGGCTCGACGTCCTGCGCCGCTACGAGGTCGAGCCGCCGCGGCCGCGGCTGGTCGTCGTCCAGGGGCTGCCCAAGGGCGACCGGGGCGAGCTGGCCGTCGAGATGATGACCGAGGCGGGCGTGGACGTCATCGTGCCCTGGGCCGCCTCGCGCAGCATCACCCAGTGGAAGGGCGACAAGGTCGCCAAGGGGCTGCACAAGTGGCGCTCGACGGCTCGTGAGGCGGGCAAGCAGGCCCGCAGGTTCCACCTTCCCGAGGTGACGGAGCCCGCCACCACCGCGCAGGTCGACAAACTGCTGGCTGGCGCGGCGCTGGGGCTGGTGCTGCACGAGGAGGCGGCCGAGCCGCTGTCCGGCGTGGCGCTGCCCGCGTCGGGCGACATCGTGGTGGTCGTGGGGCCCGAAGGGGGCGTCTCGGACGACGAACTGGCCGGGTTCCGGGCGGCAGGGGCGGTGTCCGTGCTGCTGGGGCCCACGGTGCTGCGTACGTCCACGGCAGGGGTGGCGGCGGCCTCGGTGCTGCTCACGCGTACCGGACGCTGGTAGGGCCTTTCAGGGCGTCGTGTGAGAGGCGTCCACCAACGGGCTGGTCACGTCGGTCGGACTGTCGGTGATGTCGTCGGGCGGGCACTCGTCGGCCGGGCACGTCGTGGGCTGCAGGGTCTCCTCCACCGATGACGACGGCGTCGGGGTCGGCGAGACCGTGGGGCAGTCGGACGGCGGCTCGGCCTGCTCGGCCAGGGGCGACGGGCACTCGGTCGTCGTGGGAGTGGGGGTCGGCGAGGGCCTGGTGGTCGATTCGGCCCTCTTCGTGGGCCGGGGCGTCGGGCTCTTGGAGGGGATCTCGGGGATCCCCACCGGGTGCTGGTCGTGGCTGGTCGGCTGCCTGGGCGGCGGCTCCTGGGAGCGGGTGGTGGAGGAGTTGGACGGCACCTTGGAGGTCGTCTCGCTGTCCACCCACTTGGCGGGCTGGTCGATGATCTGCGAGCGCAGGCTGGGAACGGCCATCACGATCGTTCCCGCCACCAGGAGGGCGCTGGCGGCGGCCGCGCCCGCTCGCCACCAGAACAGATTGCGGACGCCGCGCCGCTCGATGCGGGTGCGGATGATCTCCAGTCCGTCCGGCGAGGGCACGACCGCGTCCGCCTCCGCGCGGAGCGCACGGCGCAGGAGATCTCCGTGCTCGTCGGGGGGCTGGGTCATGACATTTTCTCCAGAACGGATCGCAAGGCGGCCATGCCACGTGCGGTGTGGCTCTTGACCGCGCCCTTGCTGATGCCCATCGCGTGGGCTATCTCAGCTTCGGACAGATCACCGTAGTACCGCAGAACCAGTGCTTCTCTCTGTCGGGTCGGCAGGGCCCGTAACGCCTCGATGACGGCGGAGCGTTCCAGCTCGCCGATCGCGCCGTTCTCGGCGCTCGGGGCGTCCGGCAGACCCTTGGGAGCGTACTTCTCGACGACCGCGCGGTGACGCAGCACGGAACGGGACCGGTTGACGACGGATTGACGGAGGTAGGCCAGTGCCTTGTCGGGGTCGCGCAGCCTGCGCCAGGCGCCATGAATGGCGACGAACGCATCCTGCACGACTTCCTCGGCTGTTGCTATGTCTCGCACCAGCAACACGGCAAGACGCACCAACGACCGAAAATGCGCGCTGTAGAGCGCGGTCACGGCCATGTCGGCATCCCACCCGACCGGCACCGCCCCCATCGACCTGTCGGCCAGAAGGGTTTCGGTGGTCACATCAGTGGGACGCGCGGCCTTCCCAGAGGGTTTACGCTCTTCCGGTTCTTGAGGTTTCCCCGGTTCCTTAGGGTGCATTACCCAGTCGTGTCCTCGCCAGGTGGCGCTCGCCCGACCCTGAATCGTCTCTTTTTTTGCTGAAGTGTCGCACACTTACCCTAACCGTGTGGATCTTCCTGCGCACGACACAGCTGATTACCGATTCGCAACGGGTTCCGTACGTCGGGGGTCTCGATAGGGTGGCTGGGTGAGCGATTGCCTCTTCTGTCAAATCGTCGCCAAGGAGATTCCCGCCGAGATCGTTTACGAAACCGGCAGGACGCTGGCGTTCCGCGACGTCAACCCGCAGGCTCCGACCCACGTGCTGGTCATCCCGAAGCAGCACCACCGCGACGCCGCGGAGCTCGCCAAGGCCGACGACGGGCTGGCCGACGACGTGCTCAAGACCGCCCACGCCGTGGCCGTGCAGGAGGGCGTGGCCGACGGCGGCTACCGCGTGGTGTTCAACACCGGGCCCGGCGCCGGGCAGACGGTCTTCCACGTGCACGCCCACGTCCTGGGCGGGCGCGGCCTCACCTGGCCCCCCGGCTGATATTGGGGAGAGCAATCGGCCGGGTCCCGGATACCATGGGCTCAGACGAACAACGCAAGAGACCTGGAGGCATCAGGCCGCTGGCCTGCCCATGTCCGAACTACACGAATCCCGACGTACGGCACCTCCCTCGCGCACTCAAGCCAAGGTGCTGATTCCGGACGAATACCCGATGGTCAGCCTCCTGGGCTCCCGCGACGAGCTGCTACGCGTCATCGAGGGTGCCTTCAGGGCCGACATCCACGTACGGGGTAACGAGATCACCGTCACCGGCAGCCCCGACGAGAGCGGCACCGTGGTGCGGCTCTTCGAGGAGTTGGTCGAGGTCCTGCGCAGCGGCGGCGAGCTCACCCCCGACGCGGTCGAGCGGAGCATCGCCATGCTCCGCATGACCTCCGACCGTCCCGCCGAGGTGCTGTCGCTCGACATCCTCTCCTCGCGCGGGCGCACCATCAGGCCCAAGACGGTCAACCAGAAGCGCTACGTCGACGCGATCGACCAGCACACGGTCGTGTTCGGCATCGGCCCCGCCGGCACCGGCAAGACCTATCTCGCGATGGCCAAGGCCGTGCGGGCGCTGCAGGAGAAGCGGGTCAACCGGATCATCCTGACCCGCCCGGCCGTCGAGGCCGGCGAGCGGCTGGGCTTCCTGCCCGGCACCCTGTACGAGAAGATCGACCCCTACCTGCGGCCGCTCTACGACGCCCTGCACGACATGGTCGACCCCGACTCGATCCCCAAGCTGATGGCCGCGGGCACGATCGAGGTCGCGCCGCTGGCGTACATGCGCGGTAGGGCGCACCCTGTCGGCACGGGCGTGCTGACTCCGGATGGGTTCCGCTCCATCGGGGAGCTGGAAGTCGGCGACCTCGTCATAGGGTCGGACGGCGAGCCGACCCCTGTGCTGGGCGTCTATCCGCAGGGGGAGAAGAAGATCTACCGGCTCTTCAGCCAGGACGGTGCCTCGGTGCTCGCCTCTGAGGAGCATCTCTGGACAGTCCGCACCCGTGATGACGCCGATCGGGGCAAGCCGTGGCGGGTGCTGCAGACCAAGGACATGATCGGTGACCTGCGGACGGCACACCACCGGAAGTGGGAGTTGCCGCTGCTGAGCGCGCCGGTCTGCTTCCCCGAGCGCGACGTCTCATTGGATCCCTACGCGCTCGGCCTGCTGCTGGGAGACGGATGCGTCACAGGGACCACAACCCCGAGTTTCGCTACGAACGACCCGCAACTCGTCGAGGCACTCGAACGTGCTCTCCCCGGTATGCAGGCCAGGTGGAAGGGTGGGCCGGACTACGTGCTCAACCGGGTGAGGAAGCCCGGGGACAGCATGACGATCGCCAATCCGATCACCGACGTCATGCGGCAGTTGGGCCTGTCGGGCTGCCGATCGCACACGAAGTTCGTTCCTGAGGTCTATCTGCGTAACACGGCGGAGATCAGGATCGCGGTTCTCCAGGGTCTGCTCGACGCCGACGGAGGTCCTGTCGCTCAGCAGGGCCGGACGTGCAGGATCCAATACACCACAGTGTCGCCGCAGCTTCGCGACGATGTCGTCTTTCTCATCCAGTCCCTCGGGGGCGTGGTGTATTGGCGCACCCGCCCCGCGAGAGAGCGTAAGCCGGGACTGGCGAAGGGGCGACAGATCCGTCACCGCCACGACGCGTACATCCTCGACATCCGGCTTCCGGAGGGCATCGAGCCTTTCCGGTTGTCGCGGAAGGCGGAGATCTACAAGACGTCCGGGGGCGGTCGGCCGATGCGCTACGTTGATCGCATCGAGCCGCGCGGCACTGCGGAGTGCGTGTGTATCCAGGTGGCCGCCGAAGACTCGCTCTACGTCACCGAGGACTTCCTCCTGACACACAATACGCTCAACGACGCGTTCATCATCCTCGACGAGGCGCAAAACTCCTCGGCCGAGCAGATGAAGATGTTCCTCACCCGGCTCGGGTTCAACTCCAAGATCGTGGTGACCGGTGACGTGACGCAGGTCGACCTGCCCGCCGGCACGACGAGCGGGCTGCGGGTCGTCCAGGAGATCCTCGACGGCATCCCCGACATCCACTTCGCGCGCCTGTCCAGCGCCGACGTGGTCCGTCACAAGCTGGTGAGCGAGATCGTGGACGCGTACGGGCGTTACGACGCCACGCAGGCCGCGCAGGAGCCCAAGAGCATCCAGCACCGGGGGAAGCGGCGACCATGAGCATCGAGATCAACAACGAGTCCGGCGTAGAGGTCGACGAGGAGAAACTCTCCGCCCTGGCCGCTCACGTGCTCGGCGAGATGGGCATCAACCCGCTCGCCGAGCTGTCCATCGTGGTGGTCGACGAGGACGCCATGGCCGAGCTCCACGAGAAGTGGATGGGCGAGCCGGGGCCGACCGACGTGCTGGCGTTCCCGATGGACGAGCTGCGCCCCGGCGGCGGAGCGCGCGGCGACTCGGAGAGCCCGGCCGACCCGGCGCTCCTCGGCGACGTCGTGCTCTGCCCGCACGTGGCAGCCCGGCAGGCCAAGGAGGCGGGCCACAGCGCGGCCGACGAGCTGGAGCTGCTGTGCACCCACGGCATCCTCCACCTGCTCGGCTACGACCACGCCGAGCCCGAGGAGCACAAGGAGATGTTCGGCCTGCAGGCCCGGCTCCTGGAGTCGTGGCAGGAGGTGCGCAACCCGCAGTGAACGCCTGGTTGCTGTCGGCCATCGCGCTCGTGATCATCGGTGGCTTGATCGCCAGCGCGGAGACGGCACTGACGCGCATCTCAAGGGTGCGCACCGAGGAATACGTGCGTGAGGGCCGGCGGGGCGCGGTGCGCCTGCAGGCCATCGTCAACGACCCGCCCCGCTACCTCAATCTGCTCCTGCTGCTCAGGCTGAGCTGCGAGCTGGTGGCCACGGTCATCGCGACCCTGCTGTTCATCGACCTCATGCACGACCAGGGCTGGGCGTACGTCTGGGCCGCGGTCGTGATGATCGTGGTTAGCTACGTCGTGGTCGGTGTCATGCCGCGTACGCTGGGCCGCCAGCACGCCGAACCGGTCGCGCTGGCCAGCGCCCCCATCGTCTACGGCCTGACCCGCATCTTCGGCCCGCTGCCCAAGCTGCTCATCCTGCTCGGCAACGCCCTGACCCCCGGCAAGGGGTTCCGCGACGGGCCGTTCACCTCGGAGGCCGAGCTGCGCGAGCTGGTCGACCTGGCCGAGGAGCGCCGGGTGATCGAGCCGGACGAGCGCGAGATGATCCACTCGGTCTTCGAGCTGGGTGACACGCTGGTGCGCGAGGTCATGGTGCCGCGCACCGACATGGTCCACATCGAACGCGGCAAGTCGATCAGCCAGGCCCTGTCGCTGGCGCTGCGCAGCGGGTTCTCCCGCATCCCCGTCGTGGGCGAGAACGAGGACGACGTCATCGGCATCGCCTACCTCAAGGACATCGCCCGCAAGATCCACGAGTCCGGCGAGGGCGGGGGTGAGGACACGGTCGAGTCGATCATGCGGACGGCCGCGTACGTGCCCGAGAGCAAGCCCATCGACCAGCTCATGCGGGAGATGCAGGCGCGCCAGATCCACATCGCCATCGTCATCGACGAGTACGGCGGCACCGCCGGGCTGGTCACGATCGAGGACGTGCTGGAGGAGATCGTCGGCGAGATCACCGACGAGTACGACCAGGAGGCGCCCCGCGTCGAGCCCATGTCCGACGGCGGGATGCGGGTGACGGCCCGGATGCCGGTCGACGAGCTGGGCGAGCTGTTCGACACGGAGATCGAGGTCGACGACGTGGAGACCGTGGGCGGGCTGCTCGCCCACGCTCTGGGCCGGGTGCCCATCGCCGGGTCGCAGGCCGAGGTGGCCGGGCTCATGCTCACCGCCGAGAGCCTGGCGGGCCGCCGCAACCGCATCAGCACGGTGGTGGTCCGCCGCGTCAAGCCCCCGGAGGACGACACCGAACCGGTCGGCACCGAGGACTGACCTGTCTCAGGGCGGGTCCGGGCGAAGGCGGACGAAGGTCGCAAGCGTTCTACAAGTCTTCTGCAAGCCGGTCCGGGCACTCTCTAACCACGACATCCAGTGCGGTGGGTGTCAGAGGGGAAAGCATCCGAACGCCGGGTGGGGTTCGCGGCGAGAGGATGTCCCTGGGGGGAACGACGGTGTCCCGGCCGGCTGCCCAGCCGGCTGGGACGCAGGTCGGCGTAAAGGGTGTTCTCGTCCGGAAAACCGGGTGGGGGCACCCTTTTTGCGCATTGGTGGAAGCTCCGGTGGATTGCCGCATTCGTCGGTTGGGGAGGCTGCGATCCAGGGGGAATCATGAAACGCGAGATCATCGCCTGTGCCCTGCTGGCCGGCGTTCTGGGGGGTTGCGTCAGCGGGGGGACGGGGAGCGCTCTCGACGCGCAGGCCACCGCGCACCTGCGCGAGGTGCTCAGCAAGGAGCCGCCGTTGCCCGACGGCTTCACGGCCCGGCCCGAGCAGGCGTGGCGGATGCCGTTCGCGCAGGCCGACAGCAACTGCATGGCCGTGCTCGAGCCCGTCGGAGGGCTGGCGCCGCGGCAGGCGCTGACGGCCGAGGCGGCGGTCAGCTACCGCGGTGACGGGCTGGGGGAGCAGGCCGGGGTGGGGCTGGCCCGGTACGCGGACGGGGAGGCCGAGGAGCACCTCGACGCGCTGGCCGAGGCCCTGGAGTCGTGCCGGGAGGTACGCACGTCCTCCGGCACGGACCTGCGCTCGCAGGAGCTCCCGGTCGAGAACGCGGCCGACGAGACCGTGGGCGCGCGGCTGAGCGGGCGCCTGAACGGCTACCCGTACGCGATGGACGTCGTGCTGTCGCGGGTGGGCGACACGCTGGTCTCGGTCGTGCACACGGGCATGAACGACGTGGACGCGGCCCGTACCAGCGAGGTGGTCGACGCGGTCATCTCCATGACCGGGACCCACTGACAGGAAGCCTGCTGTCAGACCCGGTCGAGGCCGCGGGGGCAATCCGCTTGGCGGATTTCTCGTAGCCTTGTTCCCGTGACACTCGATCCTGAAGACAGCAAGATCATCACTCTGGCCCGGGCGGCCCGAGTGCGTAACGAGTCCGCGGAAGGGGCCGCCGTACGCGACGAGACCGGCCGTACGTACTCGGCGACCAACGTGGCGCTGGACGCGCTCGCGCTGTCGGCGGTGCAGGTGGCCGTGGCCATGGCGGTCTCCAGCGGCGCGCGGTCCCTGGAGGCCGTGGCGCTGGTGAGCGAGGGCGCGCCGAGCGCCGCCGACGAGGCCGTGGCCGCGGAGCTGGGCGTCAAGGCGCTGCTCGTGGCCGGTCCCGACGGAAAGCTGCGGGGCTGATCATGCCGATGTCGCCATTTTTGGCGAAATTGCGGGAGAAGGTTGGCACCGATCTGCTCATGCTGCCGTCGGCGGCGGGCTTCGTGTTCGACGACGCCGGCAGGCTCCTGGTGGCCCGCCACGGCGACGTCGACCTCTGGGCCGCGCCCGGCGGCGGCATCGACCCGGACGAGCGGCCCGAGGACGCCATCGTCAGGGAGCTGCACGAGGAGCTCGGCATCGACATCGAGGTACGCGGCCTGGTCGGCGTGTTCGGCGGCCCCGAGTTCCGCACCGTCTACCCGAACGGCCATCAGGTCGGCTACGTCATCGCCGCCTACGCCTGCGTGATCGCCCCGGGCTCCGCCGGGCCGGAGCCGGACGGCGTCGAGATCACCGACTACCGATGGGTGACCGAGCAGGAGTTCTCGGAGCTGCCGACGACGCCCTGGACCCCGATCGCCGCGCCCCAGGCGTTCGCCTGGTGGCGTGCGCATGCCCGCTGATAGGCCACAATGCAGAATGTGACTTCGCCAGACAACCATCGCGCCGGATTCGCCTGTTTCGTGGGGAGGCCGAACGTCGGCAAGTCCACGCTCATGAACGCCCTGGTCGGCAGCAAGGTGGCGATCACCTCGTCCAAGCCGCAGACGACCAGGCGCACCATCAGAGGCATCGTGCACCGGCCCGACGCCCAGCTCGTCATCGTCGACACGCCGGGCCTGCACCGGCCGCGCACGCTGCTCGGCGAGCGGCTCGACAGCCTGGTGCTGTCCACGCTGACCGAGGTCGACGCGATCGGCTTCTGCGTGCCCGCCAACGAGCCGATCGGCAAGGGTGACCGGTTCATCGCCGACAAGCTGGCGGCGGTGAAGAAGACGCCGGTCGTGGCGGTCGTGACCAAGTGCGACCTGGCGTCCAAGGAGCAGATCGCGGAGCAACTGCTGGCGGTGTCGCAGGTGGGGGAGTTCGCCGCGATCGTGCCGGTGTCGGCGCAGTCGGGTGAGCAGCTCGACGTGCTGGCCGACGTGCTGATCGAGCACATGCCCGAGTCGCCGCCCCTCTACGAGGACGGCCAGCTCACCGACGAGCCCGAGCAGGTGCTGGTGGGCGAGCTGATCAGGGAGGCGGCGCTGGAGGGCGTACGCGACGAGCTGCCCCACTCGATCGCCGTGGTCGTCGACGAGATGATGCCCCGGGAGGGGCGGGACGACCTGCTGGACATCTACGCGCACCTGTTCGTGGAGCGGCCCTCGCAGAAGGCGATCGTCATCGGGCACAAGGGCGAGCGGCTGCGCGAGGTGGGCACCAAGGCCCGCAAGCAGATCGAGGCCCTGCTCGGCACCCGCGTCTACCTGGACCTGCGGATCAGCGTGGCCAAGGACTGGCAGCGCGACCCCAAGCAGCTGCGGCGCCTGGGCTTCTACGACTGATCGGCTCGGGGGCGGCGGACCAGCGCCAGGACGGCCGGCTGATCAGCTCAGGGGCGGCGGACCAGCGCCAGGATGGACAGCACGACGACCGCCACCGCGCAGCCCATGGCCGCGAACCAGCCGAACTTGATCACCGGCCCGACCGACAGCACCTGCCCCAGGTCGAAGGAGAGCCGGTCGCGGACGCCGCTCCCGTCGGTCATGAAGAGCACCAGCACCGCCACCGCCGCCGCCCCCGGGACGGCGGCCAGGGCGGCGACCCTGGGGCGGGTGAGCAGCCCGGCGATGCCGCAGCCCAGCGCCGCCAGGCCCGCCACCAGCGTGTAGACGCCGAACGTGTCGTCGATGCCGCGGATGTCGTTGGCCAGCCCGCCGCCGATCAGCTCGCTGCGCACCTCGAGCCCGGACCACGGCAGGACGGCACAGAACACCAGCAACGCTCCGGCCAACACGACGGCCAGGGCATAGCCGCGGCGGGCCGCCGGTTTGGCGGGGGCGGGCTGGAGGTAATCGGCCACACGATCACTGTAAGCCGGACACCCGCCTCCCACCACCGAACGCAACGGGGTCGTCACCATCACCGCCAACCGCCGCCGGTCGCCCCGTCGTCCGTGACCGCCGTCGTCCGTGACCGCGGCCTCCAACCACCGCGGGCCGTCACCCGTCGCCACCTGCCGCTGCCCGCTGGCGGCCGGTACCGGGTGTCGTTATCGAGCCGCTGGGGCTGGGCGATACGGGGTGGTCGTGCCGCTTCCCCCTGCCACCCCTTCCTCGCCTTAACGGGTTCGCCAGGTCAGGGCTCCGGGGTGAGGGTGGTGCGTTCGCCCCATTCGAGGCGGGAGCGGAGCTGGACGGCGTCCGCGGCCAGGGCGGACACGAGCGTGCCCCGACCGGCCAGGGGTAGGACGGCGACGCCCTCGGCCACCACCGGCTCCTTGGCGGACGTCGTGAGGAACGTGGTGCCGACGCAGCGGGCAGAGCCGTAGACGGCCGGGGAGGTGTCCACGGCCGGGTCGCCCACGGTGAACTCCTGCCGGAGCACCGGGCGGCCGTCGCACGTCGCGTCGAAGCGGGCGTGGCAACGCCCCGAGACCTCGCCGTGGCGACCGAAGACGATCTCCTCGCGCCACAGCACCTCGGCGTCCGCCGCCATCTCCAGGCGTACCAGGAGCCGATGCTCGCACCCGGCGGCGAGCACCGTGGGCTCCGGCGTGAAGCGGAGTGTGGCGCCCGCCCCCACCCGGGCCGTGACCAGCATCTCGGACGTGCCGTCCCCCGGCAGGACCAGGGTGCTGGCGACCGAGCCCAGCTCCAAGGTGGTGCGCGGGGCGACGTCCAGGTCCAGGGAGAGCCGGTCGCCGCCGAGCGGGCCCGCCGCCGTGGAGATGAGATGCACGGTGTACGGCCCCGTCTGGCGCAGCGTCAGCGGGGGCGCCGAGGCCAGCCGGCGGATGAGGGTCCGGCCGTCCGGGGACGAGGCCGTCGCGACGGCGGCG
Organism: Nonomuraea sp. NPDC052116; assembly: GCF_040680035.1. NCBI lineage: Bacteria > Bacillati > Actinomycetota > Actinomycetes > Streptosporangiales > Streptosporangiaceae > Nonomuraea > Nonomuraea sp. NPDC052116. The sequence continues at coordinate 214,000 of NZ_JBFAWA010000002.1, read as the reverse complement.
CTCGCCTTCATCCCGCGGCGGCCGGGCCGGGTGCTCGCGGGCATCAGGAGACGGCGGCCGCGTGGGTGTGGGACCAGGCCGTCACCTGCTCGGACACCCAGGAAGCGACCGTGGCGGCGGTGGGCTCCTGCCTGATCGAGGTGAACAGCACCGGCCTGTCACCGCGTACGGCCGCCGCGTCGCGGTCCATCACGCCCAGGTCGGCGCCCACCATCGGGGCCAGGTCGGTCTTGTTGACGACCAGCAGGTCCGCCGTCGTCACCCCCGGACCACCTTTGCGCGGCACCTTGTCGCCACCCGACACGTCCAGGACGAAGATCTGCCTGTCCGCCAGGCCCCGGCTGAACGTGGCCGTCAGGTTGTCGCCGCCGCTCTCCACGATCACCAGGTCCAGCGGGCCGAAGCGGTGCTCCAGGGTCTCCACGGCGTCGAGGTTCGCGGCGATGTCGTCGCGGATGGCGGTGTGGGGGCAGCAACCGGTCTCGACGGCGAGGATGCGCTCGGGGTCGAGCACGCCCGCCCGGCGCAGGAAGTCGGCGTCCTCGGTGGTGTAGATGTCGTTCGTCACCACCCCGAGGGACAGCGACGGGCCCAGCGTCCTGCACAGCGCGGCCACCAGGGCCGTCTTGCCGCTCCCTACCGGGCCGCCCACCCCGAGCCGCAGCGCCCGGCCGCGGCCGTCGGGGGCGTGGTGGTGGTCGTCGTGATTGGCACCCATGTCTGGGGATCCTTCCTTAGGAGACGAACAACCTGACCTCGGCGCGCGCGTGCTGCTCGGCCAGGAGGTCAAGGGCTGGGGACGAGTACGCGGGCAGCGCCGCCAACCAGGGGAGCGGGTCTGCGGGATCCGGGGTCTGCCTCGTGGAGCCGGGATGGACGGTGGAGTCGGCGTCCGTCACGGTGGGGTGGACGGTGGAGTCGGCGTCCGTCACGTCCTGGTGAGCGGTGGAGCGGGCGTTCGTCACGGCGAGGTGGGCTTCGGTGGCGATGGCCGTGAGGTCGGGGGTGAGGTCGGCCAGGAGCCCGTGCACGGCCACCGGGTCGAGGCCCAGGAGCCGCACCGCCGCCGTGGCCGGGCCGCTGATCGCATGGTACGCCGCCGCCATGGCCGCCTCCTCGGCCGTGGCGCCCGCCGCGTACGCCACCGCTCCGAGCGCGATCGGGTGATGGGGGCTCGGTACGGCTCGCGCCAGCTCATCGAGCACCGGTGACGGCCACACGCGGCGGGCGACCCTGAGGAGGAGCCTGCCCTGGGTCCTGGACGCGTCCCGCTGGGCGGGGGCGGCGGTCCTGGCATCGACCTCGGCGTCGAGCAGCACCCACGGCGACCCGGCCGCGACCTGACCGACTTCGGCATCGGCCTCCGCCCCAGTGGTGGTGCTCGCGCTGGAGAGCGGCTGAGGCGCCGGGGTGGTGGCCTGGGTGTGGGCGGCGGCTGTGAGGGTGGCGGCGAGGGCGCCGGTGGTGTGGAGGCGGCCTCGTAGGAAACGTGCCAGCGAGGGCACGTCGGAGACCGCTCCCGACGTGATGGCCTGTTCGGTGCCGCCCGAGTGGGCGTGGCCGCCGGCCGGGAGGCGGGAGTCGGCGAGGAGGAGCAGCGCTGGGTTCATGGCATCAGAAGAGGAAGTAGCGCTGGGCCAGGGGAAGGCGGGTGGCGGGGGCCGGTTCGACGAGGTCGCCGTCGATGCGGACCTCGAACGTGTCGGGCGCCACCTCGATCCGGGGCATGGCGTCGTTGAGCGGCATCGAGGACTTGCCGCGCCGTCGTACGTCCGCCACCGGAGCCAGGCGGCGGCGTACGGACAGCCGGTCGGCGAGGCCGGACTCCAGGGCCACCGGCGCGACGAAGTGGAGCGAGGTGGCGGCGGCGGTCACCGGTGAGGCGCCGAACATGGGACGGGGCAGCACCGGCTGCGGCGTCGGGATGGAGGCGTTGGCGTCGCCCATCTGTGCCCAGGCCACCACCCCGCCCTTGAGGACGAGGTCGGGCTTGACCCCGAAGAACGCCGGGTCCCAGAGGACGAGGTCGGCGAGCTTGCCGCGTTCGACGGAGCCGATCTCGCCGTCCAGCCCGTGGGCGATAGCCGGACAAATCGTATATTTCGCGATATAGCGGCGGGCTCGCAGGTTGTCCGCGGACCCACCCAGCGACCCCCGGCGGCCTTTCATGACGTGCGCCGTCTGCCACGTACGGATGATCGTCTCCCCGATCCGCCCCATCGCCTGCGAGTCCGAGCCGATCATCGAGATCGCCCCCAGATCGTGCAGCACGTCCTCGGCGGCCATCGTCGCCGGCCGGATGCGCGACTCGGCGAAGGCCAGGTCCTCCGGGATCGACGGGTTGAGGTGGTGGCACACCATGAGCATGTCGAGGTGTTCGTCCAGCGTGTTGACGGTGTGCGGCCGGGTGGGGTTGGTGGAGGAGGGCAGGATGTTGGGGTAGGAGGCGACGCGGATGATGTCGGGAGCGTGCCCGCCGCCGGCCCCTTCGGTGTGGTACGCGTGGATCATCCGATCCCCGATGGCCTTCAGCGTCGACTCCACGAACCCCGCCTCGTTCAGGGTGTCCGTGTGCAGCGTCACCTGCACCCCCGACGCGTCCGCCACGCTCAGGCAGGCGTCGATGGCGGCCGGCGTCGAGCCCCAGTCCTCGTGCAGCTTGAAGCCGGAGGCCCCGGCCTCGAGCTGCTCCGTCAGGCCGTCGGTGGAGACCGTGTTGCCCTTGCCGAGCAGCGCGAAGTTCAGCGGGTACGCGTCCAGCGACTCCAGCATCCGGCCCAGGTACCAGGCTCCGGTGACGGTCGTCGCCTTGGTGCCCTCGACGGGTCCGGTGCCGCCGCCGACGATCGTGGTGACGCCGGACGCGATCGCCTCGTCGAGGACCTGTGGGCAGATCAGGTGGACGTGCGAGTCGACGCCCCCGGCGGTGAGGATCTTGCCGTTGCCCGCGAGCACCTCTGTGGACGGCCCGATGACCAGGTCGACGCCGTCCATCGTGTCGGGGTTGCCGGCCTTGCCGATGGCGTAGACGCGGCCGTCGCGGATGCCGACGTCGGCCTTGACCACGCCCCAGTGGTCGAGGATCACCGCGCCGGTGATGACCAGGTCGGCCGCGCCCTGTGCCCGGGTGGTCCGCGCCTGTCCCATGGACTCGCGGATGACCTTGCCGCCGCCGAACACCGCCTCGTCGCCCGGCCCGGCGGGCCCGATCGACAGGTCCTCGGTGACCTCGATGAACAGGTCGGTGTCGGCCAGCCGGATCTGGTCGCCGACCGTGGGGCCGTAGAGCGCCGCGTACCGGGCGCGCGAGATGTCAGCCATCGAGCGGCCCCGCCCACTCCGGCCGCAGCCCGGGCACGACCCGGTTGCCCGCCAGCGGCACGAGCGTCACGTCGCGCTCGACGCCCGGCTCGAACCTGACCGCCGTCCCCGCCGGCACGTCCAGCCGCATGCCCCAGGCCGCCTTCCTGTCGAACTCCAGCCCCGGGTTGGCGGCCGCGAAGTGGTAGTGCGAGCCCACCTGTACCGGCCGGTCCGCCGTGTTCACCACCCGCAGCGTGCGGCGCTCGCGCCCGGGGTTGAGGGTGTGAGCGCCCTCGGGGTGCACGTACTCGCCCGGGATCACGGGATCGGCCTGTGTACGGTGACCAGCTTCGTGCCGTCGGGGAACGTCGCCTCGATCTGCACGCTCTCCAGCATCTCCGGCACGCCTTCCATGACGTCGGCCCGGCCGAGCACCGACCGTCCGGCCTCCATCAGGTCGGCCACGGAGCGCCCGTCCCTGGCCCCCTCCATGAGGAACGACGCGATGATGGCGGTAGCCTCGGGGTGGTTCAGGCGCAGGCCCCTGGCCTGCCGCTCGCGCGCCACCCCGGCGGCGACGTGGATGAGCAGCCGTTCCTGCTCGTGTGAGGTAAGCCGCATGGCCGGACCATAGGAACCGGCGGTTTCGTGGCTGTTGCCGGGGCATGTCGTGTTGGTTTCGCACTGCGACTCAACCCCCATATTTCGGATTAAGTGCATTTGTGAACACTCGGCAAACGCGTCTTAACAACCGCGATCTACTCGGGAAACCTCGCGGAGTCACCTTTCTCCCAGTAACGGTCGGCAGGAAGGAACGGCTGTGCGCATCTCCCGTCCGATTGTCTCCGCCACCTTGGTGTTAGCCCTCGCGGCCTGCGGATCGAACGCCAAGCCCGCCGACTCCAAGGAGATCAAGGTGGGCCTCCTCCACTCGCTCAGCGGCACGATGGCGATCAGCGAGGTCACCGTCCGCGACGCCGAACTCCTGGCCATCGAAGAGATCAACAAGGCCGGCGGCGTGCTCGGCAAGCAGCTCGTCCCCGTGGTGGAGGACGGCGCCTCCGACTGGCCCACGTTCGCGGAGAAGGCCACCAAGCTGATCAGGCAGGACAAGGTCGCCACTGTCTTCGGCGGCTGGACCTCGGCCAGCAGGAAGGCCATGCTGCCGGTCTTCGAGCGCCACAAGGCCCTGCTCTGGTATCCGGTGCAGTATGAGGGCCTGGAGAGCTCGCCGTACATCTTCTACACGGGCGCCACCACCAACCAGCAGATCATCCCCGGCCTCGACTACCTGAAGGAGCAGGGCAAGAAGAAGCTGTTCCTGGTGGGCAGCGACTACGTCTTCCCGCGGACCGCGAACAAGATCATCAAGGCGTACGCGGCGGCGAACGGGATGGAGATCCTCGGCGAGGAGTACACGCCGCTCGGCCACACCGAATACTCCACGCTGGTCAACAAGGTCATGCAGGCCAAGCCGGACGCCGTCTTCAACACCCTGAACGGCGACAGCAACGTGGCCTTCTTCAAGCAGCTCAAGAGCGCGGGCTCGTCCGCCGACAGCATGCCGGTGCTGTCGGTGAGCATCGCCGAGGAGGAGGTCACCGGCATCGGCGTGGACAACATCGTGGGCCAGCCGGTCGCCTGGAACTACTACCAGACCACCGACACCCCGGCCAACGACGCGTTCGTCAAGGCGTACAAGGCCAAGTACGGGCAGAACAAGGTCACCTCCGACCCCATGGAAGCCGGCTACAACGCGGTCTACCTGTGGGCCGAGGCGGTCAAGAAGGCGGGCAGCACCGAGGTCGAGGCGGTCAAGAAGGCCGCGCCCGGCATCTCGCTCGAACGCCCCGAGGGCCTGGTCACCATCGACGGCGAGAACCAGCACATGTACAAGACCGCCCGCATCGGCATCGTCCAGCCCGACGGCCTGATCAAGCAGGTGTGGGACTCCGGCAAGCCGATCAAGCCGGACCCGTACCTCAAGGGCTACTCCTGGGCCGCCGGCCTGGCGGCGGGGCAGTGATGCCGGCCTTCCTCAACCAGCTCCCCATCGGCCTGTCCATCGGGGCGGTGCTGCTGCTCATCGCGCTCGGGCTGACGTTCACGTTCGGGCAGATGGGCGTGATCAACATGGCGCACGGCGAGTTCATCATGGCGGGCGCGTACACCGCGTTCCTGCTGCAGGACCTGGTGCTCGCGCTGCCGGCGGCGTTCCTGGTGGCGGGGCTCATGGGCCTGATCCTGGAACGGGCCGCCATCAGGCACTTCTACGGCCGCCCGCTGGACACGCTGCTGCTCACCTGGGGCGTCAGCCTGGTGCTGCAGCAGCTCGCCCGCGACCTGTTCGGCGCGCCGAACGTGCAGGTGCCCGCCCCCTCCTGGCTCGCGGGCGGGGTGGGCATCCTGCCCTACAACCGGCTGTTCATCATGGGGCTCGCGATCGCCGGCGTGGTGGCGGTCTGGGTGTACCTCAACCGCACCGGGCTCGGCCGCCGGACCCAGGCCGTCGTGCAGAACCGGCAGCTCGCCGCGACCAGCGGCATCGACACCGGCCGGGTGGACATGCTGACGTTCTTCATCGGGTCCGGGCTGGCGGGCGTGGCCGGGGTGGCGCTGACGCTGATCGGGCCCGTCGGGCCGGCGCTCGGCACGTACTACATCGTGGACGCGTTCCTCGTCGTCGTGGCGGGCGGGCTCGGGCAGCTGCGCGGCGCCGTGCTGGCCGCGATCGGGCTGGGGCTGCTGAACTCCTACGCCGAGTTCTGGTCGGACGCCTCCCTGGCGAAGGTCATCGTGTTCGCCGTGATCATCGCGTTCCTGCAGGTGCGCCCGCAGGGCATGTTCGTGCTGCGGTCGAGGGTGCTCACATGATCAAGAGAAATCTGCCTTTCGCGACCGTGGCCGTGATCGCCCTGGTGGCGGCCCCGCTGCTGCTGGAGCCGTTCCGGCTGGGGCTGCTGGCGAAATACCTCTGCTACGCGATCGTCGCGCTCGGGATCGGGCTGGCCTGGGGGCAGGGCGGCATGCTCACCCTCGGCCAGGGCGTCTTCTTCGGGCTCGGCGGCTACGCCATGGCGATGTACCTCAAGCTCACCGAGGCCGGCGGCGGGCTGCCCGACTTCATGGTGTGGAGCGGGGTGGAGCGGCTGCCCGCGCTGTGGGCGCCGTTCGCCAACCCCATATTCGCCCTCGCCATGGCCGTGCTCGGACCCGTGGCGATCGCGCTGCTGCTGGGCGCGCTGGTGTTCCGGCAGCGGGTACGGGGTGCGTACTTCGCGATCCTCACCCAGGCGCTGGCCGCCGCCCTGGTCATCCTGCTCGTCGGCCAGCAGGGCCTGACCGGCGGCACCAACGGCATGACGAACTTCTTCGAGCTGTTCGGCCAGGACCTGGCCGAGGACTCCACGCAGCGGACGCTCTACCTCGTGGTGGCGGTCGTCCTCGGAGCCCTCTACCTCGCCACCCGCCAGCTCGTGAACAGCCGCTACGGCCGGCTCCTCGTCGCCGTCAGGGACGGCGAGGACCGGGTGCGTTTCCTCGGCTACGACCCGGCCCTGGTCAAGACCGTCACCTTCGCCGCCTCGGCGGGCATGGCGGGGCTGGCGGGCGCGCTGTTCGTGCCGGTGGTCGGCATCATCTCGCCCGCGCTGCTGGGTGTCGTGCCCTCGCTGGAGCTGGTCGTCGCGGTGGCGGTCGGCGGGCGGCACGCGCTGGCCGGCGCGGTGCTCGGCGCGGTCGTCATGGGCTACGCCAAGACGGCGTTCAGCGAGCAGTTCGCCGACGGCTGGCTCTACCTGCAGGGCGCGCTGTTCATCCTGGTCATGACGCTCGCCCCGAAGGGGATCGTGGGCCTGGTGGGGAGGTGGCGGCGTGCTCGAACTACGTGACGTCCAGGTCGTGTTCGACGGGTTCCGGGCGCTCGACGGCGTGGACCTGACCGTGCCCGAGGGCGAGCTGCGCTTCCTGATCGGGCCCAACGGCGCGGGCAAGACCACGCTGATCGACGTGATCACCGGGCTCACCAGGCCGGCGGCGGGCAGCGTGCGGTTCGGCGAGCACGACCTGGTCGGCAGGAGGGAGCACCAGATCGTCCGACTGGGCGTCGGCCGCACGTTCCAGACGTCGGTCGTGTTCGAGGAGCTGACCGTGGTCGAGAACCTCGACCTCGCGGCCAGCTTCCGCAAGCCGCTCTGGTCGCTGGCCAGGCGGCGCAAGGGCGTGTCGGAGGCCGTCGAGGAGGCGCTGGCCAGGACCGGACTCGAAGATCTCGCCGAACGTTCGGCCGGTGTTCTCTCGCACGGCCAGCGCCAGTGGCTGGAGATCGGCATGCTGCTGGCGCAGCGCCCCCGGCTGCTGCTCCTGGACGAGCCGGTGGCGGGCATGTCCAGCGACGAACGGGAGCGCACGGGGGAGCTGCTCACCCAGATCGCCGCCGACCACACGGTGATCGTGGTGGAGCACGACATGGAGTTCCTTCGGCGGCACGCCTCGACGGTGACCGTGCTGCACGAGGGCAGGGTGCTCATGGAGGGGTCGGTCGACGAGGTCAGCGCCGACCCCCGCGTCCAGGAGGTCTACCTGGGGAGGAGGGCCAGCGATGCTGTCGGTGACCGGCCTTGAGTCGGGGTACGGGAGGGCACGCGTACTGTTCGGGGTCTCTCTGGAGGTCGGGCCCGGACAGCTCGTGTGCGTCATGGGACGCAACGGCGTCGGCAAGACCACGCTGCTCAACACCGTCATGGGCGTGATCCCGGCGACGGCCGGCACGGTCACGTTCGACGGCCGCGACGTCACCCGGCTGAAACCGCACGAGCGGGTCAGGCTCGGCATGGGGTACGTCCCCCAGGGCCACCAGTGCTTCCCCCAGCTCTCGGTCCTGGGCAACCTGCTGGTCACCATGGAGGCCGCCAAGGTGACCAGGGAGGCCATCGACGAGGCCCTGGACGTGTTCCCCGCGCTCAAGCCGCTGCTCAAACGGAGCGCCGGCCACCTGTCGGGCGGCCAGCAGCAGCAGCTGGCCATGGCCCGGGCCCTGGTCACCAGGCCCAGGATGCTCATACTCGACGAGCCGACCGAGGGCATCCAGCCGTCGATCATCCTGGAGATCGAGGCGGCGATCGAGCGGCTGCACGCCGCCGGGCTGGCAGTGCTGCTGGTGGAGCAGTACCTGGACATCGCGCTGCGGCTGGCCGACACGTTCGTCATCCTCGACGGCGGGCACGTCGTGCGCACCGGGGCCGCCGAGGAGCTGCACCGGGAGGACGTGCGCCGCCTGCTCGCGGTCTAACCCGGGGCCAGGAGGGCGCGGGCGTTGGCGGCGCCCTGGCGGTCGCCGGTCTGCTCGAACACCTCCAGCGCCGCCCCGGCCAGCTCCCGCGCCCGCCCCGCCGCGCCCTCGGCCCGGTTCACCCTGGCCAGGGCCAGCAGGGCGTGCGCGTCCAGCAGCCGGTCGCCGAGGCGTACGGCGATGCTCCTCGCCTGCTCGGCGGCGGCCCTGGCGTCCGATTTGGCGGCCTGCGCCAGGTGCGTCGCGGACAGGTCGAGCAGCGTGTCGGCCTGCCGGTGCCGGTCGCCCAGCTCCTCCAGGTGCTTGACGGCGGCCCGCAGGCGTTCGGCGGCCTCGTCGAGCCGCCCCGCGCGGCGCAGCACGGCGCCGAGCACGCGCTCGGCGTCGGCGGCGTCCCGCTGGTTGCCGGCGCCTTCCAGACAGGTGCGCAGGGCCCGCTCGGCGTCCTCCAGCCGCCCCTGCTCCAGGTGGACGCGGCCGAGCCGGCGCCTGGTGTGGTTCACCTCGCGGGTCCGGCCCTGCCGCAGGAACATGCCCAGCGCCAGCCGCAGCCGCCCGTGCGCGAGCTCCCACTCCCGCTCGGCCAGGTGCAGGTCGCCCTGGTCCAGCAGGACCAGCGCCTCGCCCCGGTCGTCGCCCGAGCGCCGCGCCGACTCCAGCGCCCGCGCGGCCACCGCCCGCCAGTCGTCCAGGAACCGGTGGCGCTCCAGGTAGGGAGCCAGCAGGTGCGCCAGCCGCCAGCACCCCTCGTCGAGCCCCGCCGCGTGCAGGTCGGCCACCAGGCTCACCAGGAACGCCCGCTCCGCCGCCAGCCACTCGACCGACTCCCTGATGTCCCTGGTGGCCACGGCCGTGGCCGGATCGCCCGACACCAGCGAGAACCGCGAGGCCCGCACCCTGGCCAGCACCACCTCCGACAGCCGCCCCAGCACGCCCGGCACGGGCTGCTCGCGGGCGAAGAGCCTGGTCAGGTCGTGCAGCCGGTAGCGGACCTGGCCCGCCACGTCCACGCCGTGCGTCTCCAGCAGTCCCGCGTCCACCAGCGCCTCGGCCTGCCCGCCGAGCTGCTCGGTCACCCAGTCGGCGAAGTCGGGGGCCGACAGCGCGCCGAGCCCCCGCAGCGTCAGCCGGGCGGACTCGGGCAGCCCGTCGAAGCCGATCGCGAACACACTGCGCACCGCCTGGTCACCCGCGTGCAGCCGGTCGAGCCGCTCGTGCTCGTCCTCCAGCAGGCCCACCAGGTAGTCGACGGTCCACTCCGGCCGGGCGGCCAGCCGGGAGCCGGCGATGCGCAGCGCGATCGGCAGGCCGCCGCAGAAGCGGGCCAGCCGGGTCATGGCGTCGTCGGCCGGCCGGCCCGAGCCGCTCACCAGCAGGTCGATGGCCTCGCCGGCGCCGAGCACGCCCACCGACAGCCGCCGCGCGCCCGTCAGGCCGCCGAGCGAGGACCGGCTGGTCACGATCGTCGGGCACGAGGTCAGCAGCGGCCGCACCTGCGCCTCGCCCGAGGCGTTGTCGAGCAGCACCAGCAGCCTGCGGTTGGCCGTGTAGGTGCGGAACAAGCGCTCCCGCTGCTCCGGCGACGCCGGGATCGCCTGGGCCGGGCAGCCCAGCCAGCGCAGGAAGTCCTCCAGCACGGCCGACGGCGCCGTCGTCTCGCGCAGGTCGGCGTACAGGATGCCGTCGGGGAAGCTCTCCCGCTCCCGCCAGGCCGCGTGCACGGCCAGCGCCGACTTGCCCGCGCCCGCCTGCCCGTGCACCACGACGTGGCCGCCCACCACCTCGTCGAGCAGCTCGCCCCGGCCGGTGAAGCCGGTCACGTCGGGCGGCAGCAGCACCGGCGGGCCGGCCGAGACGTGCAGCGACACGTCGTCGTGCAGCATGCGGTGGTAGAGCAGCTGCAGCTCGGAGTCGGGCTCGATCGCGAGCCCGCCGTCGAGCTGGTCACGCAGCACCGCGTACGCGGCCAGCGCGTCCACCCGGCGGCCGCTGCGGTAGAGGGCCAGCATGTACTGGCCGCGGAAGCGTTGCCACATCGGGTGCTGCCTGGTCAGCCGGCGCAGCTCGGCGAGCAGCTCGCGGTGCCTGCCAGCGTCCAGGTCGGCCTGCACCCGGCGCTCCAGCGCCAGTAATCGCAGCTCCTCCAGCTCCTCGCGCAGCCGGCGCGTCTCGACCCACCGCTCGCCCTCGGGGTCGACGTCCTCCAGGACCTCGCCTCGCCACAGACTCAGCGCCTCCTCGTAGGCCCCCTTGTCCACCAGCAGGCGGAACCGGTCGACGTCGAGCTGCCCGTCGCCCAGCGCCAGCACGTACGAGCCCGCCACGGTCGTGATCACGTCTTTCCCCACGAGCTGGCGGAGCTGGCCGACGTAGCCGCGCACCAGCGAGTCGGAGCGGTCGCCGCCCTCGCGTGGCCACAGCAGCCTGCGCAGCCGCTCGACCTTGAGCGGGCGCCCGGCGTTCAGCAGGAACATCGCCAGCAGGTCGCGGTGCTTCGGCACGGTGGGGGTGCGGTCCTGGCCGTCGCCGTCGAGCACCTCGAGCGGCCCCATGATGCGAAATTCCACGCGACCTTCCTTTGAGGAGGAGACGTCGATCAGAATGGCACAACTGATGGCTGCTCTCACTCCCACCGACCGTTCCTATGGACTGAGCCTGAGGTGCATGTGCTCAGCCGAACGCTCCGAACGGTGTTGAGCGTTCTGGTCGCCCGCATACGGGCAGGGGGCGGTGCCGTCCGTCGCCGGATCGGGTGCCCTTGGGCGCGTCTGCCGATCGCCACGGCAGCTGCGTCGTGGCGGGTGGTTGTGCGTTTGGTGGTGGTGAGGGGCTGCTGCCAGTGCTGGGCGCCCCACCGGGAGGTGTAGGCCGGGTCGGCGGCGATGATCGCGATCCCGCTCTGGTCGGCCATCGACGTCAACCGGGCCCGCAGCCTGCCGGTGGGCATGCCGGAGATCAGCCGGCGGAAGCGTTTGCGGCGACCGTGCTTCTCCCGGGTCTTCTCCGCTTCGAAGTCGAGGTCTTCGATGGCGATGGCGTTCACGCCGCAGGTGCGTGCCCAGTGCAGTAGCCGGGTCAGGGCGTGGCGGATCTGGGCGTCGCGATGCCCGGTGGTCCCGCTCAGGTCGTAGGAGAAGCGGCGGGGGTTGCCGATCGGGTTGCCGTAGGTGTCCAGGCACCAGGCGGCCAGGTGGATGCGGTAGGCCACGGCCCGGTTGGCCTCGATGCGATCGGCCCACTCGGTGCCGCGGTGGGCGAAGGCCACCCGGCAGGACAGGACGTAGCGGCCGTGCGGCGCGTTCGCGTGGTGTGCCAGCGGCGCGGGCAGCCGGATCGACACCTGGCCGTCGGAGGTGATGCGGATGGTCTCGTTGCCGTAGCGTTTGCCGGACTCGCCATCAGCGGCCAGGAACCACCGCTCGGCCTCCCACTGCTGCCGCCACTCGGCCTCGGTGAGCCCGGCAGTGTCCAGGTGGTGCCGGGCGCGGGCGAGGCGTTTGCCGCCCCGCACCACGCGCACCCGCCCGGCCTGCTGGTCCTTCTTCCCGACGGGCAGGGACAGTCGGCGGGTGATCGTGGCGATGGCGGCCTGGAGGCCGCGGATGTGTTCGGCCTGGCCGCGGCGGGCCAGCGCCCACTGGTCGTGCGACGCTTTGGTGATGGCCCCGGCCCAGCGCGCCGACGACTGCACGGTCAGCTCACGTTTGCGGTCCGCCCAGGTGTCGGCGCAGTGCTCCAGTCCGTCGGCGGACCGGGTTTTCAGGTCCGCGGAGGCCAGCGCGCCCAGATGCGCGCCGACCAGGCGCAGCAGTTCCTCGTCTGTTGGGATGAGATGTTGGAGCCGGTCGCGGACGGCGACGCCAGACGGGCCGGGTGAGACAAAGGCGGGAGCGATCGGACGCAGCTCAGCCATGTTCGCCCGCCTTCGCCGTGATGCCGACGTGGCCCATGGCCGACCGGCGAGGGCGACACACGAAAGGCGCCTGCGGATCACGGTCGAACGGGCACGTCGACATGACTGGCGCTCGCCCTTCCCCGGTTTTCACGTTGCGTGGCCGTCACAATGCCAAGGGTTGAATCTGCCGGGTAGAACATGTGCACGACAATTCTCGGGAGATGCACAACGCGGCCCCACTGGCCAAAACGGAATCTGAGCAGAGCGGCTCCGGTGCCGACAGTGGTATGCCGGGCGGCTTGGCGCCGACAGGCGCATGCTCGCGCGTACGAGGGGGGCGACCGCGTCCGCCTGTGGGACGTGCCGCACAACCACCCGCTGGGCATGATCTTCGACGGCCTCCAGTCGTTCCAGGCGGTCGGGAGCGGCCGGCCGGCGTTCTCACCGGACGGCAAAAGGGTCTACAGCGTCACGCCGGACGGCACGCTGCGCACCCACGAGCTCGACGGGGAGCGGGTGGCCGGCGCCGTCTGCCGGCGCGCCGGACGTACCCTCACCGCCCAGGAGTGGGCCCGCCACCTGCCCGGCGTCGAGCCCTTCACCCTCTGCCGCTAGGCGGTCCAGGCGCGGGCCGACCTGATGATCTCCTCCAGGTGGTCGCTGTGCGCGCCGCGCCAGTAGACCTGGCCGCACTCGCCGCACCGCCCGTACGCGTCGTAGTTGCGCTCCGTGCCCGCCTCCAGCAGCGGCGCGATCTCCTGCTTGGCGACCGGCCGCAGCTCGCCGTTGCACGCCGTGCACCGCGTCCACGGGCGCAGCGGCGGCGTGAAGCGTTCGAGCAGGTCGCGGAGCTGGTCGGCGGGGCGGGAGCCGCGTACGTACGCGCCCAGCCACAGCGCGCGGCGGCGCAGCAGGCCGCGGTCCTGCGTGAGCAGCACCCGGTGCTCCTCGTTGGCCTGCACCACCAGCGAGGGGTCGTCCATGTCGTTGTGGTAGGCCGTGTCGATGCCGAGCAGCCGCAGCCGCCGCGCCAGCGTGCCCAGGTGCACGTCCAGCAGGAACCGCGGCTCCGCCGGCAGCGGCTGCGGGCGCGGCACCGGCTGGACCTCCACCACGTCACCGGCCACGAGCTGGTACGACGGCGGCACCCCGCGGCCGTCGGCGACCATCGGCCCCACCTCGGTCAGCGGGATGCCGAGCGACTCGACGTGGTGACCCAGCGTCGAGGTGCCGTCCGGCGTCACCCGCTGCCATTCCTGGCGCCGGCTCACCGGCAGGAACATCGTCAGCTCTGAGGCGATGAGTAGGCGTGCGTCCCGTTCGCTCACATGTCCATTCTGGTGGACCGGATAACGTAATTTCATGCCGATATCTCGCCGCGCCTTCCTGGGGCTCGCCACGCTGGCGGCCGGGTGCTCGGCCACCGATGGCAGGCGGGCCGAGTTGCGGCTGGCGACGGGCGTGACGGGCGGGATCTACGAGCAGCTCGGCGACGGGCTCGCGCGGGAGCTGCGGCAGGACGGGCTCACGGTACGGGTGATGAAGACCGCGGCCAGTGTGCAGAACCTGACGATGATGACCGACGGGCGGGCCGACGTGGCGTTCGCGCTGGCCGACAGCGCCGACGACGCCGTCAGGGTGCGTCACCAGCCGGTCTCCGCGCTGGCCAGGGTGTACATGAACTACGTCCACCTGGTGGTGCGGCGGGGCTCCGGCATCGTGGCGGTCAAGGATCTGGCGGGGCGGGCGGTCTCCATCGGGCTGGAGGGCTCGGGCACCGCGGTGACCGCCACCCGCGTGCTGGCCGTGGCCGACCTGGCCGAGCCCGCCGAGGTCAGCAGGCTGGGGCTGGACGAGTCGGTCCAGGCGTTGCGCGACGGCGCGATCGAGGCGTTCTTCTGGTCGGGCGGGGTGCCCACGCCGGTCCTGACCGCGCTGAAGGACATCGAGCTCGTGCCGCTGGAGCCGCTGGTGACGGTCCTGCGCCGCCGGTTCGGCCCGCTCTACGAGCACGGGCTGGTGCCCGCCGGCGTGTACGGCGTCGGCCGGCCGGTGCCGACCATCGGCACCCCCAGCTACCTGATGTGCCGGGCCACGCTCCCGGACGATCTGGCCTACTCGATCACCGAGACCCTCTTCGGCGCCCGCGACCGCCTCCAGGCCCCGTCGGCGCCGGGCGGGCGGCTCGACGTGCGCTACGCCATCGGCACCGGCGTCGTCCCCCTCCACCCGGGCGCCGCCCGCTATTACCGCTCGGCCTACGGCTGAGCCTTCAGGCGCAGCTCCACGACCAGACCGTGCGGTACGGCGGGCAGCAGCGCCAGCGTGGCCCCGCACGCCCTGGCCAGCTCGGCGGCGATGGCCAGGCCCAGGCCGCTGCCCACCACGTTCGCGTGGGCCCCGGACCGCCAGAACCGTCCCAGCGCCTCCGCCCGCTCCTCCTCGCCGAGCCCGGGCCCGTCGTCCGCGATCCGCAGCACCCCGTCCTCCAGGGTGACCGTGACGGTGCCGCCCTCGGGCACGAACTTCTGGGCGTTGTCGAGCGCGATGTCCGCGACCCTGGCCGCCGCCTCGGGAACCACCGCCATTTCCGAAATTTCGGTTATGAGGTGGATGCCCTTGGCCGCGTACACCTCCCGCCACGTCCCCAGCCGGGGCGCCAGCGGGATCTCCTTGCCCTCGACGCCCGCGCCCGCCTCCACCTTCGCCAGCGCCAGCAGGTCCTCCACCAGCAGCGCCAGCCGGTCCAGCTCCGCCATCGCCTCCTCGAACTCGGCCGTGCCCTCGCCCCTCAGATGCGGCTCCAGGTTCTCCAGCCGCAGCCCCAGCACCGTGAGCGGGGTGCGCAGCTCGTGGGAGGCGTCCGCCACGAACGCCCGCTGCCGCTCCATCGCGTTGGAGACCGCGTCGGCCATGGCGTTGAAGCGCTCCTCCAGCCGCCGCAGCTCGGAGGGCCCGGCGCCGGGATGCGCCCGCGCGTCGAGCCTGCCCTGCGCGATGGCCCGCGTGGTCCGGTCGAGCTCGGTGACAGGCCGCAGGATCCAGCGGGCCAGCCGCCTGGCCACCAGCGCCGAGTAGCCCAGCGCCACCAGCGCGCCGACCAGCAGCGCGCCCCACACCAGCGACACGTCCTGCCTGGCCCGGTCGGTCGGGGCCTCCAGCAGCACCACGCCGGACAACTGTGCGTCCCGGCCCGCGGGCTCGGCCAGCAGCACCGTGGCCGGTCCGAACGGGCTGATCGTGGGCAGGTCCTCGGTCGTGCGGCCGGACAGCGCCAGGCGGGTGGCCTCCCGGTCGTCGGCCTCGAAGCGGCCCGCGGTGGCCAGGACGGAGCCGTCGCGGTCGCGTACGCGTACCGCCGCCCCGTAGAGCTCGGCGTAGCGGTCGATCTCGGCGATCAGCCCCGAGCGGTCGTCCTCCCTGGCCGCCTGGTCGGCCAGCTCCGCGAAGCGGGTGGCGTCGGCGCGGCGGTCGAGGAGCAGGCGGTTCGTGCGGTGGGAGGCGTAGGCGAGGCCCAGCGGCACGGCCAGCGCCGCGATCAGGAAGACGATCAGCGTGGTGAACGTGACCACCAGGCGGGAGTTCACGCGGTCGAGCCCAGCCGGTAGCCGGTGCCGCGCAGCGTCTCCACCAGCCCCGGACGGCCGGTCTTGGACCGCAGGTTGGCCACGTGCACGTCGAGCGAGCGGGACGCCGACAGCAGCGGGTCGCCCCAGACCTCGTCGAGGATCTCCTCCCGGCCGCGCACCACGCCCGGCTCGCGCGCCAGCAATGCCAGCACGTCGAACTCCCGCCGCGTCAGCGTCACCGGCTCACCGGCCACCATGACCTGCCTGGACTCCAGGTCGATGCGGACGTCGCCGACGCTCACCACGTCGTCGCGGGCCGGCATCGGTCTGGTGCCGCGCCGCACCACCGCCTCCATGCGGGCCATCAGCTCCACCGTGCGGAACGGCTTGACCAGGTAGTCGTCGGCCCCGGACCGCAGCCCGCGCAGCACCTCGCGCTCCTCCGTGCGGGCCGTGACCACGATGAGCGGCACCGCCGACACCCGGCGCAGGCGGCGTAGCACGTCGAGCCCGTCCATGTCGGGCAGGCCCAGGTCGAGCAGGACGAAATCGACGCCCCCCGCCAGGCGGAGGGCGTCGACGGCCAGCCCGGCACGGGTGACCTGATGGCCGTGCCGGGCGAGGGCCGTGGTGAGCGCGGACGCGAGCCGATCGTCGTCCTCGACCAGGAGAACTCGCATACGGTCAGGTTAGACGCGGGCCGCGACCACATCCTCCGAAGCCTGCTCGGCGCGGGAGAGGGCGGCGTCCCTGGTCTCGCGCATGGTGAGGTAGACCACGAGCGACACGGCGGCGCAGGCGGAGACGTACCAGAAGTAGCCGGACTCGATCTTGTTGTTCTTGAACCACAGCGCCACGTACTCGGCGGTGCCGCCGAACAGGGCGTTCGCGATGGCGTAGGGGAGTGCGACGCCGAGCGCGCGGATGTTCGTCGGGAACAGCTCGGCCTTCACCACCGCGTTGATCGAGGTGTAGCCGGTGACGATGACCAGGCCGATCAGCGAGAGCGTGAGCCCGCCGGCGAACCCCGTGACCCCGCCGAGCGCCGTCATCAGCGGCACCGTGCCCAGCATCGACCCGACCCCGAACGTGATCAGCAGCGGCCGCCGCCCGATCCGGTCCGACAGCCCGCCAGCCAGCGGCTGCAGGCACATGAAGATGAACAGCGCGCAGAAGCTCACCAGCGTGGCCGTCTCCTTGGGCAGGCCGGCGGTGATGGAGAGGTATTTGGTGAGGTACGTGGTGTAGGTGTAGTACGCGACCGTGCCGCCCATGGTCAGGGCGATGACCAGCAGCGCCTCCTTCTTGTGGGCGAGCAGCTGCTTGATCGTGCCGCGGCCCTGGTGCTCGACCTCGCGCTCCTCCTCGTCGTACGCCTCCGTCTCCAGGAGGTTGCGGCGCAGGTAGAACACGACCGCGGCGCCCAGCGCGCCGATCACGAACGGGATGCGCCAGCCGTAGGAGTTGAGGGCCTCCGTGGACATCGTGTTCTGCAGGATGATCTGCAGGCCGAGGCCGACGAGCTGGCCGGCGGTCATGGAGACGTACTGGAAGCTCGAGGCGAAGCCGCGCCGGCCGCGCGGGGTGGCCTCGGTGAGGTACGTGGCGCTGGCCGCGTACTCGCCGCCGACCGACAGCCCCTGCAGCAGGCGGGCCACCACCAGCACCACGGCGCCGAAGTAGCCGACCATCTCGTACGTCGGGGCGATGGCGATCAGCAGGGCGCTGGCCGACATGAGGGTGACGGTGAGCGTGAGCGCCGCCTTGCGGCCCTTCCTGTCGGCGTAGCGGCCGAGCAGCCAGCCGCCGAGCGGGCGCATGAAGAAGCCGACGGCGAAGATGGCCGCGGTGTTGAGCAGTTTCGCCGTGTTGTCGCCCTCAGGGAAGAAGGACGCGGCGAAATAGACGGCGAAGCTGGTGTAGACGAACCAGTCGTACCACTCGACCAGATTGCCGACGGAGCCGCCGATCACTGCCTTCCACGGCACGCGTGCTTTGCTCACGGGGACCTCCTGTGTGGAGCCTGGGGGGAGTAGGTGCAGGCCAGAGCCTCTCCGCAGAAGGATGTTCGGACAAGGGTAGGCGGCTGAGATCTAACGTCCGCTTAACATGGGCGCAACCTCGGGCTTGCCCCGGCCCGTCACAATGGCGGGTTGGCCTTCTCGGCCCTCTCCAGCGCCAGATCCGGCCACCACTCGCCGGCCTCCGGGGACACGACGCCGCGCTCGGGGTCCTTCTCCCCGCCCTCCCCGCGCCTGCACCGGCCGCTGGACGAGCCCGCCCGCGCGATCCACAGGTAGGCGTCCACCAGCTCCTCACCCGTGTCGGTCGTGGGCCGGTCGCCGACGCCCCGGCCCGGCGGGTTGCACCACGTCTGCGGGTCGGGGTACTTCTTCGGCGGCGGGGCCCACGAGCCCTGGCCGTTCCTGGCGGTGTCGACCACGAAGTGGGGCATCGTCGCCGGGTCCACCTTTCCGCCCGACGGGCAGTCCTTGGCGCCCGTGGCCCGCTGGACGCTGACGCAGGCCGACAGCGCCTTGCCGTACGCGACGCTCTTCTCCGTGGGCTGGTAGGCCGCCGTGTTGAGGAAGAAGCCGTCCGCCCGGTCGATGCCCGCCCTGATCAGCCTCTCGGCCATGATCGCGGTGCCCGGGTAGTAGTCCTGGCTGCCGTCGAGGTAGACGGCCGTGTTCGGGTTGGCCTTGAGGGTCTGGACGGCCTGGCGGAGGGCGTCGTAGCGCTGGTCCACCGAGCCCTGCGGGTCGCAGTCCTTGACCCCGGGGACCTTGACCGTGGCGCCCGGCTCGAGGATCACCGCCGCCTCGGCCTGGCCTATCGTGCCCGCAATGCCCTTGATCCACTCCTGGTACGTCGCCAGTTCGGCGGCGGCGGCCGGGCGGCACTCGCCGCCGGGCAGGGAGTTGATCAGGAACACCGGGATGCCGCCCGCCTGCCGGGCCGCGGTGACGGTGGCGTCGACCTCCGGCCTGGCCTCGGGCTGGTTGAGGCGGATGGCATGGGGGACGGCGGCCAGCCTGCTCATGAGCTCGGCGTCCTCAGGGCGGTCCTTCTTCCACTGCTCGGCCTGGCGGGTGGCGGCCGGCTCCGGCGGGGAGTAGAACGTGATCTTGCCTGGGGCGGTGAGCGGGTTCTGGGGCTTGGCCTGGTTGTCGGAGTGGGCGGCTTGGGCGGTGGTGGTCGTCTGGGTGGGGGTGCGGGCGCTCGACGAGGTGCCCAGGGTGCGCCAGGCGACGGCCACGGACGCGCCTCCCACGGCCACGGCGACGGCCGCCGCCGCGGCGAGCACCCTCCTCCGGTTCCCCGCCACCCCGGGACTGGGAATCAAGGGGCTGTCGGGCGGCGCCGTCGCCGCGCCGGGCGGTCGCGGGCCGTCAGACGGCGCCGTTGTCACGTCGGCGTGCGCCGGGTGACCGGTCGCGCTCGTGTGCCTGCCAGTGGTACCAGTGAATGCCGGAGTATCGCTTGCGTCCGCCTCCGCGCTGGGGAGTGGAGCGCCGCCGGGGTCCGCCACGCTGAGGTGGTCCATCAGGTCCTGGGCCGTGGGGCGCTCGCGCGGGTTCTTCGTCAGCGAGGCGAGCACCAGGTCGCGCAGCGGGCCCGAGAGGCCGTGCAGCTCCGGGGCGTCGTTGACGATGCGCAGGAGGATCGTGGGGACCGAGCCCGAGCCGAACGGCGGCTTGCCGCTCGCCGCGTAGGCGACCGTGCAGCCCCACGAGAAGATGTCCGAGGCCGGGCCGATGGTGGCGCCCGACACCTGCTCGGGCGACATGTACGACGGCGTCCCCACGATCGCGCTGCTCATCTCCGCGTCCATGAGCTGCGCGATGCCGAAGTCGATGACCTTGGGCCCCACCTGGGAGAGCAGTACGTTCGATGGCTTGAGATCGCGGTGCACGACCCCTGCCCCGTGGATGGCGCGCAGGGCCATGGCCATCGCGGCGGCCAGGCCGTCCAGCGCCGAGCCCTTCAGCGGCCCCGACTCCCGGACGGCGTCCCCCAGGCTGGGCCCCTCGACGTACTCGGTGACCAGGTACGCCACGTCCCCCTCGACGTCGGCGTCCAGGACGGGAGCGGTGCAGAAGCGGGCGACCCGCTGGGCGGCGGCCACCTCACGGGCGAAGCGCCGTCTGAAGTCCGCTTGCGCGTCCATCCTGGCGTGGATGAGCTTGACCGCCACCCGCGTGCCGTCCGGCGCCTGGCCCAGGTAGACGACGCCCATGCCGCCCTCGCCCAGCCGAACCAGGAGCGTGTACGGCCCCACCTGGCGCGGATCCCCGTCCCTCAACGCCTCCAAGGTCATAAAGGATCACGTTAGCCCCCTGCCTCCGAACGGCCTACAGCTCCAATCGCCATTCGTTCCATTCGTCGAAGAGCTCGAAGCCCATGGCCTCGTTGATGGCCAGCATGTGGGCGTTGGAGGTGGCGTTCCAGGTGATGATCCGCTCCAGGTGGGGCTCGTGCTCGCGGAGCCAGAACAGGTTGGCGAGCTTGAGCAGCAGTCCGAGGCGGTGGCCCCGGTGCCCGGCCAGCACGGTCGTGTCCGCCTGGTGTCCCCAGCCGTCCGAGCGGTCGGCGGTGAGGTAGACGCGCGTGTATCCGGCGGGGGCTCCGTCGGAGTCGCGGCGGGCGATCATCGAATAGCTGGTGAGGCCGCGCTCCTTGATGCCCTCCTCGCGGTCGCGGATGCGCTCGGAGCTGAAGTCGAAGTCCTCGATGCCGGCGTCGCGCGGGGCGTCGTTCATGCCGTTCATCAGGGTCGAGAGGTCGGGGATCAGGCCGGGGTCCGCCGGGCCGGTCCAGCGTTCGAGATGGTAGCCCTCGACGGTGGGGAGCATGCGTTCCAGGGCGTCCCAGCCGGTCTTGCGGAGATCCAGTACGCGGCGGGCCTCGGCGATCGCGACCGTCATGCCGTGGGCGAGCGCGAAGCGGGCGCCCACGCCGGTGGCCGGCGTCTCCGTGAGGACCAGGCTTCTGCCGTGGTGGCGCAACCTCTCCCGCGCATGCTCGAACAGCGCCGAGCCCAGCCCACGGCCGCGCCGCTCGGGGCGGACGACGAGGGGGAAGAGCCAGCCCATGTGCGTGTTGTCGAGCTGGGAGAGCGACAGGGCGTAGCCGCCGACGACCTCGCCGCCCTCGACGACGGCCCACAGCTCGGCCCGGTCGCCCGGCGAGTGCCTGGCGATGCCGTGGCGGAAGTTGGCGAGCGACATCAGAGGGCCAGGGTCGTCGGAGCAGGCCGCCGTGTACGCCTCATGCAGGCCCGTGACCAGGTCGCCCGGCCGGTCGAGATCGATGGGCTGGATCCACATGTGCCCAGCAAATCGCACGGACGACGGCCGGGGCGAGCGAATTTATCGAAGGTCCGAGGTAAGTCTCGGCCT
Source organism: Nonomuraea sp. NPDC052116 (assembly GCF_040680035.1). Classification (NCBI taxonomy): domain Bacteria; kingdom Bacillati; phylum Actinomycetota; class Actinomycetes; order Streptosporangiales; family Streptosporangiaceae; genus Nonomuraea; species Nonomuraea sp. NPDC052116. Next base: position 192,541 of record NZ_JBFAWA010000002.1, on the reverse strand, counting down.
TCAGTGGACGAGAAGGTGGACGCGGAGACCGCGTGTCTGCCACGTCGGTATTCCGCTCCCTGATCAAGGACGGGGCGATAATATGTTCGAAACACTGCTGTGAACTGAGTGACTGTTGGGGAAGGTGGTGTTTTGTGCATGCTGGCGGCCCGGAAGTATCGGCTGGACTTCGATCTCGGTCAGCGCCTGTTCGCCGAGCGGCTGGGCGGGATCTGCCGCAGCGTCTGGAACACCGGCTTGGAGCAGCGCCGCGCCTATCGGCGCCGGGGCGCGTTCATCGGCTATGCCGAGCAATGCCGCCAGCTCGCCGGCATGCCGGGCGCGTATCTTTCCAACGGACGCGCAGCCAAGGCCGGGCTGAATAAGTCGATCTTGGATAAGGGCTGGTACGGGTTGGAGACCGCGTTGCGGGCCAAGGCCCGTTACACCGGGACCGATATCCGCCTCGTGGATCCCAGGTACACGTCGCAGACCTGCTCGAACCCGGCCTGTGGGACGGTGGATCGCCAGTCGCGCGAGAGTCAAGCGGACTTTCGATGCACCAGTTGCGGGCATGTCGAGCACGCTGATGTGAACGCTGCGAAGAACATCAAAGCCAGAGGGCACGCGGCCGGGCTGGTCGTGTCAGGGCGTGGAGACCCTCCCGGGTCGGTGAAGCGTCAAGCACCCTGTACCACAGTTCGCGGCGCGGGTGACGCGCCGCGAACTGCCGCCTGAGCGGCACGGGAATCCCCGGATTCAGGCCGGGGAGCAAGTCACTGGCTGTAGTTCTCGACCTCGTTGGCGGGGCGGGCGGCGGCGTTGTCGGGGTCCTCGCCCGCGCTCCGCCTGGCCCGGCGCTGCCTGAGCAGGTCCCAGCACTGGTCGAGCGCCGTCTCCAACTGCTTGATGCGCTCGTGCTCCTCGTCCGTGGTCACCTCGCCCGTGGACAGCCGGTTGCGCAGCTCGTGCTCCTCGTCGACCAGGGCACTGATCTTGGTGAGAATTTCGTCGTCCCGCATGCCTGAACTCTAGTCACCGTCCCCACCTTCCGCCCCGGGGGCCCGTTCCCCCCGCCGCACTTCGGCCGAGGTCCTTAGGGGAGGGGAAGCCGCGCCTCCGGTGGCGGGGTCCCTCGGTGGGGTGCGGTGGCGGGGAGGTCCGATGGCGGGGTTTGGGGGGAATTTGGGGTGATGCGTGATAGAAAACGGCCATGCCCGGCCTTGCGCTCGTCAGGAAACCCGGCCCCCGGATCGCCGAGGGCATCGTCACCCACATCCAGCGCGAGCCGGTGGACCCGGAGCGGGCGCGTCACCAGCACGACGCCTACGTGGGCGCGCTGGCCGCCGCAGGGTGGCGGGTCACGTACGCGCCCGATGCCGACGAGCTGCCCGACGCGCCGTTCGTGGAGGACGCGGTGGTGGTGTCGGGGCGGCTCGCCGTACTGACCAGGCAGGGGGCGCCGGAGCGGCGGCCCGAGGTGGAGTCCGTGGCCGCGGCCGTGCGGGAGCTGGGGCTCAAGGCGGTCAGGATCGTGCCGCCCGGCACGCTCGACGGGGGCGACGTGCTGCAGGTCGGGCCCACCGTGTACGTCGGGAGGTCGGCGCGCACCAACGGCGAGGGGATCGCGCAGCTCGCGGGCCTGCTGCCGGAGCGCGACGTCGTGCCCGTGGACCTGACCGGCGTGCTGCACCTGAAGTCGGCGGTGACCGCGCTGCCCGACGGGACGCTCATCGGAGATCCGCGCCACGTGGACCTGCCGGGGCTGCTCGCGCCGCCGGAGGAGTCGGGCGCGCACGTGGTGCTGCTGGGCGGGGAGCGCGTGCTGATGGCCGCCTCGGCGCCCCAAACCGCCGCAATGCTCGAAAAACGCGGATTTATCGTGACGAAGGTAGATATTTCGGAGTTCGAGCGGCTGGAAGGATGCGTGACCTGCCTCAGCGTCCTGGTCCCGGACTGAGGGCGACGCGCCGCCTTCTCAGGATCTGAGATCCGGGGCAGCGCATCGCGAGACGTCTGGTAACGTGCATGGCATGCTGCGTGGGCTGCTTCTTAGCTGCCGCGGCGGGGGCCACTGAGGCCGGCTCCCTCGCCGCGGAGCCAGTCATGCGCGTCGGCCGCTTTCTTTAGACCGACGAGGAGCCAGCAGACATGACCACTCAGCAGCCCAGCCCCATGCCGACCCATCGCTATCAGGCGTTCGAGCCCATCCGCCTGACCGACCGCACCTGGCCCGACAAGGTCATCACCAAGGCGCCCCGCTGGTGCGCGGTGGACCTGCGGGACGGCAACCAGGCCCTGATCGACCCGATGGACTCCCATCGCAAGCTGCAGATGTTCGAGCTGCTGGTACGCATGGGCTACAAGGAGATCGAGGTCGGCTTCCCGGCCGCCTCGCAGACCGACTTCGACTTCATCCGCCAGATCATCGAAGAGGGCCGCGTCCCCGACGACGTGGTCATCCAGGTGCTGACCCAGGCCAGGCCGGAGCTGATCGAGCGCACCTTCGAGTCCATCGAGGGCGCCAAGCAGGCCATCGTCCACCTGTACAACTCGACCTCCACCCTCCAGCGCCGCGTCGTGTTCGGCCTGGACAAGGACGGCATCACCGCCATCGCCGTCGAGGGCGCCAAGCTGGTCAAGAAGCTCGCCGACGCGAGCGACGTCGACGTCTACTTCCAGTACTCTCCCGAGTCGTTCACCGGCACCGAGCTCGAATACGCCGTCGAGGTGTGCGACGCGGTCAACGACGTGTGGCAGCCCACCCCCGACCGCAAGGTCATCATCAACCTGCCGGCCACGGTCGAGATGGCCACCCCCAACATCTACGCCGACCAGATCGAGTGGATGCACCGCAACCTCAAGCACCGCGACTCGATCGTCCTGTCGCTGCACCCGCACAACGACCGCGGCAGCGCCGTGGCCGCCGCCGAGCTGGGCTACATGGCGGGCGCCGACCGCATCGAGGGCTGCCTGTTCGGCAACGGGGAGCGCACCGGCAACGTCTGCCTGGTCACCCTGGGCATGAACCTGTTCTCCCAGGGCGTCGACCCCGAGATCGACTTCAGTGACATCGACGAGATCCGCCGCGTCACCGAATACTGCAACCAGCTGCCCGTGCACCCGCGCCACCCGTGGGGCGGCGAGCTGGTCTACACCGCCTTCTCCGGCTCCCACCAGGACGCCATCAAGAAGGGCTTCGAGCACCTCGAGCGCGACGCGGCCGCGGCGGGCGTGCCGGTCGACGCGTTCACCTGGGCGGTGCCGTACCTGCCGATCGACCCGAAGGACATCGGCCGCACCTACGAGGCCGTCATCCGCGTCAACAGCCAGTCGGGCAAGGGCGGCGTCGCGTTCATCATGAAGGCCGACCACCAGCTCGACCTGCCGCGCCGGCTGCAGATCGAGTTCTCGAAGGTGGTGCAGGCCCGCACCGACAGCGAGGGCGGCGAGATCAGCCCCACCGCGATGTACGAGATCTTCCGCGACGAATACCTGCCCAACCCGGCCAACCGCTGGGGCCGCCTCAGCCTGATGGCCCACCGCCACGAGTCCACGGTGGACGACAAGGACCGCATCGGCGCCGACGTCCGGGTCGACGGGGAGATCCGCGAGATCGCGGGTGCGGGCAACGGCCCGATCTCGGCCTTCATCGACGCCCTGGCGGGGGTCGGCATCCAGGTGCGCGTGCTCGACTACGTGGAGCACGCGATGAGCGCCGGCTCCGACGCCAAGGCCGCCTCCTACCTGGAGTGCGAGGTCGACGGCCAGGTGCTGTGGGGCGTCGGCGTCGACGCCAACACCACGACGGCCTCGCTCAAGGCCATCATCTCCGCGGTCAACCGCGCCTCGCGCTGACCGCACCGCATCCCATCCACTCGGTACGCCGTCCAAGGGGCTGTCCGTCACTTGGGCGGCGGGCCGAGCAGTGAGACCAGCAGCCCGGTGAACTCCGTCACCGACCAGGGCAGCCGGCGGCCCAGGGCGGTCTGCACCTGGGCCTCCCGCTGGCGGAACACCGGGTGGTCCAGCCGTACGTAGGCGACCCCTTCGCCCGAGCCCTCCCGGTGCAGGTCGCCGAGATCTCCGACGAGCGCGATGCCACCCCTGCAGCGGACGAACTCGTGCAGCGGGCCGAGCCCGTCACAGACCAGCACCGGGCGGACCGTCAGCCCCTCGATCTGCGTGCCGATGTCGAAGAGCTCGCGCTGGCTGGCCCCGGCGGAGGCGAGGGCCAGCGGGTGCTCGCACAGCTCCGCCAGCCCGACCTGATCGCGTCCGGCCAGCTCGTGCCCGAGCGGGACGATCGCGACCACCGGGATCACGACGGCGCACTCCACCCGCACATCGTGCTGCGGCCCCATCGCGTAGGTGACGGCGACGTCGGCGATCCCCTCGATCACCCGGCGGGTGGCCTCCTGCCGGGGGACGACGTCGAGCTGGAACGTCACGTCGGGGTGCTCGCGCCGGAAGGCCGCCATCGCCCGCGGGACGATCCGCCGTCCGAACCCCTCAGAACAGGCCACCGTGACGTTGCGGACATCGGCTCCGCCCCCGGTCCGCAACTCGTTCACCAGGGCGGACGCCTCGGCCTCGCTGCGGCGGACGTGGGCGAGGAGCCGGGACCCGGCCTCGGTCAGCGCCATCCCGCGCGGATGCCGGACGAACAGGGGCACCCCGCATCCGGACTCCAGCTTGGCGATCTGCCTGCTGATCGCCGAAGGCGCGACCGTCAGCGTACGGGCCGCCTCGGTCACCGACCCCGTCCGGGCCACCTCGAGGAAGTACGAGAGGCCCACCGGCAGGAGTTGCATCGGGACCTCCTGGTAAATGCTTCGGGCACACAGGTTTGCCAATAGTAGAACGCTCGTTGCGGCAAACGGCAATGGTCCCCGCCCGTGAACCGTCCTACGCTGCTGACCAGCACAGCCCCCGCGATCCCCCGGAGGAACCTCTCGTGATCCCAGCAGACCTCATCGAACAGGCGGAGGAGTACGTCGATTCCGGCGCGTTCTTCACCGACCTCGCCGCGATGGTCTCCTACCCCACCGAGAGCACCAAGCCGGGAGCCAGCGTTGCCGTCAAGGCATACCTCGACGAGATCCTGGCACCCGCGCTGACCGGCCTGGGATGCTCCGTGACCGAGCACCCCAACCCCGACCCCGCTGGGGGCCCGTTCCTGGTCGGCACCCTGATCGAGTCCCCCTCGCTGCCGACGCTCCTCTGCTACGGCCACGCCGACGTGGTGGACGGCCACGCCGGCCGGTGGAGCGGCGGCCGGGACCCGTGGACGCTGACCGCCGACGGCGACCGCTGGTACGGCCGCGGCTCGGCCGACAACAAGGGTCAGCACCTGATCAACCTCGCCGCGCTGCGCCTGCTGCTTGCCCGGCAGGGGATGCTCGGGTTCAACCTGATCTTCCTGTTCGAGTCCGGTGAGGAGATCGGCTCGCCGGGACTGGCCGAGTTCGCCGCGGCACACCGCGAGGAGCTGCGGGCGGACGTCCTGATCGCCTCGGACGGCCCGCGCCTGGACGCGGCGACGCCAACGCTGTTCCTCGGGTCGCGCGGCGGTGTCGACATCGCGCTCGACGTCGATCTGCGCCCCAACACCTACCACTCCGGCAACTGGGGCGGCGTCCTGCGCAACCCCGCCACCACCCTGGCCGGCGCGATCGCGAGCTGCGTCGACGGGCACGGGCGCATCCGGGTGCCCGCCCTGCTGCCGCCGGACCTCCCGGACGCGGTCCGCGAGGTGCTGGCCGGCGTCACCGTCGCGAACAGCCCCGGCGACCCGGCCCCGGACGAGGGCTGGGGCGACACCGGCCTGACCGCCGCCGAGCGGCTGTACGGCTGGAACACCCTGGAGGTCCTGGCGATGGGGTCGGCCGACATCGACAACCCCGTCAACGCGATCCCCGGCCGGGCCCGCGCGATCCTGCAGCTGCGGTACGTGGCCGGGACCGACGTGAGCGGCGTGGAGCGGGCCGTCGCCGAGCACCTCGCCGCCCACGGCTACCCGATGGTCGGCGTCAGCGTCCTGGGCCACTTCCCCGCCAGCCGTACGGCGCTCGACGACCCGTGGGTGCGGTGGGCCAGGGGATCGCTGGAGCAGATGACCGGCAGGCCCGTCGCACTGCTGCCGAACATCGGCGGCTCCCTGCCCAACTTCGTCTTCACCGACGTCCTCGGCCTGCCGACCCTCTGGCTGCCGCACTCGTACCCGGGCTGCCTCCAGCACGCGCCCGACGAGCACCTGCTCGCCGGGATCGCCCGCGAGGGCGTCGTGCTGGCCGCCGCGCTGTTCCACGCTCTCGGCAACCCGTCGGCCGACCACCCTCTCCCCGCCCCCCGCCCGGTCTGACGGACGTCAGCCCCCCACCGGAAGGACCTTCGATGGCCGTCGCCTCCCCAGACTCGACCCAGCCCGCGACACGCGGCTCCGCCGGCCGCGCGATCGCGGCGGCGACCATCGGCAACGCGCTCGAGTGGTTCGACCTCGCCGTGTACGCGCTGATGGCGGCCTACATCGGACAGGTGTTCTTCCCCGCCGACGCGCCCGGCGTCCAGCTGGTGCAGGCGTACGCGGTGTTCGGCGTGACGTACCTGATCCGCCCGCTCGGCGGGCTGGTCATCGGCGCGTACGCCGACCGGCACGGGCGCAAGAAGGCCCTGGTGCTGACGATCTGGCTGATGGCCCTCGGCACCCTGCTGATCGTGGTCATGCCCGGCTACGCCACGCTCGGGCTCCTCGCGCCGCTGGGGATCGTGGTCGCGCGGCTGATCCAGGGATTCGCGGCCGGTGGCGAGTTCGGCGCCGCCACCTCGTTCCTGGTCGAGCAGGACGACAGCCGCAAGGGTTTCCTCGGCAGCTTCCAGTTCGCCAGCCAGGGGCTTGCGACCCTGATGTCCTCCGGGTTCGCCGCGGGCCTGACCGCCGTGCTGTCCAAGGAGCAGATGGCGGCCTGGGGCTGGCGGGTGCCGTTCGTGTTCGGGCTGCTCGTCCTTCCGGTCGGCCTCTACATCCGCCGGTACGTCCTGGAGTCGCCGGAGATCACGCCGGAGGCGACGGGGAAGCGTCCCTCGCCGATCCGGTCGGTCTTCCGCGACCACTGGGGCGGCCTGCTGATCGCCGGTGGCGCGCTGGTCATCTCGACCGCGCTCAACTTCATCCTGCAGTACATGCCGACCTTCGGGATCGAGGAGCTGGGCCTGAACGATTCGCTGTCGTTCGTCGCGCTGCTCATCACCGGGGTCACCCTGACCGTCGCGACGCCTTTCGTCGGCCTGCTGGCCGACCGGTTCGGCCGGCTGAAGATCATGATCCCGGCCGCGGTGCTGATCGGCGGGAGCGTCGTCCCGCTGTTCCTCTGGCTCACCGCGTCGCCGTCGTTCCTGACCCTGACGCTCTGCATGACGATCCTCGGCCTGCTGAAGGCCGCCTACTTCGGCGCGCTGCCGTCGGTGATGGCCGACGCGTTCCCGGTGCAGGCGCGCGCGACCGGCCTGTCGTTCAGCTACAACGCGGCGGTCGCGGTCTTCGGCGGGTTCACCCCCGCCATCGCCGCGGCGCTCGTCTCGGGGACCGGCTCGCAGGTGTCGCCGGCGTACTACCTGCTGGCCGTCTCCTTCCTGAGCATCGCCGCCCTGGCCTCCGCGCTCCGGACCCGCGGCATCCGCTGAGGCCCGATTAGTGAACGTTGCGTTTCTTCGAGTTGAATCCTATGCTCCTTAGAGAACGAGTCGTTCTCTAAGGAGAGGCGTCATGGGTGTCGTGCTGTCCGGGTTGATGCTGGCGATGCTGCTGGGCGCGCTCGATCAGACGATCATGGCGCCCGCGCTGCCGGCGGTGGCGGGCAGCCTGGGCGGGCTGGACCAGATGCCCGCCGTCGTCAGCGCCTACCTCGCCGCCGCCACCGTGGTCATGCCCGTCTACGGCAAGCTCGGCGACCGGTACGGCCGCAAGCCCACCATGCAGGTCGCCATCGTCGTGTTCGTGACCGGGGCCGTGCTGTGCGCGGTGGCCACGTCGATGCCGCAGTTCATCGCCTTCCGGGCCGTGCAGGGGCTGGGCGGCGGCGGGCTGATGATCGGGGCGCAGGCGATCATCGGCGAGGTGGTGAGCCCGCGCGAGCGGGGCCGCTACCTCGGGCTCATCGGGGCCATGTACGTGGTGGCCGCCGTGGGCGGGCCGCTGATCGGGGGGTTCTTCGTCGACCGGCTGAGCTGGCGGTGGATCTTCGCGATCTACCCGCCGCTCGGGGTGCTGGCGCTGGTCGTGCTGAGCGCCACCCTGCGGCTGCCGAGGCCGCGCGGGCAGGCGGGCCGGGCGCCGCTCGACGTCGCCGGGGCCGTCACGCTGGCCGTCGCCGTGGTCGGGGTGGTCCTGCTGGGGCAGACCGGGAACCCCGTCTATCTCGGTGTGGCGATCGCCGGGGCGCTGGCGTGGCTGGTCAGCGCCCGGTTCGCCAGGGACCCGATCCTGCCGCTGCGGCTGTTCCGGGACCGGGCGTTCGCGGTGCCGGTGTCGATCAGCCTGCTCATCGGGTTCGCGTTGTTCGGGACGATCACGTACATGCCGGCCTACCTGCAGATCGCGCTGCGCTCCAGCGCGACGGGGGCGGGGCTGCTGGTGACGGCGCTGATGGCGGGCGTGCTCGCCACGACCGTCGTGTCCGGGCGGCTGATCACGCGGACCGGGAGGTACCGGCCGTACCCGATCGCGGGCACGGCCGTGGCCGCCGCCGGGCTCGGGCTGATCGGCCTGGCGGGCCGCGACCCGCTCGCGCTGGCCGGCGCGATGCTGGTGACCGGGCTGGGGGTCGGGCTCGTCATGCAGACCATGGTGCTGGCCGCCCAGAACGCCGTGGAGTACGCCGACCTGGGCACCGCCACCTCGTCGGTGACCTTCCTGCGCCAGGTCGGCGCGTCCGCCGGGGTCGCGCTGGTGGGCGCGCTGATCACGCTGAGGTCCGGGATCTCCGCCACGAACCCGTCCAACGTCCCCGACAGCATGCGGGACGCCTTCGCCGCGGCCGTGCCGCCGGTTTTCGCCGCCATGGCGCCATTGCTGGCCGTGGCGTTCTTCCTCGCGCTGGCGCTGCCGGCGCGTCCGCTCCGCACCACCGCCTACGCCGAGGAGAGATCGTGAAACTCGTCGCACCGCTGGCCGCCTTCGGCCGGGACGACCTGGCCATGGCCGGGGGCAAGGGCGCCAACCTGGGCGAGCTCGTCAGGAACGGCTTCCCCGTCCCGGGCGGCTTCGTCGTCACCACCCACGCCTACGACGTGATCGCCCAGGGGCACGGCACGCGGGCGTACTTCGAGCAGGTCGAGCTGCCCGACGGGCTGCGGGAGGCCGTCGGCGGCGCGTACGCCGCGCTCGGCGGCGGGCCCGTGGCCGTGCGTTCCAGCGCCACCGCCGAGGACCTGCCGGGGGCCGCGTTCGCCGGCCAGCAGGACACGTACCTGAACGTCGTGGGCGAGCGGGCCGTGCTCGACGCCGTACGCCGCTGCTGGGGATCGCTCTGGACCGACCGCGCCGTCGCCTACCGCGCCCGGCTCGGCATCGACGACTCCGAGGTGCGGATCGCGGTCGTGGTGCAGAGCATGGTCGAGGCGGACCTGGCGGGCGTCATGTTCACCGCGAACCCGGTCACCGGCGACCGCGCCCAGCTCGTCGTCGACGCCGGCAGCGGGCTCGGCGAGGCCGTCGTGTCCGGCCTGGTCACGCCCGACCACTACGTGATCTCCGACGCCGGCACGGCCTTCACGCCGGGGCGTCGCGAGGTCGTCATCAGGGCCGCGGCGGGCGGGGGAGTCACGCGCGAGACGGGCTCGGCCACTCAGGAGCGACTGCCCGACGCGGCGCTCGGGGAGCTGGTCGGGCTGGGGAAGGAGGTCGCCGCGCACTTCGGGCGGCCCCAGGACATCGAGTGGGCGTACGCGGGCGGTCGCGTCCACCTGCTGCAGGCCCGGCCCATGACCGCGCTGCCGCCGCCCCCGGTGGGGAGGCTCAACCCGGCCCAGCGCCGTATCGCCACCATTCTGATGGAGTACCTCCCGGAACGGCCCTATCCGATCGACATGACGACCTGGATCCCGTACGGCCCCGTCGGGCTGATGGCCAGGGTGGCGGCCGGCTTCGGCATAGCCGGGGTGTTCGAGGGGTTCCTGCGGGAGGAGGACGGCGTCGTCTACCAGCTCGTTCCGCGGAGCCCGCGCCCCACCCGGAAGCTGCCGGCCGTCCCGTTCAGCCTCCTGGCCAGGGCCAGGAGGTTCGACCCCGCCCGCTGGACCGAGGACCCGCGCTTGCACGCCTACCTCGCCGCGGTCAGGGAGCTGGCCGCCCGCGACCCGGCGGAGCTGCCGTGGGCGGAGCTCGTCCGCGTGCCCCGGCAGGCCCTGGACCTGGTGGACCCGGTGGCCGGCCTGCGCGCGGACTACCTGCCCGGCACCGGGCTGGCGCTGCTGCGGCTGCTGGTGGCGGTCAAGCTGCTCGGGCGCGGCCGGCTCTTCGGCGACCTGCTGCACGGGGCGCGTACCCGCACCACCGACGCCAACCAGGCGCTGGAACGGCTGGCCGAGCTGGCCAGGCGGACGGGCGCGCTCGACGGGGGCCCGAGGCCGGCCGAGTTCGAGGAGGGGCTGCGGGCGTTCCTGGCCGAGTACGGCCACCGCGAGACCTCGAGCCCGATCCTCGTCACCACGCCCACCTGGTCCGACGCCCCCGAGACCGTCATCGACCTGATCAAGGTGCTGGCCGCCGCGCCGCCCACGCGCAAGGACGGCGACGACGCTCTCGGCCGCCTGCTCCGCCACCCGTGGCTGACAGCCGGAGGCCGCGCCCGGATGCGGCGGCGGGTGGAGGCCGCCCGCGCGGGCGTCGCGTTCCGCGAGGACAGCCACTTCTTCTTCATGATGCCGCAGCCCATCCTGCGCAGATCACTCATGGAGATCGGCCGCCGCCTGCGCGGGCAGGGCGTGCTCGACCGGCCGGAGGACGTCTTCCACCTGCGGCTGCCGGAGCTGGAGGCCATCCGCGACGCCACCGCCATGGCCGGCGCCGACCGGGAACGGCTGCGCGAGGCGGCCCGGGCGCGGGCGGCCAAGCGGGAGGAGCTGTCGGGCGTGCGGCTGATCGACCCCGCGGCCGTCTTCCCGGTCCGCGAGACGGGGGACGCGCTGGTCACCGGCTCCCCGGCCAGCGGAGGGGTGACGACCGGGCCGGTGAAGGTGATCAGGGAGCCGGCCGAGTTCGCCAGGCTGGAGAGCGGCGACGTGCTCGTCTGCCCGTACACGAACCCGTCGTGGACGCCCCTGTTCCAGCTGGCGTCGGCCGTGGTCGTGGACGCCGGCGGCGCGGCCTCGCACGCCGCGATCGTGGCCAGGGAGTACGGGATCCCGGCCGTCATGGGCACCGGCAGGGCCACCTCCGTGCTGGCGGACGGCCAGCCGGTGACCGTGAACGGCGACACCGGTCGCGTCACCCGCGCTCTCTAAGATGCCATGGTGACCGACCACCGCAAGCTGCCGCGACGCCGGGGCGAGACGCTGAACGCCGCGATCTTCCAGGCGACGCTCGACGAGCTGGCCGAGGCCGGCTACGCCGGGCTGACCATGGAGCGCGTCGCCGAGCGGGCCAAGGCCAGCAAGGCGTCGCTCTACCGGCGCTGGCCCACCCGCATCGAGCTGGTGATGGACGCGGTCTACAACTCGCTGCCCACCCCCGGGGCCGCGCCCGACACCGGCAACCTGCGCGACGACCTGGTGGCCATGCTCGGGATGACGTCGAAGGCGCTGGCGGGCCCGGCGGGCGAGGCCATGCGCGGGCTGCTCGGTGAGGCGCTGAGCAGCGGGTCCCCGCTGCGTGCCCTGCGCAAGGACTCCCAGAGCACCTCCAGGAGGCTGATGACGGAGGTCGTCGGCCGGGCGGTCGAGCGCGGCGAGGTCGCCCCCGAGGCCGTCACCCCCCGCCGCCTCGACGCCGGTCACGCGCTGCTGCGCCACCACTTCCTCTTCGAGGGCTCGCCCGTCCCCGACGAGCTCGTCGTCGCGATCGTGGACGAGGTGCTGGTGCCGCTGTTCACGCGGGGCTGAGCTGGCCCATCACGGTCCTGCCACGCCTGATCGCGCTCCTCGTCACCACTATGGTCATCCACACGCTCACCAGCGCGCCCGTCGCCACCATCGCCACGAACGACCAGGACGCCTTCTCCAGGCCCAGCGTCAGCAGGGTCGCGACGGCGCCCCAGGCGAGCGCGTTGCAGAGGGCCGCCGACGCGAGGATCTGGCCGGTGCCGCGCACGTCGGAACCCAGCGATGGCGCGCCCGCCGCCGTCATGGGCAGCGGCAGGACCAGCGCCATGATGAGCGGCACGTAGAAGCCCCCTGCCATCGCTTCGCCCAGCGGCCCGACGGGATAGCCGGCGTGCAGGAAGGCGAGGCTCACGAAGGTCAGACCGACCAGCCCGACGGGGACCACGAGCAACCAGGCCGTCATGACAACCCGTCGCGCGGTCATCCGCGTGAGCGGCCCGTGCACGGAACCGCGCATCGCGGCGAGACAGGTGTTGAGCAGCGGCGCCACCGAGAGCACGGATATGACGCCCGCCATGCCGAACAGACTCTGCGCCATGCCCTGCACGTTCCTGGCGATCGGCCCGGCCTCGGCCCACACGCCACGCAGGCTGGCCACGTCGGTCGCGTCGCGCAGGCCCGGGTTCCACATGAGCAGGAGCGCCGCCCCCATGCAGGTCAGGACCGCCGCGAGCGGAACGGTCAAGGTCCGGGCCCCCGGAACGCGCCGGTGATGCAGCCACGCGTCGGCGGCGCCCGAGACCAGGTCGAGCACCGTGCGCACGCGGGCCGGTCGCGACGCGATCAGGTCGGCGACCTCCTCGCCGTAACGCTCCCGCCACGCCTTCGGGTAGAGGCTGAGCACCGCCGACGCCACCGCGCGCATCATGCGAGCCCCCAAGCCGCTCCCGCGCGCCTGGCGCCTGCCTGCTCGATGCGGCGCAGGGTGGCGAGCTGCTCGCCGAGCGCCGAGCGCCCGCTCTCGGTGATCCGGTACGGCTTGCGCCGCTCGGCCGACTCGACCGGCTCGATCCAGCCGCGCTCCTCCAGCCGCATCAGCGCCCCGTAGAGCGTGCCGGGCTCCAGCGAAGTCCCCGAGAACTCCTCGATGTCGTTGATCATGCGATAGCCGTGTTTCTGCCCCTCGGCCAGGCTGATGAGCACCAGCAGCGCCACATCCGTGAAGCGGCCGAGCTCCTTTGGTCTCCGTGCCATATATTCAGTAAAACTTAGTAAGTCTTACTGAGCAAGCCCGATCGCCGAAGCCGCCAGCCGCATCGAGTGCTCGAACGCCGCGCGCCTGTTCTCGATCGTGTTGTTGAACTGGCCGAACACCTCGAAGTTGACCCATCCGTACAGCGTGGTCCACGAGGACAGGCCGCGCCAGAGCACCTCGTCGGGCACGCCGGGCATGAGCCCGCGGATCGCCTCCGCCTCCGGCGCCAGCTCGCGCGGGGCCTCGCCGGGAAGGGTCTGGACCGCGCCCGCGGTCCAGGCGTCGGAGACGATCCGGCCCAGTACGGTGACGTCGCGGATCCGGGCCGGGACCGTGTCCTGCGGAGCCTGGTAGCCGGGCACAGGGGAGCCGTAGAGCAGTGCGTACTCGTGCGGGTGCGCCAGCGCCCAGTCGCGTACGGCGTGGCAGGCCGTCATCCACCGGCGCAGGTAGTCGTCCTGCCGGCACTCGGCGTCGGCGCGCTCCACGCTCTCGCCGAGCGCGTTGTAGCCGTCGATGATCAACGCGGTCAGCAGGTCGTCGCGGCTCGGGAAATAGCGGTAGATGGCCGAGGAGACCATGCCCATCTCCCGGGCGACCGCCCGCAGCGACAGGCCGCCGGCGCCGTCGGTCGCGAGCTGGCGACGCGCGATGTCGGTGATCTCCCTGGTGAGCTCGGCCCTGACGCGTTCTCTGGCGGTACGGCTGGCTGTCATGGATGCAGGCTATCAGAGCGGTGCAAAAAAACGAGAGCACTGCTCTTGACGATCCCTGCTCTTTTGAGAGAGCATTGCTCTCGTAAGCGAATGGCAGTTCACGGAGGACCGAAATGCTCGGCATAGCCAAAGGCGCCAACGCCGCCCTGATGTTCTTCCTGGAGCTCGGCGTGCTGGCCTCCGTGGGATACTGGGGTTTCACCCTGAGCGCCGCCTGGTGGATCCGGCTGCTGGCCGGGGTGGGCGCGCCGGCGCTGTTCATCGCCGCGTGGGCGCTGTTCGGGGCCGGCGGGGGCGCCAACGCCACGTTCCCCCTCACCGGTCTGGCCCGCGCCGCGCTGGAGATCCTCTGGTTCGGCGGCGGCGCCGTCGCGCTCTACGCCTCCGGCCTGGTGACCCCCGCCGTCGTCTTCTTCGCTGTGTTCGTCGTCAACGCGGTTCTCCGCATCATCTGGAAGCAGGTCTGATCATGGGTAAGCACGTCGTCGTGGGCTCCGGCCAGGTCGGCACGCATGTGGCGAACAAGCTGCTCGCACAGGGACACGAGGTCTCCGTCGTGACCCGCTCGGGCAGCGGTCCCGAGGGGGCCGTCAAGGTGGCCGCCGACATCTCCGACAAGGCCGGGCTGATCGAGGCGACCAAGGGTGCCGACATCCTCTACAACTGCGTCAACCCCAAGTACCACCGCTGGCTCACCGACTGGCCGCCGATGGCCGAGTCGTTCCTGGCCGCCGCCGAGGCGAGCGGCGCCGTGTACGTGATGCTCGGCAACCTCTACCCGTACGGGCCCGTGAACGGCCCCATGACCGAGGACCTGCCGCTCGCCTCCGACAACCCCAAGTTCCGGGTGCGGGCGAAGATGTGGCGGGACGCGCTGGCCGCGCACGAGGCGGGCCGGATCAGGACGACCGAGGTGCGCGGCTCCGACTTCTTCGGCCCGGGCGCCAGCGACCAGTCCTACCTGGGCGGCCGGTTCCTCGTGCCGCTCAGGGCGGGCAAGACCATCCAGCTGGTCTACCCCCCGGACATGCCGCACAGCTGGACCTACCTGCCCGACGTGGCGGACGCGCTGATCGTGGCCGGCGGCGACGAGCGGGCCTGGGGCCGGCCGTGGCACGTGCCCACCGGCGACCCGCTGAGCTTCCGCGAGATGGGGGAGCGGATGGCCGCGCTGCTCGGGCGGCCCGCGCCGAAGTTCGCGCAGCTCCCGTGGCCGCTGGTCAGGGTGGCCGGCCTGTTCTCGCCCATGATCGGGGAGCTCGGCCACGTCAGGTACCAGTTCACGCAGCCGTTCGTGCTCGACTCCTCGGCCTTCCAGACCACGTTCGGTGTCGAGCCTACGCCGATCGAAGTGAGCCTCAAGGCTACGCTCGAGGCGTGAAGATAGCCGTGATCGGCCTGGGTGACATCGCGGAGAAGGCGTACCTTCCCGTGCTCGCCGCCCAGCCCTCCCTCGACCTGCACCTCTGCACGCGCAACCAGGCCCGCCTGGACCGGCTCGGCGACACCTACCGGATCGCCGGGCGGTCCACGAGCGTGGACGAGGTGATCAAGGCGGGGGCCGACGCGGCGTTCGTCCACGCGGCCACCGAGGCGCACCCGCAGATCGTGGAGCCCCTGCTCAAAGCCGGGATCCACGTCTACGTCGACAAGCCAATCGCCTACACGCTCCAGGACTCCGAGCGGCTCGTACGGCTCGCGGAGACCGAGGGGAGGTCACTGATGGTCGGCTTCAACCGCCGGTACGCGCCCGGATACGCCGGGCTCGCCGCCCATCCCCGGCACCTCGTCCTCATGGAGAAGAACCGCGACAACCAGCCCGACGAGCCGCGCCGGGTGATCTTCGACGACTTCATCCACGTGGTGGACACCCTCAGGTTCCTCGCCCCCGGCCCGGTGACCGGCACCAGGAGCCGGACCCGCGTCAAGGACGGCCTCCTCGAGCACGTCGTCCTGGAGCTGACCGGCGACGGCTTCACCGCCATCGGCGTCATGAACCGGACGAGCGGGGCGAGCGAGGAGACCTGCGAGGCCATGGGCGACGGCGCCAAGCGCCGCGTGGCCAACCTCGGCGACGTCGTCGACTACCGGGGCGGCGAGACGCTCGCCCGTCGCCCCGACTGGGTGCCGGTGGCCAGGCAGCGCGGCATCGAGCAGATCTGCCTCGACTTCCTCGCCGCCGTGCGCGAGGGCCGCCGGATCGCCGCCGACGACGCCCTGGCCACCCACGCGCTCTGCGAGGAGATCGTCAGCCGGGCAGCTTGAGCATCTCCTTGTCGGCCTTGGCGAGCATCCGCCCGAACACGGACTCGCCCAGCCTGGTCAGCACGGTGTACCCCTGGGTGTCGCTCATCGGGCTGGACGACGACACGACGCCGGCCAGCGCGTCGCCGTACAGGGCGGGACCGCCGCTCCCGCCGGCGGCGGCGTGGCAGTTGCGCGTGATCATCAGCCCGGGCCCCTCGGAGAGGCCCTCGCTCGCGTCGCCCACGCACCGGTACATCTTCGTGCCCGGATAGCCCTTGCCCGCCGGATAGCCGAGCAGTTCGAGCCCGCGCAGCTTCGTGCCCCTGGTGGTGGGCATCGGCCGCACGCCCTTGCCGGTGACGGCCTCCAGCGGGCGCTCGCGGCGCGCCACACCGACCAGGCCGACGTCGTACGGCAGCAGATTCGCCGAGTACGGCTCGGTGCGCCACCTGTCGGGCACCCACACGCGCACGGCCTGCCAGACCCCCAGCTTCGGCTGCCCCAGGTCGTAGCCGGGCAGGAAGGTCACCTGCTGGAGCGAGCGGCCGTTCTGGTAGAGGCAGTGCGCGGCGGTGACCACCAGGCTGCGACTGCGCGAGCCGATCACCGTGCCCCCGCACAGCACGTTCGTCCGCGTCACGGGGTCGCGGCCGAGCAGGACGCCCGTGAGACGCCGCGCCCCCGTGTAGGGGCGCGGGACCGGCGCATAGCCCAGGCGGTCGCCGTCAGGGGTCAGGACGCGGGGTACGGGGACGTTACGTTGCGACACCTCGGCGACGGCGGTGGGGTCGAGCAGGACCAGAGACAGCACCAACCTGAGCACACTCCCACCTTAAGGTGACGATGATCAGTGCTCTGACCTGCAACATCAATCTTTACCTCAACTTGTGTACTGAGAGCCCAGCGCGCGCAGCCGGGCGTGCGCCGACTCGTAGGCGGCCGGGCGGCCCAGATACTCCTTGGGCAGTTTCGCGACCATCGTGTAGTTGGTGTCGCACACGTTGCCGACCGGCGCCTGCCCGGCCTGGCTGACGAGCTGGTAGGCGTCCAGCGTGTCCAGCCCGGTCAGCTCCGACGTCCAGGTGACCAGGTCGTGCTGGCTGATCCGGTACGCGTCCTCCAGCGGTCTGGCCGAACCCGTGGACATCAGGTGCAGGTCGTCCTCCAGCCGCGGCCACGGCGTCGCCACCCCCTTGACCAGCTCGACCGCGACCACGGTGTTCATGGCCGACTCCACGGCGGTGCCGCAGACCTCACCGTGCCCCTGCAACCCGTGGCCGTCGCCGATCGAGAACATCCCGCCCTCGACGTTGACGCCCAGGTAGACGGTGACGCCCGCGCGCAGCTCCGGGGTGTCCATGTTGCCGCCGTGCGCGTCCGGGGTGATCGTCATGCGCGCCTCGTTCGCGGCGGGGGCCACGCCGACCGTGCCGTGCATCGGGTCGAGCGGCAGCGCCACGCTGAAGTCGCTGTTGCGGGCGTGGTAGACGGCCACGCCCCGGTCGAGGTCGATGTCGTACCGCCAGACCCGCTCCTCCAGCGGCGGCTGCAGCATGGCCGTGGTGTGGGTGCCGGTCAGCGCGCCGAAGTGGGGGAACGTCGTCGACACCGCCCAGTCCCTGGCCGGTGTGATCTTCACGAAGTGCAGGGCCAGCGTGTCGCCGGGCTCGGCGCCCTCGACGTGGAAGGGGCCCGTCACCGGGTTCAGGTAGGGGAACTCGCACACCCGCGACGGCAGGTCGTCCACGGTCCGCACACGGCCGCCGAAGCAGTCCTCGGTGTACAGCTCCAGGATCGTGCCCGGCCGTACCTTGCCGACGGCCGAGCGGCCCCCGAAGGTGTAGCTCAGGTCCTCCGGGGAGGGACGGTAGGAGACGACGTTCATTGGACCTCCGAGGGGAGTACGGGCCGGCGGCCGCGGGCGTACGAGATGCCGAGGACGACGAGGCCGACGGCCAGCCAGATGCCGCCGGCCCACTGTGCGTAGACGCTCTGGTTGAAGACGACGGCCACCAGGACGACGATGCCGACCACGGGCACGACCAGGTGCGCGAGCCAGTTGCGGCTGCGCTGCCTGATGACGTAGTGGACGACGACGGAGACGTGCAGCAGCAGGAACGCGGCCATGGCGCCGAAGTTGACCAGGGAGCTCAGCTCGCCGATGCCGGTCGGCCGCGTGCTCATGTAGACGCCGATGATCAGGGAGAGCGCGGCCACCACGAGGGTCGCGTTGACCGGCACCTTGTGCTTGGGGTCCACCTTCGCGAGGAACGAGGGGAGCTGGCGGTCGCGGCCCATCGCGAACAGCAGGCGCGAGGTGGCCGCCTGCGCGACCAGCGAGTTGGCGAACCCCCACGCGACGGCGGTGGCCACGGCCGTCAGCACCGACAGCCAGTGCCCGCCGGCGAACTCCGCGGTGGTGTAGAACGCGCTGCCCGCCGGGTCGTCGTTCGCGATCAGAGCGTCGCGGCCGGGGGTGAGCAGCGCGGCGACCCAGGTCTGCGCCACGAACAGCACCGCGGCCAGCCCCAGCGCGGCCACCATGGAGCGGCCGAGCCGGCGGGCGTCCTCGCGGTTCTCCTCCGCCAGCGTGGAGATGCCGTCGAAGCCGAGGAACGACAGCACGGCCACCGACGCGGCGGCCAGGACCACGCTCCAGCTGAATCCGGCGGAGTCGAAGAACGGCGTCAACGCGCCGGTCTGCGCCTTGCCCTGGGCCAGCGCGATACCGCCGACCACCAGGAAGATCGCCAGCACCGCGAGCTCGGCCACCAGCATGATCCGGGTGATCCTGGCGGTCATCTGGATGCCGAGGTAGTTCACGACCGTGTTGAGCACGATGAACGCCACCAGCCACAGCCAGACGGGCACCGCGGGCACGAACGAGTTCATGGCCACGCCGGCGACCAGATAGAGCAGCGAGGGCACGAGCACGTAGTCGAGCAGGATCGCCCATCCGGCGATGAACCCGACGGGGGCGGCGATTCCCCGGCCCGCGTACGTGTAGACCGAGCCGGCCATGGGGAAGGCGCGGGCCATCTGCGCGTACGACAGTGCCGTGAACGCCATCGCCACCAGGCCGATGACATAGGCGAGCGCCACCATCCCGTGGGAGACGGCGAAGACGTGGCCGAAGATGCCGAACGGGGCGATCGGCACCATGAAGATCAAGCCATAGATCATCAGGTCGGCGAAGCCTAAGGAACGCTGGAGTTCCTGGCGGTAGCCGAACTGCTCGACTGTGCTCATGTACGGCTCCTAGCTGCGTGGGGGGCGATTCGCACCCTAGAGCCAAAGCTTTCTACTGAAAAGGTTTCTCTAGAAAGAATCCCAGGCCGTCCGCCCTGCCCAGGTGCACGGGATGGCGTACCTGGCGGTCGAGCAGCGTGAGCGTGCCCCGGGCGCTGGTGATCTCGGTGCCGTCGGCGACCGCGTCGAGCGCGGGCACGGCCAGCGACCCCGCCCGCGCCGCCAGCGCGGCCAGCATCGCCACGGCCTCGTAGCAGCCGTGGCCGTGGGCGTTGAGCATGGGGGCGTCCTCGCCGAACCTGGCCGCGTACCGCTCGGCGAAGTCGAGACCGGCGTCGGTGGACAGGTCGCGGAAGTAGCCCATGGACGCGTACAGCTCGCCGGTGACGTCCCCGCCGACGCCCAGCAGGCCGTGCTCCTCCAGCGCCCCGCACAGCCGGGCCGCGCCGAGCCCGGCGGCCGCGTACGCCCGGTTGAACGCCATGAGGTCGCTGCCGATCAGCGTCAGCAGGATGGCGTCGGGCCGCGCGTCCGCCACCCGGTCGAGCCGGCTGACGGCCTCGCCGTACGGGACGAAGCTCTCGCCCACCACGCTCGCGCCCCGGGCGCGCAGCCGCTCGCGGGCGCTGGCGTGCACCAGGCGCGGCCAGACGTAGTCGTTGCCCAGCAGATACCAGCGGCGCGCCTTGCGCGCGCCGGCCAGCCACTCGATGCCCGGCGCGAGCTGCCTGCCCGGGGTCTCGCCGAGGAAGTAGACGCCCGGCGCGTGGCCGCCGCCCTCGTACGGCGGCGCGTACACGAATGGCACCCGCCCGGCGATCGCGGCCACGACCTCCACCCGCACGTCGCTCGCGTGGGCGCCCGCGACGGCCTGCACCGTCTCCGAGCCGACCAGCCCGGCCACCTCGGCCGCCACCTGGCGCGCGGGTCGGCCGCCGTCGATGAGCACCAGCTCGACCGGCCTGCCCAGCACGCCGCCGCCGGCGTTGACCTCCTCGGCGGCCAGCACCGCGCAGTTGATCGCGCACGGGCCCATCAGGCCGAGCACCCCTGACACGGGCACGACCAGGCCGATCCTGATCGACTCCGACGGTATGAGCCGCGCTTCCAACGGATCGACGGTCGCCGCCACGCCGACGAGTATCCTCCGTTCTAGCTCTCCGATGAAAGGACCTTTCTCCATGACCACCTCTGGGCTCGGGTCCTCACTCGCCTACCTGCTGAGCCGCGCGGAGCGCAGCGTCAATCGCGGGCTGGCCGCGGTGCTGGCCGGCGAGGACGTCACGGTCGAGCAGTGGCGCATCATGCGGGCGCTGGCCGACGGGCACGGCGACTCGATGGGCGAGCTGGCGGAGGCGGTGCTGATGCCGCACCCGACGCTGACCAAGGCGATCGACCGGCTGATCGACCGGGCGCTGGTCTATCGGGGACCGTCCAAGGGTGACCGGCGGCGGGTGGCGGTGTTCGTCTCGGACCGGGGGGCGGAGCTGCTCGCGCGGGTGGACGGGGCGGTGGCCGAGCATCACGGGCTGATCGCGGGGGCGTTCGGGCGGGAGCGCACGGAGCAGCTCATGCGTGACCTGGAGAGGCTGATGGAGGCCCTCGACTACGCGGAGCTCCGCGTCTGACGCCCGGTCCCACCGGGGTCCTTGGAGAGGGCGGGTGCGGTGGGTCGCCGCCGCCGTTGTCGTGGTGGGTTCAGCGTGTGAGCGTTTTCGCGAACAGGGCGGCGTGGGCCTTGATGCGGTCGCGGGCGCGCTCGCGCTGGGCCTCCGTGGCGTTCCCGTGCAGCCACAGCAGCCGGGCATGGGCGATCGGGGCCAGCAGGGCGTAGGCGAGGTCGTCGGGAGTGCCCAGGTCCGTACGGATGCGCCCCTCCGACTGCCACCGCGCGAACACCTCGGCGAGATGGCCCAGTACGTTCTCGATGCCCACGGAGAGGGTGTCGTCGTGGATCAGGCCGTCACGTGAGACCAGGCTCATGACCTGCCTGGACTGCGGGGTGTCCCACGCGGCCAGCAGCCGGGCCGCGAACGACTCGACGAAGGCCGCCGGCTCGTCCGGGGCCTGGTCGAGCGCCACGTCGGCCGCCTGCGGGCCGGCCAGGGACATGGCCGCGTCGTAGATCGCCTGCTTGCTGGCGAAGTGCGCGTAAAGGACGCTCTCGCTCAACCCCACCTCTCTGGCGATGGCCCTGATCGAGGTCCCCGCGTACCCCTTCTGCGCGAACAGGCGCAGTGCGGCGTCCAGGAGTGCGGCCTTGGTGTCGCCTGCCTCGGCCTTGGAAGGACGGCCCGGACGGCGGCCGCTGGTGATGCTGCTCACGAGGACATCCAATCACCTTGATAAATAATCGCTCGTTCGATTAGTTTAGAGACACGGAGAGAGATGGGAGCGGAAATGTTCACTTCGCGGATTCCCGAGCGTGAGATCGCCGAGCGGCCGGCCGGTTACGGCGGGCCGAACCTGTCGCCGGTGGGCCTGGAGCTGGCGCCGCACGCGTTCACCGAGGGTGTGTACGCGTTGATGGCGAGCCTCCCGCCGAAGGACAACAACGGGGTGGTGGCCGGGCGGGACGCGGCGCTGGTCGTCGACGCCGGGATCACACCCGAAATTTCGGCAAAAATCCAGGTGATCGCCGCCGACCTGACCGACCGGCCCCTCCGCTACCTGGTCAACACCACGTACCACGGCGATCACAGCTTCGGCAACGCCGCGTTCCCCGACGAGGTCGTCGTCGTCTCGTCCCGGGCGAACCGCGACAACATGTCCGACCTCGCGTACGAGAAGCAGACCAGGTCGGCGAACATGTACGGCGACGACGCCCTGCTCGACGCGGTCACCACGTGGCGCCGGCCCGACCTCGTGTTCGACGCGTACGCGGAGATCGACCTCGGCGGGCGCGTGGTCCAGCTGCACCACTTCGGCCCCGGCAACGGCCCGGGCGACACCGTCGTGTACGTGCCCGACACCCGCACCGCGTGGACCGGCAACTTCGTCTGTCACGCGGGTACGGCCCACATGCTGCTCCAGGGTGGTCCTGAGCCGTACCTGGGGTCGTTGCGCAGGATGCGCGAGGCTCTGCCCGAGCTGGAGACGATCGTCCCGGGCCACGGGCCGATGGGCGACGGGCCGGCGGCGGTGGACGCGCTCATCGGCTATCTGGAGCGGCTGCACGATGAGGTGCTGGCCAGTGTGCGGGCGGGGCGCAGCCTGGAGGAGACGTACGCGGCCTGCGTCGATCCGTGGGCGGAGGCGCTCGATCCCGGCCTGGCGGCGGCCCTGGCCCGTTATCCGGTGCCGCGGGAACTGGCCGAGCAGGGGATGCTCGCGCTCTGCCGGGACCTCCACCGGCTCAACGTCCTGGCCACCTACCGCCTCTACGAGCACCAGTAGGCGGATGCGGAGGGTGCCGCGCCGACGTGGGCTCGCGTCCTTCGAGGGAGAGGACCGGTGATGGCTTGGGGTCCCACGGGCGGTGGCGGTGGGTTCCTTGCGCAGGGAGGGTGGGCGCGGTGGTGGCGCGCCCACCCTCGGTTCAGTCGGTGGGACTGAGGTGTGGTTACGGGTAGAGGCCGCGGAGCTGGTGGGCCTCGACGACGCGGCCCACGCCGATGACGTGTGCCGCCTGCCGGAGCGTCAGGCCGCGTTCGGCCGCCACCGACTTCACCTCGGCGAAGGCCTCCAGCATGAGCTCGCGCAGCTTGCGCTCGACCTCCTCGGCGCTCCACGAGTAGGCCTGCAGGTTCTGCACCCACTCGAGGTAGGACACGATCACCCCGCCCGCGTTGGCGAGGATGTCGGGCACCACCGTGGTGCCGTTGGCCGTCAGGATCTCGTCGGCCTCGGGCGTGGTGGGGCCGTTGGCGCCCTCCACGATCAGCCGGGCGCGGATCCGGGGCGCGTTGGCCTCGGTGATCGCGCCTTCGAGGGCCGCCGGGACGAGGATGTCCACGTCCAGCTCCAGCAGCTCGTCATGGGTCAGCGCGTCGGCCTCGCGGAAGCCGCGCACGCCCCCGGCCTCGGCCGCGTACGCGACCAGGGCGGGGATGTCGAGGCCGCCGCGTGCGTACACGGCTCCCGTGGCGTCGGAGACGGCCACCACCTTGCAACCCGCGTCGGCCAGGAACTGCGCGGCCGGCCCGCCCACCTTGCCGAAGCCCTGCACGGCGACCGTGCTGCCGGCGGGCGAGCGGCCGAGCGCGGCCAGCGCCGCGATCTGCACGCCGCGCGAGGTGGCGGACATGCGTCCGTGCGAGCCGCCCAGCGTCTTCGGCTTGCCGGTGACGACGCCGGGCACCGGGAAGCCGGTGTGGACGCTGTAGGTGTCCATGATCCAGGCCATGGTCTGCGCGTCGGTGCCGACGTCCGGAGCCGGGATGTCCTGCTCAGGGCCGATCAGCGGCATGACCTCGTTGACGTAGCGGCGGGTCATGCGCTCCCGCTCGCGCTCGGTGAGTGTGGACGGATCCACGGCCACGCCGCCCTTGGCGCCGCCGTACGGGATGCCGACCAGTGCGCACTTCCACGTCATCCACATCGCGAGCGCGGTGACCTCGTGGATGTCGGTGTCCGGATGAAAACGGAGCCCGCCCTTGGCGGGTCCTCGCGAGACGTTGTGCTGGACGCGGAAGCCCTGCACGACGTCCAGGCGGCCGTTCTCACGCCGGACCGGGACCGAGACGGTCAGCGACCGCCGGGGCGTGGCCAGCATCGTGCGGAGCCCGTCGTCGAGTCCGAGCTGCTCGGCGGCCTGGTCGAGTTGGTGGAGTGCGGAGTCGAGGGCCTGACGGCCCGGGGTGATCAGGGCCGGCGTCTTTGACGGCACCATGATGCTCATGGAAGAGAATCCTCCTGCTATGACGCCCTTTTTAAGAGAGAAGCGCCTTTGCCTCCCACTTTGGGCGTGCTTGTCTCGATCATCCTAAGGCGGAGGGTTTGACCTTGCCTAGCGGTCGATGAAATCCCGAGGTGCTGTGGCCGTGCCACTCTGGCAGGCTTGCGTCCGGTCAGTGTGCTGAATCGTGAATATCTCGGGGAGTGAGATGCCCGCACTCGTGATGGGGCCGATGTTGCGATACGTGGACTCCGTCAGCGCCTCGATCTGGGTGGAGACCGCCGAACCCTGCACGGTCACCATCGAGGCGGACGGCAGGTCTTACCGGTCGCCTACCTTCACCGTGCACGGTCACCACTACGCGATCGTGGATCTCGTTGAACTCTCCCAGGATATCGGGTCGTATTCGGTGAGGCTCGACGGGGAGCAGGTATGGCCTCTGGCGGGTCGCCCGCCGAGCCGGATCCGGCTGCTGCCCGCCGATGGGCTGCGCAAGCTGGCGTTCGGCTCGTGCCGCACCAGCGTCCCGCATGACGCCACGTACGTCCTCACCCACGGCGACGACGTCCTGCGCGCCTATGGCGAGCACCTCCCCACCGCGGACGACGAGGAGTGGCCGGACCTGCTGGTGCTCCTCGGCGACCAGGTCTACGCCGACAACCCCTCGCCCGCGATGCTCGAATACATCCGCTCCCGCAGGAGCACGGAGCCGCAGGGGGAGATCGCCGACTTCGAGGAGTACGCCGAGCTCTACCGCCTGGCCTGGACCGACGAGGAGATCCGCTGGCTGCTGTCCACCGTCCCGTCCGCGATGATCTTCGACGACCACGACCTGCGTGACGACTGGAACACCTCGCAGCCCTGGCGCGAGCAGATGGCCGCCGTGCCGTGGTGGCCGCGCCGCGTCGTCGCGGGGCTGGGGGCGTACTGGATCTATCAGCACCTCGGCAACCTCTCGCCGGCCGAGCGCGCGGAGGACCCGCTGCTGCGCAAGCTGATGGACGGCGACGGCGGCGCGGCCCTGGACTCGTTCGCGGAGAAGGCCGACGCCGAGCCGAGCAGCAACCGCTGGAGCTACGCCCGCGACCTCGGCAACGCCCGCCTGATCATGGTGGACACCAGATGCGCCAGGCAGCTCACGCCCGGCGACCGCCGCATGCTCGACCCGGGGGAGTGGGCCTGGCTGGAGGAGCAGGTCGCCGCCCCGGCCGAGCGGCTGATCATCGGCTCGTCGATCCCGTTCCTCCTTCCCGAGGGCGTCCACGGCGTGCAGAACTGGAACGAGGCCCTGTGCGACGGCAAGTGGGGCGGGCTGGCCCGGCGGTGGTCGGAGAAGTTCCGGCAGCGCATCGACCTGGAGCACTGGGCGGCGTTCCGGCGCTCGTTCGAGGACCTGTCCCGGCTGCTGGTGAAGGCCGGCAGGCCCGTGCTGATCCTCTCGGGCGACGTCCACTACTCCTACCTGGCCAAGGCCGGTGCCGGGCAGATCTACCAGATCGTCTGCTCGCCGATCCGCAACCCGCTCGGCCGCCTGCTCCGCTGGGCCAACGTGTTCACCCAGTTCTCCATCGCCACGCTGGTCGGCGGCCTGCTGGCGCGGCTGGCGGGCATCCCGAAGCCGCCGTTCAGATGGCGGGTGACGAAGGGGCCCTGGTTCCAGAACGCGGTGGCCACGCTGACCCTGCCCGACGAGGTCACCTGGTACGAGTCCGTCGGCGATGCGGTCAGGCCGATCGACTCCGTCCGCCTACGCTGAAGCGCATGCACAAGGATGATTACGCCGCCGCCGTGCCGTTCTACGACCTCTGGCACGAGGACGGGCATGTCCCGATGGTGCGGGAGCTGCTTCCCCTGCTGCTGAAGGGGGTGCGGCGGAGCGTGCTCGAGATCGGCGCGGGCACCGGCCTGATCACCGAGCTGATCGCCAGGGAGACGCCGGCCGAGATCTACGCGCTGGAGCCGTCGCTGGGCATGCGCTCGGTCCTGGTCTCCCGCCTGGCGTCCGACCCCGCGACGCTGCGGCGGGTGACCGTGCTGCCTTATGCGGCGCTCGACGTGGAGGTGGACGAACCGGTCGAGGCGGTCGTGATGATCTCCGTCCTGCAGAGCTTCGACGCGGAGGAGCGGGCCACGCTGTGGCAGGTGCTGGCCAGGCAGCTGGAGCCGGGCGGGCGGCTGGTGTTCAACTGGCGGGAGCGGTCCGCGCCGGTGCCGGGCGATCTGGAGGTCATGGGGTCGTACCAGGTCGGCAGGCACGCGTACGAGGTGGCCGGGCAGGTGCTGGAGGCCGAGGGGGAGAGCGTCACCACGCGCTTCGTCTACCGGATCAGGCAGCACGGCGTGGCCATCAGCGAGGACGAGGTGGTCCTCACGAACCACTGGCCCGCCCGGGAACGGCTGGTCGCGGAGCTGGAGAGCGCGGGCTTCACCCCGGAGCCGGCTCCGGAAGGGATGGAGGTGTGGCGCCTCCCCTAGCCGCAAGAAAAGTGGAACCGCCCTCCGGCGTGCGGCCAACAACAGGGTGACCGCATGAGAGAGGACCGGCAGAGTGGTGGGTGTTCAGGATGTGCCTGAGACGCTGGATGACTCGACGCTGATCGGGCATTCGCTGGCCGACCCGGAGAGCTTCGCGGCGCTGTTCGACCGGCACGCCGACGAGATCCACAGGTACGCGGCCCGGCGCCTCGGGACCGAGCTGGCCGACGACGTGACGGGGGAGGTGTTCCTCGTCGCGTTCCGCCGGCGGGCGCGTTACGACCGCTCGTGGCCCGATGCCAGGCCATGGTTGTACGGCATCGCGACCAATGTCGTCGCCCAGCACCGCAGGGCCGAACGGCGGCGCACCGCCGCCATGGCCAAGGTGAACGTGGAGCGCCCCGGCACCTTCGACGACCGCAGCGCGGATCGGGTGACCGCCGAGCAGCTCCAGCCCAAACTGGCCAGGGCGCTCACCCGGCTCAGCGCGGGCGAGCGCGACCTGCTGCTGCTCGTGGCGTGGGCGGACCTGACATACGAGGACGCGGCGCTCGCGCTCGGCGTGCCCGTCGGCACCGTCAGGTCCAGGCTCCACAGGCTCCGCGTCAAGGTACGCAGGGCTCTCGGCGGCACCGATCCCTTCGCAGCAGAGGAGCCCCAGCATGGATGAGGACGAGATCCGCATGTTCGCCGACGGCCGGCCCGCCGTGCCGCCGTACGGCACCGAGGCGAGGGCCACGGCGCGGGAACGGCTGCTGGCGGAGGCGCGTGGCGGGGGCCGCTTTCGCCTGCCCGGATTCGGCTGGCAGGCCGCGGCCGCGTTCGGGGTCACGGTCGCGCTGGTCGGCGGGGTGGCCGTGGCCCTGACGAACCAGGGCCACGGGAGCACCGGCCCCGCCACGGGGGTGACCCAGTCGGCCGCCGTGTCGTCGTCCGGCGAACTGGCTCCCCGCACCGGCCAGTTCATCCTGATCGAGTCCGACACCATGTACAGGTCGATGTCGGCCGGACAGAGCGGCGAGACCACCCGCCACCTCTACCGGACCCACAGGAAGATCTGGCAGTCGGTGGACGGGAGCGCGAACGGCCTGCTGCTGATCGAGGGCCGCGAGCCCCGGCCGTGGCCGGGCGAGCAGCTGCCGGCGGACGCCAAGGACTGGCAGGGCTCCGACTGGCACGTGCTGCCGGCCTGCCCCTCCCAGCTGGGCGAGAACCGCACCGACTACACCTACCTGAGCACGCTGCCGGCGGACGTCGCCGGGATGCGGGCGCGCCTCTACAAGATGCCCGCCGCGGCGGTCGAGGCCAAGGGCGACGAGAACGACCGGGCCGCCTTCGACCACCTGACGGACCTGGTCAGGGAGACGTACCTGCCGAAGGCGCAGCGCGACGCGCTCTTCGAGGCGGCCAAGTCGATCCCCGGCGTGCAGGTGGCCGAGGGGGTGGAGGACTCGTCGGGACGCAAGGGGGTGGCGCTCGGGCGGGTCGATCCCCAGGGGATCCTCAGGCAGGCCATCTTCGACCCGGCCACGCACGTGTTCATGGGGGAGCGGGAGACGGTCGTGGACGACCGGCTCGCCCGGGCTCCCAAGGGGAGCGTGCTGGCGCTGACCGCCCAGCTCAAGACGTCGGTGGTGGACGTGCTGCCGCAGGCGACGCCGTCGGACAAGGGGCAGGCGGCGGCCTGCGCCCCGTCCAGCGCCGAGCCCGCCCCGGGCGAGACGAGCTCGGCCGTGCCGTCGGCGTTGCCGAGCGACGAGGCCGTCACGGAGCCGGTGCCGACCATGACGGCCTCGCTGGAGGCGACGGACGGCCCCGCGCTGCCGGAGCCGGCGATCAGCGCGGAGCCGTCGGACGGGCCCGTCGCGCCGCCGACGGTCACCGAGGGGCCGTCGGACGAGCCGGCGCCGGCGACCGCGAAGGCGTCCCCGGCCGGCAAATGACCACCCAGACGGGTGACCGGGCGCCGTAACGGCGCCCGGCCCCGTGAACCGGAGAAGCGTCTCCCTGGACAGGGCCCGGCCACGCGCGGTGGCTGGGCCCTCCCGTGCTCCGCCGTAAAACCCTGCGAAGCCCGGCTGCGAACGGCGGGTCAGGCCTTCGACAGGCCCGGCCCCGAACGGCGGGTCGGCTTTCTGAAACCGGGTCAGGCGGTGTTGAGCTCGTAGAGCGCGTCGGCGAGCTGGTTGACGGCCCAGATCAGGTCCTCCTCGGAGACCACGATGGGCGGGGCGAGGCGGATCGTGGAGCCGTGGGTGTCCTTGGCGAGGACGCTCCGCGCCATCAGCGCCTTCGACACCTCGCGCCCCGTCGCGAGCTCCGGGTCGATGTCCACGCCGGCCCACAGGCCGCGCCCGCGCACCTCCAGGACCCCCTTGCCGATCAGCTCGCGCAGCCGGGCGTGCAGCACCTCGCCGAGCTTGGCGGCCCTGGCCTGGAACTCGCCGGTGTTCAGCAGCTCGATGACCGCGATGCCCACCGCGCAGGCCAGCGGGTTGCCGCCGAACGTGGACCCGTGCTGGCCGGGCTGGATGACCCCGAGCACGTCGCGGTTCGCGGCGATGGCCGAGACCGGTACGACGCCGCCGCCGAGCGCCTTGCCCAGGACGTAGACGTCGGGCACGACCCCTTCGTAGTCGCACGCGAACGTCTGCCCGGTGCGCCCCAGCCCTGACTGCACCTCGTCGGCGATCATCAGGATCCCCTGCGCGGTGCAGAGCTCCCGGATCTCGCTCAGGTACCCGTCCGGCGGCACGAGCACCCCGGCCTCGCCCTGGATCGGCTCGACCAGCACCGCGACCGTGTTCGGGTCGACGGCCTGCCTGATCGCCTCGGTGGAGCCGTACGGCACGAGCCGGAAGCCCGGCGTGTAGGGCCCGAAGTTGTCGTGTGCCTCCGGATCGGTGGAGAAGCTCACGATCGTGGTGGTGCGGCCGTGGAAGTTGCCTTCCATCACGATGATGTTCGCCTGGTCGGGCTCGACGCCCTTGACCTCGTAGCCCCATTTGCGGGCCACCTTGATGGCGGTCTCGACGGCCTCGGCGCCGGTGTTCATGGGCAGGATCAGGTCCTTGCCCGTGAGGTCGCCGAGCCCGGCGCAGAACTGCGCGAACTGGTCGTGATAGAACGCGCGGCTGGTCAGGGTCAGGTTGTCGAGCTGGTCGCGGGCGGCCTCGATGATCTTCGGGTGGCCGTGGCCGAAGTTGAGCGAGGAATAGCCGGACAGGCAGTCCAGATATCGTTTGCCCTCCACGTCGGTGACCCAGGCGCCGTGCGCCTCGTGGATCACGACGGGAAGCGGATGGTAGTTGTGCGCGCTACGGCGCTCGCTCATCTCGATGAGCTCTGCGCTGGTGGTCATGGTCAGTTCTCCCCCCTGATCTCCAGTGTGCAGCACTTGGGTCCGCCACCTGCTTTACGCAGCTCCGACAGGTCGACGGGGATGACCTCGTAGCCGCGTCGCTTGAGCTCCAGCTGCAGGTTCGAGGCCTCGGCGTTGATGACGACGTTCCTGCCGTCGCTGACGGCGTTCAAACCGAGCACCTCGGCGTCATCGGCGGTCGCGATCACGGCGTCCGGGAACAGCTTGCGCAGCACCTTCCTGCTGCCCTCGGAGAACGCCTCCGGGTAGTACGCGACATTGCGCCCGTCGAGCGGGAACAGCGCCGTGTCCAGGTGGTAGAAGCGCGGGTCCACCAGCGTCAGGGAGATCACCGGGCGGCCCAGGAACTCCTGTGCCTCCTGGTGCGCCACCACGTCCGTGCGGAAGCCGGTGCCGGCCAGGATGACGTCGTCGAGCGTGAGGAAGTCGCCCTCGCCCTCGTTGACGTGCAGCGGCTCGCGCGCCGGGTAGCCGCGCTCGGTGAACCACCGCAGGTAGGCGGGGCCCTCGGGGCCGCGCTCGGCGTGGGCGAACCGGGCGCCGTAGACGAGGCCGTCCACGACCAGCGCGCCGTTGGCGGCGAAGACCATGTCGGGCAGCCCGTCGATCGGGTCGATCAGGCTGACCCGGTGTCCGAGCTCCTCGTACGCCGCCTTCAGGCCCTCCCACTGCCGGACCGCCAGGTCGCGGTCCGCACCGGCCTCGGGGTCCATCCACGGGTTGATCGCGTACTCGACCGTGAAGTAGTCCGGACGGCACATCAGGAAGTGTTTGGGCATGCAGGTCTCCGTCGAGGTTTATGGGTGGATGTCCTTTTCGAAGGGACGGAGACAGCCTAAGAATGCATGTTTATGCAGGCCAAGTGTTTGGCATTGCGTGTTCGCGCGGGTCTGTTGCGTCTTTCAGAGCTGGGCGGGCGATCCGTTGCGCGGCTCCGGAACGGAGGTGCCGGGAGGTGCGTCCACGAGCCGCGAGAGCACGATGGAGCTCTTGGTCCGCACCACGAACGACTGCGCCGCGATGCGCTCGATCACCCGCTCCACGTGGCGCACGTCCGTGGCCCTGATGTGCAGCAGCGCGTCCGCCTCGCCCGTGATCGTGGCCGCCCCCACCACCTCGGGGAACTTCGCCACGGCCAGCGCGATGTCCGACGGCTTGGTCTTGCCCTGGCAGAACAGCTCCACGTACGCCTCGGTCGTCCAGCCGAGCGCCTGCGGCGCCACCCTCGCGCTGAACCCGGTGATCGCCCCCGTCTCGCGCAGCCGGTCCACCCGGCGCTTGACCGCCGACGCGCTCAGCCCCACCTGGTGTCCGATGTCCGCGAAGGTCGCGCGGGCGTCCTCGACGAGCGCCGCGATGATGTCACGATCGAGCCGATCCAGTTCCACGCGCTCTGTATACCGCCTGGCCAGGCTGGCGCGCGACGAGCGGCACGCGGGAGACTAAGCGGGCAAACAGTCATCGGAGGGTTCCGCCAAAATGAGCACCGCAAGCTTCCCCGAGGGTTTCGTGTGGGGAGTCTCTACCTCGGCCTTTCAAATCGAGGGCGCCACGTCCGCCGGCGGCCGGGGACCGTCCATCTGGGACGTCTTTTCCGCCGACCGCGCCGAGGCCTGCGACCATTACCACCGTTATCCCGAAGACGTGCGGTTGATGAAAGACCTGGGAATGGCCGCCTACCGGTTCTCGGTGAGCTGGCCGCGGGTTTTCCCCGACGCCTCGGGCAAGGTGAACGAGGCCGGCCTCGACTTTTACGACCGGCTGCTCGACGCGCTTCTCGCGGTCGGCATCACGCCTTATGCGACCCTTTATCACTGGGATCTGCCGCAGGCGGTGGAGGAGCTCGGCGGCTGGCCGTCCCGCGACACCGCCCGCCGTTTCGCGGATTACGCCGCCGCCGTGCACGGCCGGCTCGGTGACCGGGTCGACACCTGGTTCACGCTGAACGAGCCCTGGGTGGCGGCCTTCCTGGGATACGGCGACGGAAGTCACGCGCCGGGCCGGAAATCGGCCGCCGAGGCGTTCAGGAGCGCCCACCACATGATGCTCGCGCACGGGCTGGCCACGCAGGCCCTGCGCTCCGGCGGGGCGGCCCGGGTCGGGACGGTGCTCAACATCTCGCCCGTCCTGACGCCCGCCCAGGTCAGCGACTTCGGCAGGCGGCTGTCGGAGGAGGACGCCGAGGCCGTGGCCAGGATCGACGCCCTGGCCAACCGGCAGTTCCTGGAGCCGATGCTGCGCGGCTCGTACCCCGCCGAGATCCTGCCCATCATCGAGCGCAACGGCGGCCTCGACCACATTCGCGACGGCGACCTCGACATCATCGCCCAGCCCCTCGACCTGCTCGGCATCAATTACTACTCGCCTTCCGTGGTGCAGGCCCAGCCCAGCGAGCCCGCCGCCTCCGCCTATCCGGGAAGCGAGGGCGTGCTGTTCTGCACGATTCCGACGGCGGTCACCGCGATGGGCTGGCCGATCGTGCCCAATTGCCTTTCGCTGGTGCTGCGGCGCCTTTCCGCGGAATATCCGGAGCTCGACCTGATGGTCACCGAGAACGGCGCCGACTTCGTCGACGTGGTGACCGGCGACGGCATTCACGACGTCGAACGCATCAGTTTCGTCGAGGAGCATCTGCGGGCCCTGCTGTCGGCCGTCGAGGACGGCGCCCGCGTTCGCGGATATCTCGTCTGGACCCTGCTCGACAACTTCGAATGGACCGAGGGCTACCAGCGGAAGTTCGGCCTCGTGCACGTCGATTTCGCCACCCAGAAACGGCGGCCGAAAGACAGCGCGCTGTGGTACCGCGACGTCATCCGG
The DNA here is from genome assembly GCF_040680035.1 of Nonomuraea sp. NPDC052116. Classification (NCBI taxonomy): domain Bacteria; kingdom Bacillati; phylum Actinomycetota; class Actinomycetes; order Streptosporangiales; family Streptosporangiaceae; genus Nonomuraea; species Nonomuraea sp. NPDC052116. Next base: position 159,545 of record NZ_JBFAWA010000002.1, on the reverse strand, counting down.
CGCAACGGCCTCACCGAGACCAGGCCCAAGCGGCCCACTCTGGAGACCGTGGCCGCCCGCTCCGGCGTCTCCCGCGCCACCGTCTCGCGCGTGGTCAACGGCGAGGCGTCGGTGAGCCCCGAGGTCCGCACGGCGGTGATGCGGGCCGTCAAGGAGCTCGGCTACGTGCCCAACGCCGCCGCCCGCAGCCTGGTCACCCGGCGGACCAACGCCATCGCCCTCGTCCTGTCCGTCCCCAGGCAGGGGGACGCGCTGACGGCCGCCGTCGTGCAGTACGTCACCAGCATGCTGGAGGGCGCCGGCAAGCAGATCACGCTCATGCTGGCCGACACGGCCGAGAGCCACCGGCGCATCGTCCAGCAGGCGGAGGCCCGGTTGGTGGACGGCGTCGTGCTGCTGCCGCCCGACCGGGGCGACACGCTGGCCGAGCGGCTCTCGCGTACGGACGTGCCGATCGTGCTCCTCGGCAAGCCGGCCGTCGCCTCGCTGGTGCCGTACGTGGACGTGGACAACGCCGGCGGCGCGGCCGCCGCCACCGAGCACCTCCTCGCGAGCGGGCGCCGCCGCATCGGCATGATCTGCGGCCCGATGGACCTGGTCGCCGTCCAGGACCGCCTGGCCGGGCACCGGGCGGCGCTGCAGCGGGCGGGCGCGCAGCCGTTACTGGCCCTCGCCGACCTCACCCGCGCCTCGGGCGCGGCGGCGGCCCGGCAGCTCCTCGGCGACGAGCCGGCGCTGGACGCCGTGTTCGCCGCCACCGACCAGCTCGCCGTCGGGGCGCTGCAGGCCGCGCGGGAGCTGGGCCGCCGGGTGCCCGAGGACCTGGCGATCGTGGGCTTCGACGACATCGACGCCGCCTCGGCCACCACGCCGGGGCTGACCACCGTGCGGGTTCCGCTGGCGGAGCAGGCGCTGGCCGTCGCGCGGCTGCTGCTGTCGCGGCTGGAGGGCCGCCACACCACCTCCGTCGTGCTGCCGACCCGGCTCGTGGTCAGGGAGTCGAGCTGAGCCCTCGTACCGGTACGGGAGCCAGGAGCGGGTGCGGCGGTGGAGGACGATGCGTTCGGCCCAGCCGGCCGCCTCCGGGTCCTTGAGGCCCTCCACCACGCCACCCAGGTACGCCGTGGCCAGGCTGTCGAAGCCGCTGTCGAGCCGGCGCAGCCGGCCGGCCCTGCGCCGGTCCACCGCCTGGAGGTATTGGGCGGTGCTCTCGGCGTACCCGGCGTCCCGCTGGTAGGCGGCCTGGGCGGCGGCGCAGGCGCGGGCCTCGGCGTCACGCTTGGCCCGCAGCTCCCGTAACCGCTGGTCGTTGGGGTTGTGCATGCGCCGCCCCAGGTCGGCGGCGATCAGGGCGGTGGCGATCAGGAGGGCCAGGAGCAGGATCATGGTGGGCAGCCGGCTGACCCCCTCCGAGGTCGGCCCGATGTCCTGGCCGTCCACGACCAGTGGCTTGACCAGGGCGTCCCGGCGCAGGACGGCCACGGCGACGATGAGGCCGAGCCAGACGAGCGCCACCCCGGCCAGCAGCCACCGCGGTCAGCAGCCACCGCCCCTTCGCCGGGCTGCCGTGCTCCTGCCACGACCGTGGTAGAGGTCGCCGTCGTACGCCACGGCAGGCGTGATGCGGGTGACCTGGCCAGGCTCGACGTCGTCGTCCTGTTTCCGGCGAATGAAGCGCATCAGGCCTCCTACCGCGGGCCCTGCTTTCGATTGTGCGTCACTGGGACCCGGGAGCGGGCGGATGTCAAAATGACGGTGTGAGCGAATTGCCGGTGATCGACGTCTCGCCCCTGCTCGCCACCGACCCCGACCTCACCGCCGCCGCCGGCCCCGCCAAGCGTGCCGTGGCGGAGGCGATCGGCGAGGCGTGCCGGGACAGCGGCTTCTTCTACGTCTCCGGCCACGGCGTACCGCCGGAGCTCCCGCGCCGGCTCGACGCCGCGAGCAGGCGCTTCTTCGCCCTGCCCGAAGAGGTGAAGGCCGAGATCTCCATGGAACGGGGAGGCAAGGCCTGGCGCGGCTTCTTCCCGGTCGGCGGCGAGCTGACCTCGGGGCGGCCCGACCTGAAGGAGGGCATCTACTTCGGCGCCGAGGAGCCGCCGGGCCCGCTGCCGCTGCACGGCCCGAACCTGTTCCCCGCCCAGGTGCCCGAGCTCCGCGACGCCGTGCTCGACCATCTCGGCTCGATGACCGCGCTCGCCCAGGCCGTCATGTCGGGGATCGCCCTGAGCCTCGGCCTGGACGAGGACTACTTCCGTTCCGGCTACACCGCCCAGCCGACCGTGCTTTTCCGGATATTTCATTATCCGCCCGCCCCGCCGGACGACCCCGACACCTGGGGCGTCGGCGAGCACACCGACTACGGCCTGCTGACCCTCCTCCTCCAGGACGCCAACGGCGGCCTCCAGGTACGCACCCCGCGCGGCTGGATCGAGGCCCCGCCCCTGGAGAACACCTTCGTCTGCAACATCGGCGACATGCTCGACAAGCTCACCGGCGGCCACTACCGCTCGACCCCGCACCGGGTGCGCAACCGCAGCGGCAACGAGCGCCTGAGCTTCCCGTTCTTCTTCGACCCAGGCTGGGACAGCGAGGTACCGCCGCTGCCGTACGCCCCCGGCCATCGCTGGGACGGCCAGGTCGACTTCACCGGCACCTACGGCGAGTACCTGCTGTCCAAGGTCTCCAAGGTCTTCCCGCGCCTCTTCGAGCGGCTCTGAAGGCCTCAGCTGGTCGAGAACGTGAACCAGTTGACGTTGACGAAGTCCGCGGGCTGACCGCTGCTGAAGGTTAGATACACGGTGTGCGTGCCGGTCACGCCCGAGATGTTGGCCGGCACCGTACGCCAGCTCTGCCACCCGCCCGTGTTGGCGAGGGCGAAGTCCCCGATGGGAGCGGCAGTGGGGCTGTCCAGCCGGACCTGCACCAGCCCGCTCACCCCGGCCGCGGCCCCGGACGCCACCCTGGCCCTGAACTGGCGGGCGGCCTCCGTCCCGAAGTTCACGCCGTCGAACCGGAGCCAGTCGCCGTTGGCGATCGCCCCGACGTTCTGGCCGCCGCCGGTGTCCGTGGTGGTCTCGACGATGGTGCCCGACTGCGCCTGGTACTGCTCGGCCTGGATCGTCGAACGGGCGTCCACGCCTCCGGGCGGGTTCGTCGGCGGGGTGCCGCTGCCGCTCTGCCACACCGCCACGTAGTCGACCAGCATCGGCCGCCCCGGCACGGTCGCCGCCGTGGGCGTCGGGCCGGCGAGCGCGTCGGGGAAAGCCCCGCCCATGGCCACGTTGAGCAGCAGGAAGTAGCCCGCGTGTCCCGTCATGTTGGACCAGGTCGCCGCGTCGAACTGCGACTGGCTCACGCTGTGGAACTGCTGCCCGTCCACGTACCACCGCAGCTGGTTGGGGCTCACGCTGCGGTCCCACTCGAAGCGGTAGCTGTGGAAGGCCGCCTGGCACGTCGAGCCGGGGCAGGCGCGGTTGGCGCCGAGGCCGGTCGTCTCCTGGCACGGCCCGCCCGGGTTGACGCCGCAGTGGAGCACGCCCCAGACGGCGTTGATGCCGTTGACGTTCTCCATGATGTCGAACTCGCCGATGCCCGGCCAGTTCCAGTAATTGCCCCGGTACGGCGCTCCGAGCGCCCAGAACGCCGGCCAGTAGCCCAGCGCGGCGTCGCCGGTCACGTTCGGCATCTGGATGCGGCCCTCGATGCGCAGGATCCGGCCGTCGGCGGGCTTGAAGTCGGCCCGCCTGGTCTCGATGCGCGCCGAGGTCCACTCGCCCGAGCCGCTGCGCTGCGGCGTGATGCGGAGGTTGCCCCCGCCGTCGAGGCTGAGGTTGGAGGTGCTGGACGTGTAGTTCTGGATCTCTCCGGTGCCCCAGTTGGCCGGGCCGCCGGGGTAGGCGTGTCCCGTGTCGATGATCCAGTTGGTAGACGAGGGCAGCGTGTTGGCGGCGCCGTCGAAGTCGTCCGACCAGACGAGCGACCAGCCGGACGGGGTGGGCGGGACGGCGGCCGAGGCGCTGACGGCCACGTTGACGAGCAGGCCGCTGAGCGCCGCGATCGCCACGGCCACCGCCGCCAGTCGGCGCCGGTGCCGGAGGGCTGTTGTCATCGTTGCTCCATGGGGGGTGGGGGCCTTGTCAAAGAGAGCGCTCTCTTGGCCGATGTCAACACAGCATTTACCTGCTGTCAACGTTGCGCACCCGGAGGGAGCGCGCTCTCCTAGAGCAGATCCGCCGTGCTCGCGCCGGAGGCCTCGAAGGCCTCTCTCCAGAAGCCTTCGAGCAGCGGGAAGCGGTCGGGGCTCGACGTCTTCTCCCGCAGGAAGCCGTGCACGACCACCGAGTACCCGGTCAGGTCGGGCAGCAGCCGCGCGTCCCGCAGCTCCATGCGGTGGCATCCATCGCGATGACCTCGCCCTTCCACGGAGACGGTATCCCAACGACCTGGTCGCGGCCGATGGCCGACGCTGTCCACAGAATCCGGTTCAAGGCGAGGGCAACTCGGCATGCGGGCCATGATGGCCCCGGTCGCGATCGGGAAGGGGCGCCGTGTCTGAATACTTCACGCTGGCTGAGCTGCGCGAGCGCGGCTGGAGTGCGGCGATGGTCCGGAAGATGCTGGATCCCCCCGACCTGACGCGTCCCAATCCCGTCTTCCGATCGGCATCGCCGATGAAGCTGTACGAAGGGGAACGGGTGAAAGCGGCCGAGCAGTCGGAGTCATTCGCCGTACTGCGGGCCAGAGCCGCGCGCCGGTCGGAAGCGGCGAAGGCGGCTGCCGAGCGCAGGCGCGGAGAGACCCTTGTCGGCGTCGAGCTTCTGCGGATCGTGATACCGGCCCTGGAGTGGGATGCTCTGACGCGAAGAGCGGTGGCGCATCGAAACCGCCGGGACGCTGAACGAGCCAGAGACCGATTTGACCATATTCCAACCCCCGCCCGGCTCGAGACTGTGGACGGCCCAACGCTGGGCCGTTGGGTGGTCAACTATCTTCGCCATAGCCTGACCAGCTATGATGCCGAGCTTGAAGAGCTGTTCGGGAAGGTCGGCCGGGCAGCGGGGACGTCGCTGCTTCAACGGCGGATCTACGCGGCCATCGCAGAGGCCTACCCGGTGCTTGCGGAGGAGTGCCAGCGGCAACTCCATGAGCGGCAAAGGGATGCTGCGAACGGCTGAAGACTTGTCGTTCTAGACGGTCGCTCATCCCGGTAACCCGGCTCGGTTGAGTTCGGCGCCGGGATGGAGGCGAACTATCCCACGGTTGGGTCGGGGAGCTCGTCACTCCGCGCGGCGAAGCGCTTCGCCGGTGATCCCATCACCCTTGTCGTCGCGCGCAGCCGTGCGGGCGCGGGTGGCCAGCTCGCCCGAGAGCCCGGAGCGCTCGATGCACCACTCGACCCACTCCGGGAGCAGGTCCAGGGCCGCCTTGGCGTGTTCCTTCAGGTACATGTCCCTGACCAGGACGACCGTGTGCTCGATCCGGTGAGGCGAGCACGCGTACGAGAACGGGCTGAGGACGCCGGACCAGCTATCGGCCAGGATGCCGATGTCATCCCTGGCCGGTCGGCTGCCCTTGCGCGCGGCAAACCACGCGGCGAAGTCGTCGACGACAGCGTCGAGGTCGAGCGGCGTCTGGCCCTCGTCTGGGAACTTGGCCAGCAAAGCCATGGCCCGCTGGCGCATCCGGAACTGCTCGACGATGAGCTCGCGCGACTCGAAACCCGTCAGCAGATTCCCGAAGAAGCCGGTGTGGGCCAAGGGCGACAGGAGGTTTCGGACCGTGGCCCCGTCGCAGGTGACCAGCTCAGCTCCTGCCGCCGCCGAGCCGACGGCCGTCCGCCACTCCGCGAGTGCCTCCTCCGATGACGCGAACACCCCGGCTGCGACGATCGTGTCCGTGCCGCACCGGTCCACGTCCCAGCGGTACCAATGCTGGTCGATCTTCCGCCAACTGAACGGCGCGAGCAGCGCGAAGCGGGAACCGTACCCGTCAACCGCCATCAGTGGATCGCCCGCCGGCTCCGCCCGTGCGACATCGGTTGGCCAGGGCGCCGTCGCACCGGCCGCCGTGATCGAGTTCGCCGCCGACCTGATCGCCTCCCGGCCCGCCCCATCCGGGTCCCGCATCAGTGACTGCCGGGCTCCGGGCGGGACCATCACCGCGAGCCCGTGCAGGAACCGCCACAGCCCGCGCCACTCCTCGCCGGTCCTCAGCGCGACCTGCAGCTCGTCCCCGGCCAGGTCGGCGAGGGCGGCAAGCCATGCATCCCCGTGGAAGCCGCCCTTCTCCGACTGGAACCGCGCCCAGTATTCGGCGCCGACGATCCCAGCGGCCCGGGTTTCGAGCTCCAGTGGCGAGCCTGTGGGGGCCAGGTCCATGGCTTGCTCGACGATCGTGGTGTGGGACGCTGGCCACCACCTGGGCAGCGTGTCCACGTCGCGCCCCGCCGACCGCGACGTAGCAGTCAGTTGCTCCGCCCGGCGCGCCGGATTCCCGCTCATCCCGCGCCGGTAGGTCCCTGCTTTGCCCTTCCGTTTCTTCGCCACGCCATCAGATCGTAGGGTCCGAACGGCGACTCAGGGGCGATTACTTCAGTGTCAGCGTAATCAGATTGCCCAGGGTCCCCGGGGGACGCCTATCCCGGCATCCCAGCGGGTGCCAAGGCGGAGATCTGGTTCGTCGTGCTCGTCTCGGTCGCGCTCGCCCTGCCGAGCGCGACGTCGACCTGATCGCCGCGCCAGTCGCTGCCGGTTTTCCAGTTCACCGAGACGGAGGGACCATCGGATCCGACCACGACCGAATCCCTGCTCGGCACCTCCGCATGCGTGGCTCCCAAGCAGGTCAGCACGCCCAAGAACGTCGTCGCGGCGATGGATGTCCATGCCCTTGGACCGACGACGCGCAAGGCCAACCGCGATGACGAACGGGTGCTCACCGAGCGCCGCAGGTCACTTGACGGTCCTTTCGATGGTCGGCCTGTCCCCGGGAGCACGGTGGGCGACGTCGATCTGGCGCTCTTTCGCTCCACGTATCTGCCGTCAGTGGTCGCGCCGGAGGTCATCGAGGAGAACGGGAGACCGGAGTCACAGCAACTCAACAGCCTGCGGATGACCGATGGAACGCTCACCCCCACCGTGCTGGGCCTGCTGGTCCTCGGCTTTGACCCAAGCGCCTTCGTTCCCGGGGCCTATTTGCAGTTCGTCAGGTACGACGACACCGACGTGGACGCCGCGATCATCGACGAGCAGGAATTGCGGCACAATGTCGTCGATCTCGCCGAGCGCCTGGAGGTGCTGCTCACGGGGCATCTCCACACTCGGGTAGTGGAGGAAACGGGCTTCAGGGAGCGCCGCCAGCCTGACTATCCGCTGGCGGCACTGCGGGAGGTGTGCATGAACGCAGTGATGCATCGCAACTACGAGACATCCAACGCCCCCATCCGCATCCTGTGGTTTTCCGGCCGACCATGCGACTCGATCGTCCCGTCAAGGCCTATCACCGATGGCTGGAGCGTATACCCAAGGTCTTCGCCGAGGCGGTGCTCGCTCATTCCTCAGCTTCAGCGGGCCGGTCTTATGAGATCGCGACCATGCGTAATTACCAGAGTCTCATGCCGCTCGCACACGACGCGCGAAAGCCGATGTTCGATTTGCGGGCAGCCGATGGCGCTCTTGGCAGCACACAAACCTATGTACATAAATGCCGCACCGAATTTCAGCAGCTCGCTGAGAGCGTCCTCGATCGGCTCGACGAAGTGCGAGCTGCCCAGCATAGCGGTTGAGTTCCGTGACGGAGCCGCGGTGCGTCCTGGCCGGGGCAACTATTTCCTGTCGGGAAAGGGCCGCTGAGCCGGAACGCGCCCGGGCGAATGCGTCCGACGACGCCGACCAGGCCATCGCTTCCCTCCAAGCAGACACGGTGGCACCGCTCGGCCGGCGGATCGCCCCGCTTGAACAGCCGCGACAAGAACGCCATCCGCGTCTCCAGGCTCCGGCCGGATCCGTGTCCTGCCCCCAGACTGAACGGCCACTTTCCGGAATGGTGTCCTGTAGTGCGCGACGGCATCACCGCACGCTGCCGGTGGCGAGCTTTTACCCCCGCCCCCGGCCTCGCCTATTTCGCGACGCTCAACCGCAACTGGCCGTCGCTTGCGGTCCGAACTGTTGCCTTTCCCCGGGCGGGGTCGCCTTCAGCTTGGCGGCGAGCGCGTCCGCGTTGTTGCCCACCATTTCCTCCTCCAGTCCGATGTTCGGATCGGCCTCGGCCGCGGCCGTGCGTGCCTCGGCGACGCTCTGCGTACGGCCCTCCATCTCGCCCTGGCCGATGACGTCGCCGTCGAAGGGCAGCTCCGAGCCTTCGCCGAGTCCCATCCACCGCCCCGGCTCCGGAGCGTCGCCCTCGGCACAGCGCGGGCCTTCCCAGGCGATGGCGAGAATGTATTGGTGGCCAGGCTCGATACGCGGCCGCCCCTCCCCGGCCAGCACGGTCGGATTGTTCACGTCACGGTTGGTGAAGGTCCACCCGGTCGCGTAGTACTCCCACTCCTTCGGAGCAGGCTGGGCCGCGCCTTCCCGCGACCACAACACGTTCTTGACCTCCAGGCTCACCTTCCGTCCTATCAACCCTTCCCCTCGCTCGACATCGGTCTGGTTCGGCGGGATCGTCTGTTCAGAGGCGGCGTTGACGACGACCACGTGGTCGGCGTACGTCACCCAGTCCGTGGCCGTGGTGCTGGGCAGGCGGTCATCCGCCTCGGTCAACTCCACCGGCCGCCGCTGCGCGGACGCGCGGTCAGTGAAATCAGCGACGGTGAACCCGGCGACCGCGAGGGCCGCGGCGATCCCGATTCCTGCGGCGATATGCGTACGACGCCTCACAACGGCCCTCCTAATAATTGTCATTGATGTTCTCCCGGTTATTGCTGCCAAGGTCGGGATGGCCGTAGGAAGGGGTCCTCATGCAGCCGAGCCGGGAATCCAGATTGTCGAGCGTGGGGTAGGAATTGTCGCCGTGCTGCAGGCCGACGGCGTGCCCGGTCTCATGGCACACTCTCTCGTAGATGTACGCTCCGGCGCCCCGGATGCGGATGTACTGCTGGTCGCACTCGGAGGGGCCGCTGCCGAGCGCGTTGCACCACGTCATGCCGGCCGCGCTGTCCGGCAGGCCGGTCGAGCCCTCCTGATAGATGATGTCGGTCTCGGCGCTTCCCTCGAACACCGGCGACGAGTCGTAGTGGAAGGCGAGATCCGTGGGACGGAGTTCCCCGTCGATGGCGGCGTTGACCGTCGCCCGGTCTTCCGATTCCAGTTCGTATTCGCCGTTGCTGTCCATGTAGAAGTAGACCTCGCGGTTGTCGGTCAGACATGGAGGGCCGCCGCCGAGCTGGCAGAAAGCGCCGGTCCATCGGGTCGGGAAAATGTTGTCGGTGGCGGCGGCCCAGGCCACGCCGACCGCGATCATCAATGGCACGAGAGCCATCGCGATCACGCCGGTAATCCGCCGTCGAACGTGCCTGCGACTGAATAACAACATTCTTCTCCTCTGCCTTCGTGCGGGCGCAGGTGTGTACCATGTGGTACATGTACCGCATGGTACGCGTGCGACGCAGTCAAGGCCAGAGTCAAGAAGCGGCGGTATCAGGAGCAGCCGGAACGGCGCCCGGCCCTGGGGGAGTCACGCCTCCGGTCGGATGTCCCGCATGACGAGGTCGAGGAAGTGCTCCACGGCGGCTTCCACCGCTCGCCTGTCACCGGTGTGCAGCAGATCGAGCACCAGCCCCCGGGCCACCGCCAGGCCGAGCCGGGCGTTCGCCTGCGCTTTCTCCGGAGGCAGTCCGGCGCGCCGGCTCCACTCCGCCAACGGCTCCAGCCAGGCCTCGATGGCTCCGTCCAGCAGATGCGTGGTGCCGGGCCGCCCCTGCAGCGCCTGCCCGTACATTTCGAAGTACAGCCGCTTCTGCGGCAACCGCGCGGGGTCGGTCAGTTGCCGCCAGAAAAGGCGGATCGCCTCCTCTGGCGCCTTGTCGTCGAGTTCGCGCACCAGATCGGCGAGGGCCCTCCGCTCCCGGGCTTCGACAGTCTGGATCACTTCGGTCAACAGGCCTTCGCGCGAACCGAAGTGGTAGATCAGCATGCGGTGGCTCGTGCCGATCGCGGACGCCAGGCCGCGCAGCGTGAGATCCGAGGTCCCGTGGCGCGCGACGTAATCGATCACAGTGTCGAGCAGCCTGCGCTTCGGATCCTTCTCCACCGTGCCCTCCATGTGTACCGGATAGTACAGGAGGGAAAAGGAAAAGCCCCGAGCGTGAAGCGCCCGGGGCGTGGGGCCGGCAGGTCGGCCCGCCTGCGGCTCAGCCCTTGTCGGCCTCGCCGGTGGCCTGTTCGAGCTGATCCTCGGGGGAGGCCTCGAGGTCCTGCTCGGCGTCGGCGCCCGCCTGGGCGGAGGCCTTGTCGAGGCGGACCCAGCTCGTCACGCTCTCCACCGCGAACAGCACGAAGAGGTACGCCGTCAGCACCGCCAGCACCGGCGTCAGGATGCCGAGCGCGGCGCCCAGGCCGATGACCAGCAGGCGCAGCTCCCAGCCCAGCCCAGCGTGGAACACCCAGGCGGGCGGCCAGATGCTCTGCCGGGTCCGGTAGACGGTGTCGTACGTGTGGTAACCCACGACGTAGACGAGCACGAACAGCAGCCACTTGGGCGCTTCGGCGGCCAGGCCGATCGAGATCACGGCGAGGAACTCGGCGCCGCGCAGCAGCGGCGGGGTGAGCCAGTCGAAGCGGCCCAGGTGGTCGCGCGGCGTGGTCGGCAGCACGAGCAGCAGCGTCGTCGCGACGGGCAGCAGCAGGATCGGGCCGCCCTGGTCGAGCAGGCCGGTGACCAGGAAGGCCAGCACGGCCAGGAGGGCCACGAGCGTGGCGGGCACGGGCGGCAGGCCCTTGCCGAGCTTGCCGGCGAGGGCGTTGGCGAGCGGGCCGTCGTCACGGTAGGCGAGCAGGCGGGCGGTCTGGATGCGACGGCGTTCCTCGTCGGGGTCCGGCGTGGGGGTGGCCATGGCCTGCGGTTGGGTGATCATACGAGCGACCTCATGAGGCGTCCGGTGAGCGTGTAGGCGGCGGCGACGGAGCCCCAGATCACCAGGGTGATGAAAGTGATCCGGGCGTCGAAGAGGGCGGCGGTGATCGCGATGGCCGCGAACCGCTCGCCGATGGGGAAGACGATCATCTTGCGGGCCCAGTGGACGGCGCGGAACTTGCCGGCCTTGGTCCACATCTTGAGCACGCCTCGCAGACCCTGGCTGCGCTCGACCTTGCGGCGCGTGAGGGCCTGACGCAGGTCGCGGTCGTCGGGCGCGTCCAGTGCCAGCGTGGGCAGCGGGGACGGGGCTTTGCGGCGGTTGGAGACGCCGAAGGAGAAGTCGAGCAGGTGGCGTACGGACTGCAGGCCGATCGCGGCCAGCGCCAGGATCCAGATGTCGTCACTGTTGCCCGAGACGACCCAGCCGACGGCGAGCCCGGCGAAGACCACGTACTCCTTGAACCGGTCGAACGTGGCGTCCAGCCAGGCCCCCAGCACGCCGAACTTACGCGCGTAGCGGGCGACCTGCCCGTCCACGCAGTCGAACACGAACGCGAAGTAGATCAGCACACCGCCCAGCACCATCCACGGCCGGTCGCCGGTGGCGAAGCAGGCTGCGGCGGCCACGCCGAGCGTGATCGAGATCAGCGTCACCTGGTTGGGCGTCAGCCCGCGCCGGGCCGCCCAGCGGGCGATGAAGCGGGAGTAGGTGGAGACGAAGTACGTGGTGAAGAAGCCGTCGGCGCCCTTGACCGCGTTGTTGAGCCTGGCCCGGTCCTCGTTCATGCCGGCCATCTCGGTGCCGGCCTCGTTGACCTCTTCCTGGGTCGTGACCCGGCGGTAGAACAGGTCGCGCCGGCCCCTGATGCCGACCGACACGCCGTTGCGCACCAGGCCGAACACGATCAGCTGCAGCAGGTCGTCGTCCTCGCCGAACGTGTCGGCCATCTCGGCCAGCTCGCGGCAGGTCTGCGCCAGCATCGGCGCGTTGCGCGCGCTCAGGTGCAGCGGGCCGAGCAGGATGGCGTTGGGCCTGGTCACGGCGTGGCGCGCGGTGCCCACCGAGACCACGCGCGACTTGCCGACGCGCGAGCGGATGGGCAGCCCTTCGAGGCGGCCGAGGCCGATCTCGGGCTCTGCCTCGTCGATCGGGACGATGTCCTCCTGCGGCTCCTCCTCAGTCACCTCCGGCCGGGGCTCTTTGGCGACGAGCGCCAGCGCGCCGCGCTTGGCCTTGGTGATCTGGTAGATCAGCTCGTCGTGGATGACAGAGTTTTCCGGGATGATGAAGAGGTTCTCCGTCGCGGTCTCCGCGACGTCGGCCAGCGCGCGCAGGGCGGCGGCCACGTCGCCTGACTCGATCGTGGCGAGCCGCGGATCCAGGGAAGTGAGCTGGCTGCGCAGGCGCTCGGCCACGGTGGGCGTGCCGGGCAGCGCGGCCAGCCTCAGGCCGGTCGGAGAGGTGTCGGGGCCGGGCGAGGCGCCCAGCAGGACCACGCGGGTCATGACTCCCTTTCGAGGCGGTAGCGGGGGGTTGAACAACGGGTAATCCGGGGACAGACGTCAAAGTCTAGTGAGGGTGACGTAAAGTCGCGTCACCAGAGCATGCCCGTAACGTCGCTTCGGTGCGGCCGTAAGATGTCCGAGTGAGTCTCTACCGTGACGAAGGCGTAGTTCTACGCACACAGAAGCTCGGTGAGGCCGACCGCATCGTCACCATCCTGGCGAAGCGCACCGGCAAGATCAGGGCCGTGGCGAGGGGCGTGCGCCGCACGAAGTCCCGCTTCGGCGCCAGGCTGGAGCCGTTCACGCATGTCGACCTGCAGCTCCACGTCGGCCGTACGCTCGACGTCGTCACGCAGGCGGAGACGATCAGACCCTACGGCGAGGCGCTGGCGGCCGACTACCCCCGCTACACCGCGGGCAGCGCGATGCTGGAGACCGCCGACCGGCTGACGCACGGGGAGAAGGAGCCGGCGCTGCGGCAGTTCCTGCTGCTGGTGGGCGGGCTGCGCACGCTGGCCGAACGCGCCCACGAGGCCCGGCTGGTCCTGGACGCGTACTTCCTGCGCTCGCTGGCGGTGGCCGGCTACGCTCCCGCGCTCGACGCGTGCGCCAAGTGCCAGGCACCGGCGATCAGGGCGTTCGCCATCGTCGCAGGGGGTGTGGTGTGCGGGGCGTGCCGGCCGGCCGGCTCGGCCGTGCCCGCCGGGGAGACGATCGGGCTCATGACGGCGCTGCTGCGTGGCGACTGGGCCACCGCCGACGCCTCGGAGTCGCGCCACCGGAGTGAGTGCAGCGGGCTCGTTGCCGCATATCTGCAATGGCACCTCGAACACGGAATACGCTCTCTCCGACACGTCGAAAGGGAGCCTGTGTGAACGTACGACCTCCGACCCCGCATCCGTCGGGCGCGACGCCCCCGCCGATCCCGCGCGACCTGGTGCCCAAGCACGTCGCGATCATCATGGACGGCAACGGCCGCTGGGCCAAGTCCCGTGGCCTGCCCCGCATCGAGGGGCACAAAGCGGGGGAGTCCTCGCTGTTCGACGTCATCGAGGGGGCGCTCGAGCTGGGCATCCCCTATCTGAGCGCGTTCGCGTTCTCCACGGAGAACTGGCGGCGCTCGCCCGACGAGGTCCGCTTCCTCATGGGGTTCAACCGCGACGTGATCCGGCGGCGGCGCGACGAGCTCAACGCCATGGGCGTGCGCGTCCGGTGGGCGGGCAAGCCGGGGCGGCTGTGGAAGAGCGTCATCTCGGAGCTGCAGGCGGCCGAGGAGATGACGGTCGGCAACAGCAAGCTGACGTTGCAGTTCTGCGTCAACTACGGCGGGCAGGCCGAGATCGTCGAGGCGGCGGTCAGGCTGGCCGAGGACATCGCGGCCGGGCGGGTCAAGCCGTCCAAGGTCAACGAGAAGGTGTTCGCGCGTTACCTGGACGAGCCGGAGATCCCCGCGGTGGATCTGTTCGTGCGGTCGTCGGGGGAGCAGCGCTTCTCGAACTTCCTGCTGTGGCAGTCGGCCTACGCCGAGATGGTCTTCCTCGACCGGCTGTGGCCCGACTTCGACCGCAGGGATCTGTGGGAGGCCTGCGAGGTCTTCGCCAAGCGCGACAGGCGCTACGGCGGGGCGCTCCCCAACCCGGTCTGACCGGCCCCAACCTCTGGATCGGGGCCCAGGGCTGGCTGTCGCCTATACGCGGGTATAGCCTGCTGTTCATCGGAACAGTTGGCTGTACTCGTGAGTAGGAGCTGATGCCGAATGGCTGACGCACGACAAGGCCGGGCCGGCGCCCTGGCAGGCACCGGCCACCTCGTCCGCCTGGCGCTGCGCCGCGAGCGGGGCATCGCGCCCTGGTGGATCCTCCTGATCGTGGCCCTGGCCCTGGCGCTGGTGTCCTACGTCAACCGGGCCATGGGCACGTACGAGCTGAAGCTCACCTACGTCGAACTCGCTGCCAGGAACGTCTTCCTGCGGGCACTCGGCGGCGGCCTCATCGAGCCGCGGCTGGAGGTGATCGCGACGTGGCGCAGCGGCGGGTTCCTCTACGTGGCGAGCGCGCTCGCGGCCCTCATGTCGGTCGTCCGCCACACGCGCAGGGAGGAGGACGAGGGGAGGGCCGAGCTGGTCCGCTCCGGCATGGTGAGCCGCCACGCGCCGCTGACCGCCGCCCTGCTGGTCGCCGGCGGGATCAGCCTGGCCGGCGGGGTGCTGACCGGGGCCGTGCTCGTCGGGCTCGGGTTCGAGCCCGTCGGGACCGTCGCCTACGGGGCCGCGATCACGGTCGCGGGCTGGGTGTTCGGCGCCGTCGCGGCGGTGGCCGCGCAGCTCGCGCGCAGCGCCCGCACGGCCACCGCGATCAGCCTGGCCGCACTCGGCGCCGCCTACGTGATGCGTTACGCCGGTGACGCGACCGGACAGTACTGGCTGAAGGCGCTGTCGCCGATCGGCTGGAGCCATCTGGTGCGGGCGTACCAGGACGAGCGGTGGTGGCTGCTCGGCGTGTCGGTGCTGGTCAGCGCGGTCCTGTACGCGGTCGCGTACCGGCTGATCGGCCGCCGCGACCTCGGCGAGGGCCTGCTGCCCGAGCGCCTGGGCCGGGAGTCGGCGCCGGAGCTGCGCGGCCCGATCAGCCTGGCCTGGCGGCTGCACCGCGCGCTGCTGGCCAAGTGGGCGGCCGGGGTCGCGTGCTTCGCCATGGCCGGAGCCGGGCTCAGCCCGCTCGCCCAGGACCTGCTCTCGCGGCCGAGCCTCGTGGTGCGGAGCATCACGAGCCTCCTCGGCGTGTCCGACACGGGCACCGCGCTGGGCGCGTACTCGTGGTACCTGATCCTCATCATCGCGTACGCCGTCGCGCTCTACCCGGTGCTCATGACGTTGCGGCTGCGTTCGGAGGAGACCTCGGGCCGCGCGGAGACCGTACAGTCCACCCCGATGACCCGCCTGCGCTGGGCGGCCGGCCACCTGGTCGTGACCGGGCTCGGCACGGCGGCGCTGATGGCCGTCGCCGGGCTCGTGTTCGGCACGCTGTACTCGCTGCTCGTCGGCGATCTCGCCCGCGACCTGCCCCGCTTCCTGGCGGGGGCGCTGAGCGCCGTGCCGGCGGCCTGGTGCGTGGGGGCGGTCTGCGTGCTCGCGTACGGGCTGGTGCCGAGGGCGAGCGTGGCGATCTCCTGGATCGTCTGGCTCCTGACCGCCGGGCTCGGCAAGATCATCAGCCCCCTGTACGGGTTGTGGCAGGGGACGCCGCTGGAGCCGTTCCACTACATCCCCAACCCGATGGTCGGAACTTCCCTCGACGTCCGCCCCGCCCTCGCGCTGACGGCCCTCACGGCGATGCTCGTCGGCGGCGCCCTCGTGGCTCTGCGCCGCCGCGACTTCGGGTGACTGGTCTAGCATGTCGTCCCATTCGACAAGATCGGAGGGCGGATGGGCGGCCATTCCATCGAGGTGCGGTCCGACGTGGTGATCAAGCGATACCGGTCGTCGGACTACAGTGAGCCCGAACGCGAATGGCGTGCCCTGGAGCTGCTGGGCGAACACGATCCCGGCCTGGCCCCGGCGCCGGTGACCGCCGAGCTGGAGGCCGACCCGCCGACCGTGGTGATGTCCCGCCTGGACGGCACGACGGTGAGCGGGGAGATCGCGGGGAAACTCGTCGATGCCCTGGCCGAGGCCATCACCGGCGTCCAGCGCTCGATCCCGTCCCGGGTGCTCGACCGGGTGCCGGCGCGCGCCGGGCACCCGGTCTACCTCCTGCGGAAGGTACGCGACTGGGCGGCGGCGGCCACGCCCGAACCCGCGACCGCCGAAGCCCTCCGCGCGGCCACGGACTGGGTGTCCGGGCCGGGCCTGGAGGCGATGTTCGCGCAGCCGGGCACCCCGGTGTTCGGCACCGGCGACGGGAACCTGGCCAACTACCTGTGGGACGGCACCAGGGTCCGGGTCATCGACTTCGAGTACTCCGGGCTCAGCGACCGCGCGTTCGAGCTGGCCGAGGTCACCGAGCACATCTCGGTCTGGGAGAACGATCCGGCCGGGTTGACCGCCGTGCTCGACCGGTTCGAGCTGACCGCCGAGGAGGCGGCCAGGCTCACGGAGTGCCGGCGGCTGCTCGCGCTGTTCTGGCTGCTGCGCTGCCGCCGGGAGATCCGGCCCGCGCAGGCGGACCGGATGCTGGCCCTGCTGTAGGACCTCTCTTGGTCAAAGGGTGCTGACCGCGTCCGCCAGCCGGTCCACCTGGCCCGGATCGTCGCCGTAGCAGTAGAGCATGACCTCCTCCACACCGAGGTCCGCATACTGCGCGACGCATTCGCGGATCTGCCCGGGCGTGGTGAGCATCCCGGCGACCATCCGGTCCGCCATGCCGGTGAACTCGTAGTAGGCGCCCATCGCCGTACGGGCCTCGGTGACGACGTCCTCGGAGCCGAGCGCCACGTTCACCTGGGCGACGATGCGGGGCTCGCCGGACCGCCCGGCTTCCCGCCAGAACCGCCGGACCGTGTCGATGAGCCCGCCGGCCCACGACGGCGCGGCGGCGGCGAGGAACCCGTCGCCCCAGCGCGCGACCCGCGCCAGCGCGGCCGGCTGGAAGCCGCCGAACAGCACCTCGGGCCCGCCCGGCCGGGCGGGGAGCGGCCCGATCATGCCGGCGCCGTCACTGTACGGCTCGCCGGACCACAGCCGCCGCATGACGGCCATCTGCTCGTCGAGCCGCCGTCCCCGGGTACGGAGGTCGGTGCCCGCGACCAGGTGATCGTCCTCGCGACCGCCCACGCCGAGCCCCAGCACCAGCCGCCCGCCGGACATCCGATCCAGGGTCGCGGCCTGCTTGGCCAGCAGGGCGGGCTCGCGCAGGGGCGCGAGCAGCACTTCGGTCTGCACGCGTACGCGGGTGGTGGCCCCGGCGAGGAGGGCGAGGGCGATCAGCGGTTCGGGGTTGTCGTAGACGAGCCGGTCGAGGAGACCGAGGGTGGTGAAGGGGCCGGCATCAGCGCGCCGGGCCCAGTCGAGCAGGGCCGCGGGGTCGCTGATGGGCAGGCCAAGACCGACGTTCATGAGGTACCTCCGTGAAGGGGCATGCGGAATCGATGCCGCCCCTCCAGGACCTCCACGACGGGGGAGGCAGGGCTCCCGTTCTGCGGCGCGCTTCTGGGGAGCTCCTGATCAGAGTGATCCTCACTGTAGAGCAACCCCGCCGCCCGAACAAAGCCGCACCCACCCGCCCTCACCCGCGCTCATCCACCCGCGCTGACCCGCGCCCGTCCGCGCTCACCCGCCCTCACCCCCGCCTATCCGCGCTCACCCGTGGTCGCTCTCGGCCGTGGCGGCCAGACCCGACTGGACCCCCTGCCCATGGCGGCCTTCAACCTGGACACCCCAGTCCCAGAGCGCCTGGAGAACGGGCCCGAGGCGGCGCCCGTGCGGGGTGAGCCGATAGTGCGTACGGGGCGGCCAGCCGGACCTCCGGCGACGTTCGAGCACGTCGGCCTTGGCGAGCTGCGCCAGCCGATCGGACAGCACCTTGTCCGACAACTCGGGCAGCACCTGCCGGAGCTCCGTGAACCCGCGCTCACCCCGCAGCAACTCGCGGATCACGAGGGTCGTCCACCGCCCACGCAGCGCCGCGAGCGCGATCTCCACCGGACACGACGGATCCGGCTCGGTGACCTCGGCCCGAGGATCATCGGGCAGACCGGGGTGGCCAACCGTTTGGTGAGTCACGAGGGCGCCTCCTAGCGTTTCCGCATCCACCCGATTTCTACCTGCCGGAAGGACGTGCAACTGCGATGCGCCAACTCGCCGAACGCCCCGAGGACGTGCCTGCCGTGTTCGCCTACCGCTTCAACACCGGCGACCCGGCGGCCGTGGCCGAGGTCTACGAGAGCGGAGCGGTCTTCGTACCCGAGCCCGGCTCCCCGCTGACCGGCCCGCAGGCCCAAGCCGCCAACGCCCGCTTCCTGGCCCTGGGGCTGCCGATCACGGTCCGGCCGCGGCACGTCTACGCCGCCGGCGACATGGCCCTGCTGATCGTGGACTGGGCCATCGACGGTGTGGACCGGGACGGGCAGCAGGTCCACGTCGAGGGCACCGCCACCGACGTCGCCCACCGCGGAAGGGACGGCCGCTGGCGATACGTCATCGACAACCCATTCGGCGTGCGCATGAGCACTACAAATGAGCAGGCCGTGTAGCCAGGCGCAGATCAGTCACATCGGCGATGGCAGCTTTGCGGCGGATTCACTTCATGGCGGCTTCGGGGGCGACCGATCCATGAACTCTCCGGAGGTACTCCACGGCGTGCTCCGTGGCCGGGTCATGGTTCAGCCGGTCCCGGTAGAAGTGCAGACGGTCCTCGCAGTCATCGATGACCTCGCTCCAGGTGCGCGCCCAGATCCGAACTCCGTCCTTCCACTCCGCGATGCATCCCGGGGGCCGGTTGGGCGCGCTCGCGTCCTCTCTGACGACGTCGTCCATCTCGGTGGAGATGACCCAGAAATCCCAGGACACCCGTGCGTCGCGGAACTGTGGATCACCGACGACGGCTTTGGCGTAACTCTTGATCTGCGCGACCTCGACCTGGCCGATCTTTACCTTGGGTGCTTTGAGCTCCACCACGAGATGCTCTCTCCCCGAACTGCCTCGGTGTGCCCGCCCAAGCATGAGGTCGACTATGCCTTTCCGGCCATCTTCGCGTCGTACCGGGTTGAGCTGACCATCCTTTGGCGCACGGCCCAGTTCCAGAAGGTGACGCTTGAGCACCGCGTCCAGGCTCTGGTCACTGACCATCAACGCATAGGTGTCTCCGAAGATCCACGTTTCTCGTTCGAGGATCTTGTGGAGTTCGCTCCGTTCTTTTACCGTCTGGCTGATCTCCGGTTCGAAGACGAGCCTTTTCAGCGCCGCGAGGAAATCGAGGCGGTCGCTGACCTGGCCGGTCGCCTTGATCACCTCAGAGAGGCTGGTTCGCTGCAGGATGCGCTTGAGCTCCTCCTGCTCCGACTGAGCCAGCCGGAACAACTCGTCCAAGACTGGATAAAGCCCGCTCGGATCATGGGAGATGATTTCTCTGAGCAGGCGCAAAGTGGTCTTCTTGCTTTGCGGTGCGCCAGGTAGCCGACGTGCGATGGTTGTGGCTACCTCGTCGAACATCTGGCGTTCGACCGCGTGTGCGGGCAGGACGGGCTCGCCGCTGTAGGGATAGACCCCATCGCTTTTCCACTCTTGGAGCAGCCTGGCCCGGCGCTCCTGATCACGCCTCTTGAAGTGCCTGCGTAGTGCTTCCCGCGCCGACTCCAGAAGACCGGCGGTCTCGTCCATTTCGACCAGCGGCAGATTGCCGCGCTGCTCGACGAATCCGTCCCATAGCAGGTAAGCGGTGAAGTGATGGCCAGGCGCCTGTATGCCGGGAGAGGCGTCGTCCAGGACCACGCCGTTCGCATCGCAGAGGGCCAGCACCCGGCCGACGTTCTTGGGCCATTCGATGATCCGCAGCAGGGGCTCGGCGAGCTCCGGCGCGGCCGGCCAATGAACGGTGTATTCGGCCATGTCGGTCCACACGGTGGCCGGGTCGAGATCTGTCCCCTGAAAGGTGATCCGCACATCTGAGTTCGCGGCGAGGAACGGTGCGAATATCGAGGCGAGTTGCTGGGCGGTGTCGTCGTGAACGAGTCGGCTGACGAAATCCGCCGGCACCGATGCCTCGACCCGGGTGCCGACCGGCTCCGTTACGTACTCAGGATCGGAGATGTCGAAATCGGCAGGGCGATCGACCGCTCCACTGATGACCGTACGCTCGGACCGCCCGTCGAGCGCCTCCGCCACCGTGATCCAGCGAACCTGCTCGCCGAGCGCGAATGCGCGGAGCCTGCCTTGCCCGCTGCGACCGTGCAGCCCGCGCTTCAGATGGGGTGAGAACTTGGCGGTGGTTTTCCACGAGCCTCCCAAGCCTCCGAAGAAGCCCACGCACGAAGCATTTGGCATGCCGTGACCATCGTCGGTAATGCTGACCGCCTCGACACCGTTCAACTCGTTGAATTCGAGATCGATGCTGACATGACTCGCCTCGGCATCCAAAGCATTCCAGATCATCTCTGCGACGGCGCCCACGGGGTCTTTTTGCCGGGCAAGGCGCAGGAGATGGTCCGGTTTCGCTCCGATGTGAACGGTGCGCACGCGGCCAACTATCCCAGATGATGTGCGAGGTCGTGCGTAAGATCGCTGGACGGGGCGTTTCGTCTTCGCGTGATCGTTTTCACGTATCGATACTGGGTCCACTTGTCATGGATGCGGTAATCGGGGTCGCGTCCGAGGGATGCGGGGACCGGCAGGTCCCCGCCTGGGGTGTGGGGGCTTGCCCCACGGGGCACTGCCCGAGTGCTCCATCGCGCGTAGCGCGTCTCAGTGCGAGGACCGAGCTGTTCCCCCTGAGCGTCCCGGCTTCCCCGGGCGTCCTGGCTCTCCCCGGGGTTGCCGAGTTCCCCCCTGGAGGGCTGTCCTGGGGTTAGGCGCGGCGGCGGGCGCGGTAGGCGGCTACGTGCATGCGGTTGCCGCACGTGCGGCTGTCGCAGTACACGCGGGACCGGTTGCGGGACTCGTCGACGAAGACGCGGTCGCAGTCCGGGGCCGAGCAGGTGCGCAGGCGTTCGACCTCGCCCTCCACCAGCAGGTGGGCCAGGGCGACGCCGCAGTCGGCCGCCACGTGCTCCGCCAGGGTGGAGTCCGCGGCGAAATAGTGCATGTGCAGCGGGTGGCCGTCGTGCTCGGTCAGCCGGGGCGTGATGCGCGTCTCGGCGAGCAGGACGTTCAGGGTGCGGACCGCCGTGGGCTGGTCCGGGGAGATGAAGACGCGGTAGAACACCTCTCGTACCATCCGCACCTGGCCCAGGTCGCGGGGCGTCAGCTTGGTGACGCCGCTGATCTGGCGGGACTCCACGAACGCCTGCAATTCGGCCAGGCCCGCCAGGCCCTCGTCGCCCCCGGTGGAGGGCGAGGTGTTGACCAGCTCGACAACGGTGGCCAAAGAATGCACCATGTCATGGCCAAACGGCATGTTGACTCCTGTCCGCGCCGGGTTCTAGCGTGGTCGCACTGTATCTCCTGCATGGCCGTACGGGGGTTTCTATGAGTGCACATCGCCGTATCGTGCTGATCGCGATCGTCGGTGCACTGATCATCTCCACCTCCGCCCCCTTGGTTCGGCTCTCAGGTGTATCGCCTGCCACGTCCGCGTTGTTCCGTTGCGCGTACGCCGTGCCGCCCATGATCGTGCTGGCCTGGCTGGAGCGGCGCAGGCTGGGGCCGCTGCCGTGGAAAGGGGTGGTGCTGGCCTGGCTGGCGGGCGTGGTGTTCGCGCTCGACCTGCTGTTCTGGCATCACGCGATCGACTACGTGGGCGCGGGGCTGGCCACGGTGCTGGGGAATCTGCAGGTGTTCCTGGTGGCGTTCGCGGCCTGGGCGCTGTTCGGGGAGCGGCCGTCCTCCCGGTTGATGGTCGCGACGCCGATCGTGTTCGCGGGGGTGGTGCTCATCTCCGGGGTGTTCGACAGCGCCGCCTACGGGCGCGACCCGATCATGGGGGTGCTGGCCGGGGTCGCCACGTCCATCTCGTACGCGGCGTTCCTGCTGCTCATGAAGGCCGGACCGGCGCGGGCCGTGGGGCCGCTGGCGCACGCCACGGTGGTCGCCACCGTGGCCATCGCCCTGCTGAGCCCGCTCTTCGGGGGCGCCGACCTCATGCCGAGCTGGCCGGCGCACGGGTGGCTGCTGCTGCTCGCGCTGGGGCCGCAGGTGCTGGGGTGGTCGCTGATCACGTTCTCGCTGCCGCGCCAGCCGGCCGCGCTCACCGCGTTGCTGCTGCTCGTCCAGCCCATGACGACCGTCGCGCTGTCCTCGGTGGTGCTGGGCGAGCGGCCGTCGGCGCTGCAGCTCGCCGGGTGCGCGGTGATCGTCCTCGGAGTCCTGTACGGCTCCCGCACCCGCTCGCCGCAGCCCGGCGAGACACGCCGGAAAGAGCCGCGCGAGCAGCAGGTGCCGAAGGCCGGCTGACGCCGGTCAGCCCTTGGAGCAGGCGGCGCAGGTGCCGAAGACCTCGACCGTGTGGGTGATCTCGGTGAAGCCGTGCTCGCCGCCCACCGCCTCGGCCCACCGCTCGACCGCGGGACCGGCCACCTCCACCGTGTGGCCGCAGCGGCGGCAGACCAGGTGGTGGTGATGGACGTCGCTGGCGCACGCGCGGTAGACGGACTCGCCCTCGTCCGTACGCAGCACGTCGACCTGCCCGCCGTCGGCCAGCGCCTGCAGGGCGCGGTAGACGGTGGTCAGGCCGATCTTCGCCCCGTGCAGGCGCATCTCGGCATAGACGTCCTGCGCGCTGCGGAACCCCTCGCTCCTGCGGAGGGTGTCGTGCACGGCGTCGCGTCTCGTCGTCATGCGACCTCCTCCACGCGCATCTTCGGTCGCTCGCTCACTGTCGACTCCTGGGTACGGCCTCGGCGTACGAATTTACCGACACCGAGGGCCAGGACGAAGCCGGCGAGAGCAAGAAGCACGATCGCCGCGCCGGGAGGCACCTTGGCCGAGTAGGTGGAGGCGAGCAGGCCGCCGACCGAGGCCAGCACCCCGAACAGCATGGCCAGCCCCATCGTCGTGCGGAAACCCCGGGTGAGCTGCTGGCTGGTGGCCACCGGGATCACCATCAGCGCGCTGACCAGCAGCAGGCCCACCACGCGCATCGCGATCACGACGGTGAGCGCGGCGGTGACCGCGATGAGCAGGCTGAGGAAGCGGACCGGCAGGCCGCTCGCCCTGGCCATCTCCTCGTCCTGGCAGAGCACGAACAGCTCCCTGCCGAAGACCACGACCACGCCGATCACCGCCACGGCCAGCGCGGCGATGACCCAGATGTCCTGGACCGTGACGCTGGCGATGGCGCCGAACAGGTAGGAGTTCAGCTTGGCGTTGCTGCCGCCCGGCGCGATGCCCATGAGCATGACGCCGCCCGCGATCCCGCCGTAGAACAGCAGTGCCAGTGCCACGTCGCCGCTGGTCCGCCCGCGCGCCCTGACCAGCTCGATGGCCACCGCCCCGACGACGGAGACGATCACGGCGGTGAGCACGGGCGTGGTGCCGGTCAGGAAGCCGAGGGCGACGCCGGTCAGCGCCACGTGGCCGATGCCGTCACCCAGCAGCGCCAGCCTGCGCTGCACGATGAACGTCCCCACGGCGGGCGCGCACAGGCCCACCAGCAGCGCGGCCACCAGGGCGAGCTGGAAGAGCTGCTCCTGGAGCAGGTCCATGATCATCGTGGTTCCCTCCGTCGGCGGCCGTTCACGGCGCCTCCCCCTGCCAGCCGGTCAACGGCCCCGCGGCCGGTGTGGCCGCGTGCGGATGCTGGTGTTCGTGGCCCGGCCGGGCGCAGTCGCCCTCCGGGCGCGGCGGCCTGCCGTCGTGCGCGACGCGGCCCTCGCGGATCACCACGCCGCGCGTGATGATCGGCTCCAGCGGCCCCAGCTCGTGCGCGACCAGCACCACCGTCTTGCCGTCGCGCACCAGCCCGGCCAGCGTGTCGGCCAGCAACTGCTGCGTGTCGGCGTCCACGCCCGCCGTCGGCTCGTCCATCACGTACGTGTCCGGCTCCCCGGCCAGCGCCCGGGCGATGAGCACCCGCTGCTGCTGGCCGCCGGACAGCGACTGGACGGGGTCGTTCGCGCGGTCGGCCAGCCGGACGGCCTCCAGCGCGCCGGCCACGGCGGCCTTGTCGGCCGGGCTGGTCCTGCGCAGCCGGCTCTGCCTGGCGATCCGGCCCGAGGCCACGACCTCGCGTACGGTGGCGGGCACGCCACCCCCGACCTGGAGCCGCTGCGGCACGTAGCCGATGCGCCACCACTCGCGGAACCTGCCCGGCGGGGACCCGTACATCAGCGTTGAGCCGCCGGTGAGCGGCGTGAGGCCGAGCAGTGCGCGGACCAGCGTCGACTTGCCCGAGCCGTTGGCCCCCAGGAGGGCGACGACCTCCCCCGGGCAGACGGTCAGGTCGATCCCCCGGAGGACGGGCTTGCCGTCGAAGGAGACCCGGCCGTCGGTCATCGCGAAGGCCGTTTCGCTCATGCCGTACACCCCAGTGCTGTTTGTAGGGTTTTGAGGTTATCGCGCATGGCCGACAGGTAATCGCCGGAGGGCTGGCTCTCCAGCGGGTCGAGCACGGCGGTCTTCGCGCCCACCTCGTTCGCGAGCACCTCGGCCACCTTGGGGCTGACCAGGGACTCGGTGAAGATCGTGGTCACGCCCTCGGCCTTGGCCAGCTTGGCCACCTCGGAGATGCGCGCGGGCGACGGCTCGGTCTCGGGGTCGAGCGTGATGCCGACCTGCTTGAGTTTGTAACGGTCCGCCAGGTAGCCGAACGCCTCGTGCGCGGTGACCAGCGACTTGGTCCTGCACGTGCTCAGGCCCTTGGCGAACTCCTGGTCGAGCGTTCCAAGCGCGCCCGCCGTCTTGGCGGCGCGGTCCTTGTACGCCTGCGCGTGCGCCGGGTCGGCGGCGGCCAGGCGCTCGCCGAGCTTGGTGGCGATGGTGGCCAGGCGGGTGGGGTCCAGCCAGAGGTGCGGGTCGTACGAGACCTCGTGGCCGTGCTCCTCCTCGCCCTCCTCGTGCCCGCTCGCGGGCAGGGTCGTGACGGCCGTGGCGGCGTCGAAGCTCTTGTCGGCGTCGACCGCGTCGTCCACGGCGGGCTGCACGCCCTTGATGTAGACCGTGAGCGCCGCCTTCCGGATCTCGGTCACCTGCTGGATGCTCAGCTCGAGGTCGTGCGGCTCGACGCCGGGGGCGGTCAGGACGGTCACGTGCGCGTCGGACCCTCCCACCTGCTCGGTCAGCCATTGGAGCGGATAGAACGCGGCGACCACCTCCGGCCTGCCCCCTGCGGCGGTCTCGGCGGAGCCGGATCCGCAGGCGGCGGTGGTGAGGAGGGTGGCCCCGGCCAGCAATCCGACGGCGTACGACCGGGAAAATCCTGACATCATGTGAGTCAGTATGCGCCAAAATGAAAATGGTTGTCAAAATCCTCTGGCGAGGGAGCGCCGTTGCCTGGACTGAGGAGCGCAGGGAGCGTAGCGACCGGAGTGACGAGGGAAGGCGACGGCTCGCAGCGACCGAGCCCGCCTCCGCGAAGCGGAGGCCATAAGCGCGTGAGGGAGCGCCGTTGCCTGGACTGAGGAGCGCAGGGAGCGTAGCGACCGGAGTGACGAGGGAAGGCGACGGCTCGGAGCGACCGAGCCCGCCTCCGCGAAGCGGAGGCCATAAGCAGGGAGGGGATGCCGGACGGCGGCTGGGGGCCAGGGCGCCGTGCGGCATCCCGCCATCACCCCGGTGTGTGTGCGCCGGCCGAGCCATAGCCGGCGCTCGGGGTGATGCTCAGGCGGCGCTCGCCCGTATAGACGTTCATCGAGTCCCCGCGCAGGAACCCGATGAGCGTCAGCCCCTCCTCAGCGGCCAGTTCGACCGCGAGCGACGACGGCGCCGAGACAGCGGCGAGCACCGGGATGCCCCCCATGACCGCTTTCTGCACCAGCTCGAACGAGGCCCGGCCCGACACCATCAGGACGGTCCCGCGCAAAGGGAGCCGGTCGTTGCGCAGGGCCCAGCCGAGCAGCTTGTCCACCGCGTTGTGCCGGCCCACGTCCTCGCGCACGCACAGCGGCTCGCCGTCGGACGTGAACAGGCCGGCCGCGTGCAGGCCCCCGGTCCGGTCGAACACCCGCTGGGCCGCGCGCAGCCGGTCCGGCAGGGCGGCGACGGTCGGCTGCGCCAGCTCGACCGGGTCGTCTCCGGCGCTCCAGCGAGCCACCGTGCGTACCGCCTCCAGCGACGCCTTGCCGCAGACGCCGCAGGAGGAGGTGGTGTAGAAGTTGCGCGGCGCAGGTGCCGCCACGCCGGGCGCCAGCCGCACGTCGAGCACGTTGTACGTGTTCCCGCCGTCCACCGTCGCGCCCGCGCAGTAGCGGATCGTGGCGATGTCGTCCGCCGCGCCCACGGCCCCCTCGCTGACCAGGAACCCGGCGGCCAGGTCGAAGTCGTCGCCGGGCGTGCGCATGGTGACCGTCAGCGGCGTCCCGTCGAGGCGGATCTCCAGCGGCTCCTCGGCGGCCAGCGAGTCGATCTTGGGGATGCGGGCGGTGTCCTTGACCCGCAGGATCCGCCGTTTCACCGCGACCCTAGACACGAGCGTTCCCCTCAGTCCGGATGAGCGCCCTAGGCACGAGCGCTCCCCTCGGCCCGGATGAGCGCCCTAGACATAGCCGTACCCGAAGCGGCCCTTGACGCAGAGGTTGCCCTTGGTCACCGGGTTGTCGTGCGGCGAGCTCACCTTGACGATCTTGTTGTCCTGCACGTGCAGGGTCAGGTTGCAGCCGACCCCGCAGTAGCTGCAGACCGTCGTGGTCTCGCTCTGCCGCGACTCGTCCCAGGTGCCCTCGGCCCGCATGTCGAACTCGGTCTTGAACGACAGCGCGCCCGTCGGGCACACCTCCACGCAGTTGCCGCAGTAGACGCAGGCCGAGTCGGTGAGCGGCGCCTCGAACTCCGTGGAGATCGTCGCGTCGAACCCCCGGCCCGCGACGGCGATGGCGAAGGTGTTCTGCCACTGGTCGCCGCAGGCGTCCACGCACTTGTAGCACAGGATGCACTTGCTGTAGTCGCGCACGTAGAGGTCGTTGTCCACCTTGGCGGGCTGCTCGACCGTGGCCGCGTCGTCGCCGAACCGCGTGGGGTCGGCGCCGTACTCCTCGGCCCACTCGGCGGCGCGAGGGGTGGTCGACAGGTCCACGGAGGAGCCGAGCAGCTCCAGCACCACCTTGCGGCTCTGCCGGGCCCGTTCGGTGTCGGTGCCGACCTTCATGCCGGCCTCGGCCTTGCGGGAGCAGGCGGGCGCCAGCGTCCTGGCGCCCTCCACCTCGACGACGCAGACGCGGCAGGCGTTCTTCGGGGTCAGCGTGTCGCCGTAACAGAGGGTGGGGATGTCCTTGCCCGCCGCGTGGCAGGCGTCGAGGATCGTCGAGCCCTCCGGCACCCGTACGTCCTCGCCGTCGATCTGGACGTCGATGAGCCGCCGGGGCGGCTGGAGCGGGATCATTTGAACACTCCCAGACGGTCGATGGCCGATTCGACGGCGTTCCAGGCGGTCTGTCCGAGGCCGCAGATCGAGGCGTCCCGCATGGTCTGGCCGACCTCGCGCAGCAGCACGAGATCGGGGTCGTCGTCCCGGCGCGGGAGGCTCGGGGAGACCCGGCGTGACAGCCGGTGCAGGGCCTCCTCCTGCCGTACGGTGCCGACCCGGCAGGGCACGCACTGGCCGCAGGACTCGTCGCGGAAGAACTCCGCGATGCGCAGCAGCAGCCGTTTCATGTCCACG
Source organism: Nonomuraea sp. NPDC052116 (assembly GCF_040680035.1). NCBI lineage: Bacteria > Bacillati > Actinomycetota > Actinomycetes > Streptosporangiales > Streptosporangiaceae > Nonomuraea > Nonomuraea sp. NPDC052116. The sequence goes on along the minus strand of NZ_JBFAWA010000002.1, from coordinate 131,562 downwards.
GTGTCGTCGATGACGAGCACCACGCCGGAGCCGAGCGTCGCCCCCGCGTTCCTGGTGCCCTCGAAGGTGAGCGGGATGTCCAGGTCGGTGACGAACGCGCCGGCCGCGCCGCCGAGCAGCACCGCCTTCGTCGTGCCGGTGGTGCCGGTCATGTCCAGGAGCTCGCGCAACGTCGTCCCGAACGTGAGCTCGTACACGCCGGGCCGCTCGACCGCGCCCGAGACGCAGAACAGCTTGGGCTCGGCCGCCGTGTACGCCCGGGCTCCGCGCTCCAGGATCGGCAGCACGTTGACCAGCGTCTCGACGTTGTTGACCACGGTCGGCTTGCCGAACAGCCCCTTCTCCACGGGGAACGGCGGCTTGCTGCGCGGCTCGCCCCGCTGCCCCTCGATGGAGTTGAAGATCGCGGTCTCCTCGCCGCAGATGTACGCGCCCGCGCCCCTGCGCAGCTCGATGTCGAACGACAGTCCCTTGCCGAGGATGTCGTCGCCGAGCAGGCCCCGCGCGCGGGCGGTCGCGATGGCGTGCTGGAGCCGCGCGGTCGCCCTGGGGTATTCGCCCCTGATGTAGAGGTATCCCTTGGCGCAGCCGGTGGCGTAGGCGGCGATCGTCATCGCCTCCACCAGCGCGTACGGGTCGCCCTCCATGATCACGCGGTCCTTGAACGTGCCCGGCTCGCTCTCGTCGGCGTTGCAGACCAGGTAGTGCGGGTGGTCGGGCTGGCGCGCGGTGGCGTCCCACTTGCGGCCGGTCGGGAAAGCGGCGCCGCCCCTGCCGACCAGCCCCGACTCCAGGACCTCCCGGATGACCCCGGCGGGCCCCAGCTCGAACGCCCTCCTGAGCGCGCTGTAGCCGCCGGCCGCCCGGTAGTCGTCCAGGCTCGCCGGATCGGTCGTGCCGACCCTCCTGAGCAGGGTCAGCCCGTCCTGCCCGGCCTGCGGCACGGCCGCCGCCACCGGGGCGTCACCGGCGACGTCGAGGCTGGGGGTGGTGCCGTTGGGGGTGGGGGAGTCCAGGGTCAGGGAGGCGTTCGCGGGCGCGTACACCTGGGCCTTGGGAGGCGTGCCCGCCTCCAGGGCGAGCGCGGCGGGGGCCCGCTCGCACAGGCCCAGGCAGGGGCTCTCGTGCCACGACGTGCCGGGCGGGCCGAGCCGCTCCTCCACCCGCCTGCGTACGTCCTCGCCGCCCTTGGCCTGGCAGGCCAGGTCGGTGCAGACGTGCAGCACCCGCTTCGGCCGCGGCTCCATGGAGAACAGCGAGTAGAACGTCGCCACCCCGTACGCCTCGGCGGGCGGCACGGTCAGGCGGCGGCAGATGTAGTCGAGCGCGCCCTCGCTGATCCACCCGACCCGGTCGTTGACCGCGTGCAGCGCGGGCAGCAGCATGTCGCGCTGCGACTCGGCGCGGGCGGCCACCCGCAGGTCGGCCTCGGTCCTCCCGCCGCCGTCCCACGCCGACGCGGGCGGCCCGAGCAGGGCGTCGACCGCCGCGCGCTCCTCGTCGGACGGCTCTGCGTCTCGGAACCTCAGATCCATCTGATCACCCGGCCTTCACGAGCTTCTCGACGCGTACGGCCGCCGCCTTGAACTCGGCGGTGCCCGCGATCGGGCAGGTGGCCTCGATGGTGAGGGAGTTGGTGTCCACCTCGTCCGGGAAGTGCATGGTCATGAACACCAGCCCCGGCCGCAGGGCGGGGTCGATGAACACCGGTGCGACCACCGACCCGCGCCGCGAGGTGATCCGCACCTCCTCGCCCGCGACGACGCCGAGCCGGTCGGCGTCCTCGGGGCAGAGCTCCACCGTCTCGCCCCGGCGCAGGGGAGAGGCGAACCCGGAGGACTGCACGCCCGTGTTGTACGAGTCGAGCCGCCGCCCGGTCGTCAGCCGCAGCGGATACTCCTCGTCCAGCAGGTCCACCGGCGGCGAGTGGCGCAGCACCGCGAACGGCGCCGGCACGCCCCGCCTGACCGGGTCGCTCTCCCACAGCCTGCCGTGCAGGTAGGGCGGCTCCAGCGAGTCCTCCGACGGGCAGGGCCACTGGATGCCCTGCAGGTCGGCCAGCCGCTCGTAAGTCATGCCGTGGTGCTGGGGCGACATGGCGCGCAGCTCGTTCCAGACCTCCTCGGCGCCGTCGTAGTGCCAGTCGTGGCCCAGCCTGCGGGCCAGCTCGCACATGATCCAGATGTCGTCGCGCGCCTCGCCCGGCGGATCCAGGGCCTTGCGGACCCGCTGGACCCGGCGCTCGCTGTTGGTGAACGTGCCGTCCGCCTCGCACCAGGCGGCGCTGGCAGGCAGCACGACGTCGGCCATCTGGGCGGTCTTGGTGAGGAAGATGTCCTGCACGACCAGGTGGTCGAGCATGGACAGGCGTTTGATGCAGGCCAGCGAGTCGGCCTCGGACTGCACGGGGTTCTCACCGATGAGATAGCAGGTGGTCACCTCGCCGTCGGCCATGGCCTCCAGCATCTGGGTGAGGTTGAGGCCGTAGCGGGGCTGGATCTCCCTGCCCCACGCGCTCTCGAAACGCGCCCGGATGCCGGGGTCGAGGATGTCCTGGAAGCCGGGCAGCCGGTTGGGGATGGCGCCCATGTCGCCGCCGCCCTGCACGTTGTTCTGGCCGCGCAGCGGCGACAGGCCGGAGCCGTAGCGGCCGACGTGGCCGGTGAGCAGGGACAGGTTGATCAGGGCCCGTACGTTGTCCGTCGCGTTGTGGTGCTCGGTGATGCCGAGCGTCCAGCACAGCTGGGCGCGGTCGGCGCGCGCGTAGGCGTGGGCCAGCTCGCGGATGGCGTGCGCGGGCACGCCGGTGACCTGCTCGGCGACGGTCAGCGTCCAGGGCTCGACCGACTCCTTGAACTCCTCGAACCCGATCGTGGCCCGCTCGATGAACGCCTCGTTGTGCAGCCCGGCGTGGATGATCTCCCTGGCCACCGCGTGGGCGAGGGGGATGTCCGTGCCCACGTTCAGCCCCAGCCACAGGTCGGCCCACTGGGCGGTGCCGGTGCGGCGCGGGTCCACCGCGAACATCCGCGCGCCGTTGTGGATGCCCTTCAGCACGTGCTGGAAGAAGATGGGGTGGGCGTTACGCGCCGCCGAACCCCACATCACGATCACATCGGTGTCCTCCACCTCCTGGTAGGAGGACGTGCCGCCACCACTGCCGAACACCGCCGACAGCCCCGCCACGCTCGGCGCGTGGCAGGTGCGGTTGCAGGAGTCCACGTTGTTGGTGCCGATCACCACGCGGGTGAACTTCTGCCCGACGTAGTTCATCTCGTTGGTGGAACGGGCGCACGACAACATGGCGAAGCAGTCGGGCCCATGCGCGGCGAGGTTGCGGCGGAAGCCCTCCGCCGCCCGCTCCAGGGCCTCCTCCCAGGTCGCCCTGCGCAGCACGCCGTTCTCACGCACCAGTGGATGGGTCAGGCGGTCATAGCTCATGATCCCTCCATTCTGTATACAGGCTACGGTATTCCTCGCTAGACCGCGCGGACAAGGTTGGCGTTGAGGAGGTCGCTCACCGCGTGGATGGCACGCAGCGTCGGCACCTCGGCGCCGGTGAGGTCGGCCAGCTCGACCACCGCCGCGAGCAGCACGTCCAGCTCCAGCGGCTTGCCCTTCTCCAGGTCCTGCAGCGTGGAGGTCTTGTGCTCGCCCGCCTTCTCCGCCCCCTTCAGGCGGCGCTCGATGGAGATCCCCGGATCGCAGCCGACCCGCCCGGCCACCTCGACGGTCTCCCGCATCATGGCCACGACCAGCTCCCTGGCGCCGTCGTGGCGGCAGATCCCGGCCATCGTCGCCCTGGCCAGCGCGCTGATCGGGTTGAAGGCGATGTTGCCCATGAGCTTGACCCACACGTCTTTGCGCAGGTCGCGCTCCACCGGGCACTTGAGCCCGCCGGCTATCGCGGCCTGGCTGAAGGCGTTGCACCGCTCGGTCAGCTCGCCGTCCGGCTCGCCGATGGAGAAGCGGGTGCCCTCAAGGTGGCGGATCACGCCGGGCCGCTCGATCTCGGTTGCGGCGTACACGACGCAGCCGACGGCACGGTGCAGGGGCAGCGCGGTCGTGACCGCGCCGCCCGGGTCGACGCTCTCGATGCGGTAGCCCTCGTAGGGGCCCTTGAGCCCGTGGAAGTACCACCACGGGATGCCGTTCTGCGCGGCGATGATGCTCGTGGCCTCGTGCAGGAGCGGCCTGATCATGGGGCCCGCGGAGGCGTAGCTGTTCGCCTTGAGGCCCAGGAAGACGTGGTCCACCGGGCCGACCTGGGTGGTGTCGTCGGTGGCATGGGGGTGGGCGGTGAAGTCGCCTCTGGGGGTGAGCACCCGCACACCGGCGCGCCGGATCGCCTGCAAGTGCTCGCCTCTCGCGATGAGGTGCACCTCGACTCCCGCCCGGTGGAGGGCGGCCCCCACGTATGCGCCGATGGCGCCGGCGCCAAGAACAGCGACCTTCATGCTGCGCTCCGTTCTCGCGTCGGATTTGCATTCGGTATACAGTATGGAAAAACGTGGGTCAAGGAGCATGCCTGTGACCGTTCTTCGGCATGATCTAGTGGTGGAATCGACGACCTGGGTGACCGCGCGGGCCCTCGCGAAGGGGTCCGCGACGCCCCTCGAGCCCGCGTCCGTGCTGCTCGCCGACGCTCTCGGCGGCCACCTCACCGCACCGTTGACGGCGCTGGTGGCGGTGCCCGGGGTGGACGTTTCGGCGATGGACGGCTACGCGGTGGCCGGTGCCGGCCCGTGGCGGGTGGTCGGCCGGGTTCTGGCCGGCGGCGCCTGCTACGGGGAGGAGTTGCGGCCGGGGGAGGCGGTCGAGATCGCCACCGGCGCTCCGACGCCCGCGGGGGCGTCGGCGGTGCTGCCGTACGAGCAGGCCGCGGTGGACGGGGCGCGGGTGAACGGCGCCGCCGAGATCGGGCGGCACATCCGGCGGCGGGGCGAGGACATCGCCGAGGGCGCGGTCGTGCTGGGCGCGGGCGCGGTGGTGACCCCGGTGGCGCTCGGGCTGGCCGCCGCGCTGGGCCACGACGAGCTGCCCGTACGGCCCCGCCCGCGGGTCGCGGTGCTGATCACCGGGGACGAGGTCGTGCACGAGGGCCTGCCCGCGCCGGGCCGGGTGCGCGACGCCATCGGCCCGTTCCTGCCGGGGCTGGTGGCGTGGGCCGGCGGCCGGGTGGCGAGCACCGACGTGCTGCCCGACGGCCGGGAAGCGCTCCGCGCCGCACTCGAGACCGGGGCGGCGGACGTGGTCGCCGTGTGCGGCGCGTCGTCCAAAGGGCCCGCCGACCACCTCAGGGCCGTGCTCGGCGACCTCGGCGCCGACGTGATCGTCGACGGCGTCGCCGTGCGGCCCGGGCACCCGCAGCTCCTGGCCCGGCTGCCGGGAGGGGCGCTGGTCGTCGGCCTGCCGGGAAACCCGTTCGCGGCCCTCGGCGCGGCCCTCACGCTGCTCGCGCCCATCCTGCGCGAGCTGGCCGGGATCCCCGTCCGCACGGAGACGTCGGCGCTGGCCGGAGCGGTGCGGGCGCATCCGCGCGACACGCGGCTCGTGCCGGTCCGGAGGTCGGGCCGGGGCGCGGTGCCGGTGGGGCACGACCGGCCGGGTTCGCTGTGGGGGGCGGCGCTGGCCGACGCGCTGGCTGTCGTCCCTCCGGGGTGGGCCGGTGAGCAGGTCGAGCTGATCGAGTTGCCCCCTGGGGGCTAGACAGGCCGAACGAGAGGGAGTAACCATTGCGGTCATACGGTATGCAGTATGCGGAAGACAGCCGACGCCGGAAAGGGTGGCATGATGTCGGAAACGATCTCTGGTGGTCATCTCGTAGCCAAGGCACTCAAGGCCGAGGGTGTGGACGTGATCTACACGCTCTGCGGCGGCCACATCATCGATATCTATGACGGCTGCGTCGATGAGGGCATCGAGGTCATCGACGTACGCCACGAGCAGGTGGCGGCACACGCGGCCGACGGGTACGCGCGCATCACCGGCAAGCCCGGCTGCGCCGTGGTCACCGCCGGGCCGGGCACGACCGACGCGGTCACCGGCGTTGCCAACGCCTTCCGCGCGGAGAGCCCCATGTTGCTCATCGGCGGCCAGGGAGCGCTGAGCCAGCACAAGATGGGCTCGCTGCAGGACCTGCCGCACGTGGACATGATGAGCCCGATCACGAAGTTCGCGGCCACGGTGCCGAGCACGGAGCGGGTGGCGGACATCGTGTCGATGGCCTTCCGCGAGTGCTACCACGGCGCTCCGGGCCCGTCGTTCCTGGAGATCCCGCGCGACGTGCTCGACGCGAAGGTCCCCTTGGAGAAGGCGCGCCTCCCCAAGGCCGGGCACTACCGGGCCTCGACCCGCCAGCAGGGCGACCCCGAGGCGATCGAGCGGCTGGCCGACATGCTGGCGCACGCGGAGAAGCCGTGCATCCTGCTCGGGAGCCAGGTGTGGACGTGCCGGGCCACGGACGCCGCGATCGACTTCGTCCGGGCCCTGAACGTGCCCGCGTACATGAACGGTTCGGGCCGCGGCACGCTCCCGCCCGGCGACCCGCACCACTTCCAGCTCAGCCGCAGGTACGCCTTCACCAACGCCGACCTGATCATCATCGTCGGCACCCCGTTCGACTTCCGGATGGGCTACGGCAAGCGCCTGTCGCCGACCGCCGCCGTGGTCCAGATCGACCTCGACTACCGCACGGTCGGCAAGAACCGCGACATCGACCTGGGGATTGTCGGCGACGCCGGCCTCGTCCTCGCGGCGGCGGCCCAGGCCGCCAGCGGCCGCATCGAGAACGCGGTCACCAAGCGCAAGGAGTGGATGGACGAGCTGCGCGCGGTCGAGACCCAGGCGTACGAGAAGCGCCTGCCCCGCCAGCTCTCCGGCGCCCAGCCCATCGACCCCTACCGCCTGGTCCACGAGATCAACGAGTTCCTCACCGAGGACACGATCTACATCGGCGACGGCGGCGACATCGTCACCTTCTCCGGCCAGGTCGTGCAGCCCAAGTCGCCCGGCCACTGGATGGACCCGGGACCGCTCGGCACGCTCGGCGTCGGCATGGCGTTCGCGATGGCGGCCAAGCAGGCGCGGCGCGACAAGGAGGTGCTCTGCCTCTTCGGCGACGGCGCCTTCAGCCTGACCGGCTGGGACTTCGAGACCATGGTCCGCTTCGACCTGCCGTTCATCGGGGTCATCGGCAACAACTCGTCCATGAACCAGATCAGGTACGGCCAGGCAGCCAAGTACGGCGAGGACCGCGCCCGCGTCGGCAACACCCTCGGCGACATCCGCTACGGCGACTTCGCCAAGCTGCTCGGCGGCCACGGCGAGGAGGTGCGCGACCCGGCCGAGATCCGCCCCGCGCTGGAGCGGGCCAGGGAGTCGGGCAAGCCCTCGCTGATCAACGTGTGGGTCGATCCAGAGGTCTACGCCCCCGGAACCATGAACCAGACGATGTACAAGTAGGGGAGCTCCACCATGAAGGCTCTCGAAGGTGTCCGCGTCCTCGACATGACCCACGTCCAGTCGGGCCCGTCCTGCACCCAGCTGCTCGCCTGGCTGGGCGCGGACGTCGTCAAGCTGGAGGCCCCGACCGGCGACATCACCCGGCAGCAGCTCCGCGATCTCCCGGACGTCGACAGCCTCTATTTCACGATGCTCAACTGCAACAAGCGCAGCATCACCCTCAACATGAAGAGCGAGCGCGGCAAGGAGATCTTCACCGACCTGGTGAGGAGCGCCGACATCCTGGTCGAGAACTTCGGTCCGGGCGCGGTCGACCGCATGGGCTTCACCTGGGACCGCCTCCAGGAGCTCAACCCGCGCCTGATCTACGCCTCGATCAAGGGCTTCGGCACCGGCAGGTACGCCAAGTTCAAGGCCTACGAGGTGATCGCCCAGGCCATGGGCGGCTCGATGACCTCCACCGGCTTCGAGGAGGGCCCGCCGCTGGCCACCGGGGCGCAGATCGGCGACTCGGGCACCGGCATCCACGCGGTCGCCGGCATCCTGGCCGCCCTCTACCAGCGCCAGCAGACCGGCCGCGGGCAGCGCGTACAGGTGGCCATGCAGCACGCCGTGCTGAACCTGTGCCGCGTCAAGCTCCGCGACCAGCAGCGCCTGGCGCACGGCCCGTTGCGCGAGTACCCGAACAAGACGTTCGGCGACGAGGTGCCCCGCTCGGGCAACGCCAGCGGCGGCGGCCAGCCCGGCTGGGCGGTGCGCTGCGCGCCCGGCGGACCCAACGACTACATCTACGTGATCGTGCAGCCGATCGGCTGGAAGCCCATCTCGACCATCATCGGCCGCCCCGAGCTGGCCGAGGACCCCGAGTGGGCGACGCCCGAGGCGCGGCTGCCGAAGCTGGACAAGATGTTCCAGCTCATCGAGGAGTGGACGATCCGCCACGACAAGTGGACGGTCCTCGACCGGCTCAACGCCGAGAACATCCCGTGCGGGCCGATCCTGTCCACCAAGGAGCTGGTCCAGGACGAGAGCCTGCGCGAGGAGGGCATCGTCGTCACGGTCGACCACCCGGAGCGCGGCGAGTTCGTGACCGTCGGCAGCCCGCTGCAGCTGTCGGACTCCCCGGTCGACGTCCGCACCCCGCCCCTGCTCGGCGAGCACAACCAGGAGATCTACGGCGAGCTCGGCGTCAGCGCGGACGAGCTGGCCGAGCTGAAGACGAACGGAGTCATCTAGTGGAGCGGCGAGTAGGGTCCGACAGCGGCAGCTTGCGTAACCAGGGAGGACCCGTAGGGAGCGCGACCATGGGCACAGTCCGCGAAGTCATCGAGAAGGCGCTCGCCGAGGGCCGCACGGCCCTGACCGCCCCCGAGGGGCGCAAGATCTGCGAGGAGTACGGCATCGCCACCCCGGGCGAGGGCCTGGCCACCTCCGCCGACGAGGCGGTCTCCATCGCCGAGCGCATCGGCCTCCCGGTCGTCCTGAAGATCGTCTCCCCGGACATCCTGCACAAGACGGACGCGGGCGGCGTGCTGGTCGGCCTGAAGAGCGCGGAGGAGGTCCGCGCGGGCCACGACACGATCCTCGCCAACGCCCGCGCGTACAACGCCGACGCCGCCATCGACGGCGTCCAGGTGCAGCAGCTCGTCGGCGGCGGCCACGAGGTCATCGTCGGCGCCGTCACCGATCCCACGTTCGGCAAGGTCATCGCGTTCGGGCTGGGCGGCGTCCTGGTCGAGGTACTCAAGGACGTGACCTTCCGGCTTGCCCCGGTTTCGGGTGAAGATGCCCTTGGGATGCTGGATGACATCAGGGCGGCGGAAGTGCTCCGTGGTGCCCGTGGCGCGGAGCCCGCGAACCGGGAGGCACTCGCGGAGCTGATCGAGCGCGTCGGCCGGCTGGTCTCCGACTTCCCCGAGATCGTCGAGGTGGACCTCAACCCCGTCTTCGCCGACGCCAACGGCGCGGTCGCCGCCGACGTGCGCATCCTCATCGGCGACAAGCCCGCCGAGGTCGCCCGCCTGTCGCGGGAGGAGATCCTCCGGCAGATGACGCGGATCTTCAAGCCGCGCTCGGTGGCCGTGATCGGCGCCTCCGCCGAGACCGGCAAGATCGGCAACTCGGTCATGCGCAACCTCATCAACGGCGGCTACCAGGGGCAGATCTTCCCGATCAACCCCAAGGCCGACGAGATCATGGGGCTGACCGCGTACAAGAGCATCTCGGACGTGCCCGGCGACGTTGACGTGGCCGTGTTCGCGATCCCCGCCAAGTTCGTGGCGCCGGCGCTGGAGGAGACCGGGCGCAAGGGCGTGGCGGGCGCGATCATGATCCCGTCGGGGTTCGCCGAGACGGGGAACGTCGAGGGCCAGAAGGAGATCGTCGAGATCGCGCGCAGGCACGGCGTGCGCATGCTCGGGCCCAACATCTACGGCTACTACTACACGCCGGAGAACCTCTGCGCGACGTTCTGCACCCCGTACGACGTCAAGGGCAGCGTGGCGCTGACCTCGCAGAGCGGCGGCATCGGCATGGCCATCCTGGGCTTCAGCCGCACCACCAAGATGGGCGTCTCGGCCATCGTCGGCGTCGGCAACAAGGCCGACGTGGACGAGGACGACCTGCTGACCTTCTTCGAGCAGGACGACAACACCAAGGCCGTCGCCATGCACCTGGAGGACCTCAAGGACGGCCGCGGCTTCGTCGAGGCCGCGCGCCGGGTCGTCAGGCAGAAGCCGGTCATCGTGCTCAAGGCCGGCCGTACCGCGATGGGCGCGCGGGCGGCGGGCTCGCACACGGGCGCGCTGGCGGGCGACGACAAGGTCTACGACGACATCCTGCGGCAGGCCGGGGTCGTGCGCGCGCCGGGGCTCAACGACATGCTCGAATACGCCCGCGCGCTGCCGATCCTGCCCGCGCCCAAGGGTGAGAACGTCGTCATCATCACCGGGGCGGGCGGCTCGGGCGTGCTGCTGTCGGACGCCATCGTGGACGCCGGGCTGACGCTCATGGACATCCCGCCCGACCTGGACGCGGCCTTCCGCGCCTACATCCCGCCGTTCGGCGCGGCGGGCAACCCCATCGACATCACCGGCGGCGAACCCCCCTCGACCTACGAGAACACGGTCCGCCTCGGCCTGGCCGACGAGCGCATCCACGCGCTCGTCCTGGGCTACTGGCACACGATCGTGACGCCGCCGATGGTCTTCGCCGAGCTCATCGCCCGCGTCGTGGCGGAGGAGCGGGCGAAGGGCAACGTCAAGCCGGTCGTCGCGTCGCTCGCCGGCGACACCGAAGTAGAGGAGGCCAGCGAGTACCTGTTCGAGCACGGCGTGGTCGCGTACCCGTACACGACGGAGAAGCCCGTGGCGGTCCTCGGCGCGAAATACCGCTGGGCCAGGGCTGCCGGCTTGTTGCGCTAAGAGCCGAGCGCAACAAGCCGGGTGAGGGGGCTAATCGGGGCGCACGAGGAAGCAACAACCCCCCAGGAGGTCCGTAGGTGGACACATCGAAAACACCACCGGCGACGGCCACGCCGCCGGTCGAGGACGAACGAGTATGGAAAGCGGGCCGGCTCGCGCCGATGCCCATCAGGAAGCTGCCCGACGCGCCTCCGTCGGTGCACATTCTCGGGCCGACGGTGTTCCTCGTCGCGCTGGGCGTGGGCATGGGCGAGTCGTACATGTGGCCCAGGCTGGTGCTGCTGTTCGGGCCCGAGATCAGGTGGCTGTTCCTGATCGGCGTCACGCTGCAGGCCTTCGTGATGCTGGAGATGGCGCGCTACGCCATGGCGACGGGGGAGAGCATCTTCTCCGGCGCGGCCCGGGTGTTCAAGCCGCTGATGTGGTTCTTCTTCATCGTGGCCATCGCCGTCTACATCTGGCCGGGACACCTGTCGGCCGGAGCGGCGGCGTTCGAGGAGATCACCGGCATCCCGTGGATGGTGACCGCCATCGTCGGACTTGTCCTGGTCGGCGTGGTGTTCAGCCTGGCCAAGGTGATCTACAACGTGCTGGAGAACGTGTTGTCGCTGCTCATCGGCACACTCGTGATCGGCACGGCGGTGGTCGCGGCCATGGTCGGCTCCTGGGGCGACGTGGCCTCCACGCTCTCGGGCATGTTCTCCTTCGGCTATTTCCCGTCGGAGGCCATGTCGGCGGCCTGGTTCCCCGTCATCGTGGGGGCGTGCGCCTTCGCCGGACCCTCCGGCATGCAGCAGATGTGGTACACGCTGCACCTGCGTGACTCCGGGGCCGGCATGGGCGCGCACATCCCGCAGATCCGCGGGCTGCGGCACGCGGGGCAGCAAGAGGAGATGCCCGCGCGCGGGTTCATGTTCGACACCGAGGACCCGGCCGAGATGGCCAAGTGGAAGGGGTGGCGGCGCTGGGTCACGTTCGACGCGCTGCTGCTGTTCTGGGGCGTCACCATGCTGGTGACGATCTCGTTCACGGTGATCGCGCAGTCCGCCGTGCGGCTCAACCCGGGCGTGCGGGCCGTCATCCAGGGCGACGACCGCGAGGTGGCGCTCACCGCGATGGCCAACGCCGTCTCCCACGCGGGCAGCTCGGTGCTCGGGGCGGTGTTCCTCGGGTTCATCGCGCTGATCGGCCTGAACGCCACCCTGGGGCTGTTCGACTCCTTCTCCCGGGGCCAGGCTGACATGACGTACCACTTCGTGCCCGGGGCGAAGAAGCTGGGCATGTCGCGCCTGTACGGGGTCTTTCTCTGGGGCGTGATCATTTTCGGCATCCTGATCCTGCTGTTCGGACCGGCCGACGGGCCGAGCGGGATCCTGGACACGCTGGCGTTCCTGTCGACGTTCGCGATGGGGGCGTACTGCGTGACCCTGCTCCTGGTGAACAACCGCATGCTGCCCAAACCGATCCGGCCCAAGTGGTGGACGAACGTCATCATCGGCTTCGGTGCGGTGTTCTACCTGGGGATGCTGTTCTACAGTCTGTTCGCCTTCGGCGTGGTCGTGGGCTGATGGACGGACGGCACAGCCTCGAACTCGCCCTGCCAGGGGCGTCGATCGGAGCCGTCGCCGGAGCCATGGCCGGTGGGCTGACCCTGTTCGCGGGGCAGCCCACCGGGATGGCCGCGCTGTCGGCCCTGTCGCTCGCCGTGCCGCTCGCCCTCTTCGGCGGCCTGTACGGCGTGCTGCTCGGCCACGGCGTGTTCCGTCCGGGGACCTTCGGGCCGGTCGGCCTGTACTGGGTGGCGGCCTTCCCCGTGTCCCGGCTCGCGCAGGAGAGCCTGGTCGGGATCGGCCTGGCCGACGGAGTGCTGCCGTTCCTGGCGTACCAGGCGATGGTGAGCCTCGGCTTCGCGATCGGCTTCGTCTGGCTGCACGAGCGGATCATGCCGTACTGGCTGATCCGCCGCGCCCCCGCCAACCCGCTGGCCAAGGACCTGCTCGGCCTCTACGTCCGGCACGCCGGGATGCTGCGCGCACGGAAGGGGGCCCGCCGGTGAACCTGCCGCCCTGGATCTGGCTGGTCACGATCGCCGGCTTCGCGGTCGTGCTCGCGGTGGACTTCTGGCTCGTCGCCAGGAGGCCGCACGAGCCGTCCATGAAGGAGTGCGTGGCCTGGGTCTCGTTCTACGTCGCCCTGGCCGTGGCCTTCGGCGCGGGACTGCTGATGCTGTCGGGCCCCGCGCACGGCGGGGAGTTCTTCGCCGGCTGGATCACCGAGTACTCGCTCAGCGTGGACAACCTCTTCGTCTTCCTACTGATCATGAGCCGTTTCCAGGTGCCGCGCGAGTACCGCCAGAAGGTGCTGCTCATCGGCATCATCCTGGCGCTGGGGATGCGCGGCGCGTTCATCGCGGCCGGCGCGGGCGCGGTGGCCAGGTTCGACTGGCTCTTCTACGTCTTCGGCGCCTTCCTCGTCTACACGGCGTGGAAGCTCATGGGCGGCGAGGACGACGAGGCGGAGTTCTCCGAGAACGTCGCCCTGCGCGCGGTGCGCCGGGTGCTCCCGACCACGGACACCTATCACGGCGCCCGGCTCACCGTGCACCTCGGCCGCAGGATGGTCACCCCGATGCTGATCGTCATGGTCGCCATCGGGACCACCGACCTGCTGTTCGCGCTCGACTCCATCCCGGCCATCTTCGGCCTCACCAAGGAGCCGTACCTGGTCTTCACCGCCAACGCCTTCGCCCTCATGGGGCTGCGCCAGCTCTTCTTCCTCATCGGCGGGCTGCTCGACCGGCTCGTCTACCTGAGCAGGGGGCTGTCGGTGGTGCTGGCCTTCATCGGCGTGAAGCTGATCCTCGAGGCCCTGCACCACGACGGCGTGTCCTGGGCGCCGGAGATCCCGATCCTGGCCTCCCTCGGCGTCATCGTCGGCACTCTCGCCGTCACCACGGTGCTGAGCCTCATCAAGTCGGCCCGCGACGCGAGGGCGTCCGCCGCGGCCTCGGAGGGGGTGGAGCCCGAGCCCGTGGAACGCTGACCACGCCGCGGCATCGGGGCGATCGTCCCTGCCGCGGCTCCTCAGTGACGCGGACAGTTGGGTACGTCGTGCTCCGCGGCCACCCACTCGCGCAGGTAGCGGTCCGCTTCGTCGGCGGAGTAGTGCTTCTTGAGAGCTGTGCTCAGACCCAGGCCGATCACCCGGCCGTCCGCTGTCTGGCCCGCGGGATCACCGAGGAGAAAGCGGATGAACGCCTTCATGGTCACGCACCTCCATTCGTCCGGCTCCATCCTCTACCCGAGGTGTTTCGGAGCATGCGGTCTCTTGTGAACGGCAGATCAACCCGGCTGCCGCGTCCGGCGCCGCCGCACCGGCTTGGGCGCCGGCTGGACGGGCTCCTGCTCGCGCTGAGCCATGTACGAGGCGCGGGTGTGCTCGGTGTGCTCGCGCATGATCTTGGCCGCGCGCCGCTCGTCGCCCGCCTCGATGGCGTCGATCAGCGAGGTGTGCTCCTCCCACGAGGCCATGCCGCGCTGGCGGGCCACCGGCGTGTGGTACCACCGCACCCGCCTGGCCACCTGGCTGGCCAGCTCAGAGAGGACCTTGTTGCCCGACAGGGCGGTCACCAGGGCGTGCAGCTCGGAGTTGGTCGCCACGGCGGAGTCGACGTCGTCGGCCTCCACCGCCGCGATGCCCCGCGCGCACAGGGCGCGCAGCCGCTTGACGCCGTCCTCGCCCGCCTGCTTGGCGGCGAGTCGGGCGGACTCGGTCTCCAGCAGCGTGCGCACGGCCAGCAGCTGGTCGGCCTCCTCCACGGTCGGGACGTGCACGAACGCGCCCTGGCCGGGGAACAGGTCGACCCAGCCCTCGCCGCTGAGCTGCTGCAGCGCCTCGCGGACCGGCTGCCTGGACACGCCGAGCAGCTCGGCCAGCTCGCTCTCCACGAGGTGCTGGCCCGGCTTGAGCTGCCCGGAGACGATGAGCTCCTGGATAGCCTCGATAACGCTCTCGCGGAGCGTGGCTGGGCGGGGAATCTTGGTGGCCGCCGCCTGACCGGCCTGATCCGACAGCAACATGGTCACGTCTCCAGGGCTGCGCTACGGTTTTTCGTCGACTGCCTACAGCATACCGTCCAGGGGTCTCTCCTGGCCGTGAGCCTCATCACAGGCGCCCCGGTGCTGGACGGCGGCGCCCGTGACCGGCGGGGCGGGTGGGTGTCACAAGGGGATGGTGGCAGGGAGTCCGGGGATGCGGAGGCGGGGGATGGCCAGGGCCGGAAGGGCGGCGAGAGCGGCGGCGACGGCGAGCGCGGTCACAGGGGTGCTCAGGGCGAGCAGGGCCAGGGCGGCGGCTCCCGCTCCGGCCAGGGCCTTGGCGCTGTAGACGACGGCGTGGATCTCGCCCGCCCGCTCGACCCCGAAGAACTCCCGCACCAGGCTGGCGAGCAGCGGGTAGAACGCCCCGCCCCCGAGTCCGGCCGCCACGGCCCCGAGCCACAACAGCGGCCCCCCGGCCGGCACGGGCCCGGCGCCGGGTGGCGTGGTGGCGAGGGCGGTGGCGAGGAGCATCTGGCCGGCGGCGAGTGCGGTCAGGACGGCGGCGAGCACGCGGCGCCGCCCGTACAGCTCCGAGCAGCGCATCGCCACCGACCGGCTGGCCCCGTTCAGCGCCACCAGGACGGCCAGCGCGCCCCACGACCCGGTCCCCGCGATCACGATCACGTCGAAGACCGACACCGCGCCCGCGCACGTCAGGATCAGGGCCAGCGCCGGCAGCGTACGCGTGCGCAGCGCCTGCGCCGGCCCGAACTGCCGGGCCGCCTCCGGCGTCGTGCGCAGCCGCGCCGCGTCGAGCGCGTGCGAGCGCGGGTCCACGTCCGCGGGCCACCACAGCGCGGGAGGCAGCCGCAGGTGCCGGGCCGCGGTCCCGATGACCGCCAGCGCGACGACCGCCGCGACCAGGAACGCGGTGGACGTGGCGGCCGGCGCGATCCCGGCCCAGACGAGCAGGGGCACCGCGCCGTACCCGAAGGCGCCGGTGATCAGCCCGACCCGGGCGGCGGGCCGTTCCGGGTACCAGGAGGAGACGACCTCGCCGCAGACCCCGTAGACCAGGCCCGCGCCCAGCCCGCCGAGGAGCGCGTACCCCACGAAGGCGCCCGGGGCGCTCAGCGGGAGCGCCGCCGCGGCGAGGCCGGCGAAGCTCAGGGCGGCTCCCGCGGCCAGGCTGGTACGGACGCCGAGGCGGCCACGCCGTACCAGGTGGAGCGCGGGCAGGGCGCCCGCGGCCTGGCAGGCGATCCAGACGGCCAGGAGGGTGAGCCCGGTGGCCTCCTTGGCGAGGAGGGCGGCGTAGCCGTACTGGAGCGGGCTGATCGCCGCCATGGCCCCCCAGGCCAGCCAGAACATGCGCGTGCGGTCGGCGGGGACGGGTCCGGGGAGGTACGAACGCCCGCGCCAGTCTCTAACTGCATTCTCCATACTGTATGGAATATCCAGTAGACGAGAGACTGTCGAGACCCTAGACGAGGGTTTTTCCATACGGTATACCGTCTACAAAGGAGGCTCGAATGGACCTGTACGAGTATCAGGCGAAGGAGCTCTTCGGGCGTCACGGGATCCCGGTCCCGGCCGGCAGTATCGCGGCCACCCCGGCGGAGGCCCGCGCGATAGCGGCCGAGCTGAACGCGCCCGTCGTCATCAAGGCCCAGGTGAAGACCGGCGGACGCGGCAAGGCGGGCGGGATCAGGACCGCGGCCGGGCCGGTCACCGCCGAGGCGGAGGCCGAGCACGTGATCGGGATGGACATCAAGGGGCACGTCGCGCGCAGCGTGCTGGTCGAGACGGCGACCGTGCCGTTCGAGGAGTACTACGCGGCTTTCCTTGTCGACCGGGCTGAGGGCGGTTTCCTGGCGATGGTGTCCGGCCGGGGAGGCATGGAGATCGAGGAGTTGGCCGCCACCGACCCCGACGCCCTGGTGCGGCTGCCGGTCGACCCGGTGACCGGCGTGGACGCGGACGCCGCGCGCCTGCTGGCGGCCAAGGCGGGGCTGCCCGAGCAGGCGGCCGAGGTGCTGGAGAAGTTGTGGCGGGTCCTGATCGCGGAGGACGCCCTGCTGGTCGAGGTGAACCCGCTGATCTGCACCACCGACCAGCGCATCGTGGCCCTCGACGGCAAGGTCACCCTGGACGACAACTCCGCGTTCCGGCACGCCTGGGAGTACGGGGAGGCCACCGGCAGCCTGGAGGACCGCGCCCGGGCCAAGGGCCTGAACTACGTCAAGCTCGACGGCCGGGTGGGCGTGATCGGCAACGGCGCCGGGCTGGTCATGAGCACGCTCGACGTGGTCGCCGGGGCCGGGGCCGCCCCCGCGAACTTCCTGGACATCGGCGGAGGCGCGTCCGCCAAGATCATGGCCGACGGGCTGGAGATCATCCTGGCCGACCCCGACGTGCGCTCGGTGCTGGTCAACGTCTTCGGCGGCATCACCGCCTGCGACGCGGTGGCCAGCGGCATCGTCACCGCGCTCGAGCTCCTCGGCGAGCGCGGCCTGGCCAGGCCCATCGTCGTACGCCTGGACGGCAACAACGCCGAGGTGGGCCGGCGCATCCTGAGCGACGCCCGGCACCCGGCGGTCCGGCAGGTCTCCACCATGGACGGCGCCGCCGAGATGGCGGCCAGACTCGCGGCAGGTGCGTGATGGCGATCTTTCTGACCAAGGACAGCCGGGTGCTCGTGCAGGGCATGACCGGCGCGGAGGGCACCAGGCACACGGCCCGCATGCTGGCCGCGGGCACCGACGTCGTGGCCGGGGTGACGCCCGGCAAGGGCGGCCGGTCCGTGGACTTCGGCGAGCGCTCGGTGCCCGTGTTCGGGTCCGTGGCCGAGGCGATGGGGGAGACCGGGGCCGACGTCTCCGTGGTGTTCGTGCCGCCGCGCTTCACCGGCCCGGCCGTGGAGGAGGCGGTCGAGGCCGGGATGCCCCTGTGCGTGGTGATCACCGAGGGCGTCCCCGTGCACGACGCGGTGCGCTTCCGCGCACTCGCGCACGGCCGCACCAGGATCATCGGCCCCAACTGCCCGGGGCTCATCAGCCCGGGGCAGTCCTCGGCCGGGATCATCCCCGCCGACATCACCTCCGCCGGGCGCATCGGGCTGGTGTCGAAGTCGGGCACGCTGACGTACCAGCTCATGTACGAGCTGCGCGACCTCGGCTTCTCCACCGCCGTCGGCATCGGCGGCGACCCGGTCGTCGGGACCACCCACATCGACTGCCTCCAGGCGTTCCAGGACGACCCCGGCACGGACGCCATCGTCATGATCGGCGAGATCGGCGGCGACGCCGAGGAGCGGGCCGCCGCCTACATCGCCGCGAACGTCGGCAAGCCCGTGGTCGCCTACGTGGCCGGGTTCACCGCGCCGGAGGGCAAGACGATGGGGCACGCGGGCGCGATCGTGTCCGGTTCGTCCGGCACCGCCCAGGCCAAGAAGGAGGCGCTGGAGGCGGCCGGAGTCCGCGTCGGCCGCACCCCGTCGGAGACCGCCCGCCTCATGCGCTCTGCCCTGAGCCGGCGGGGTGCGGCGTGAGATTCGCCGTCAACTTGTCGATTCTCTTCACGGAGCTGCCGCTGCTGGAGCGGCCTGCGGCGGCGGCCAAGGCCGGGTTCGACGCGGTCGAGCTGTGGTGGCCGTTCGGCGTCCCCGACCCCGCGGGCGTCGAGGTGGCGGCGCTGCGGCAGGCGATCGAGGACGCCGGGGTGCGCCTGACCGGCCTCAACTTCGACGCGGGCGACATGGCCGCCGGCGAGCGCGGCCTGCTGGCCAGGCCGGACGGCTCCGCCCGGTTCCAGGCCAACATCGACGTGGCGGTCCGGCTGGCGGGCGAGCTCGGCTGCGGCGTGCTCAACGCCCTGTACGGCAACGATCCCGGCACCGACCGGGCCCTGGCCGTGGCGAACCTGCGCGGGGCGGCCGACGCGGCGGCCGCGATCGGCGCGACCGTGGTGGTCGAAGCCCTCAACTCCCACGAGAACCCGAAATATCCGATCACGTCGTCGCAGGCGGCGTTCGAGCTGATCGATGAGGTGGACCGGGAGAACGTGGCCTTCCTGGCCGACCTCTACCACCTGCACCGGATGGGCGAGGACGTGCTGGAGCTCATCGACCGGCACAGCGCCAGGTTCGGCCACGTGCAGATCGCCGACGACCCCGGCAGGGGACACCCCGGCAGCGGCCGCATGCCGTACGACGAGATCTTCGCCCGGCTGGCGGCGGCGGGCTACCGGGGCCACGTCGGCCTGGAGTACCGGCACCAGGGGCCGGGCGCGTTCGACTGGAGGCAGGCGTGAACATCGGGTTCGTCGGTTTGGGGATCATGGGCAGCCCGATGGCGGCCAACCTCCTCAAAGCCGGACATGTCGTGACCGGTTATGACGTGAGCGCCGAGCGGGTCGAAGAGCTCGTCGGCCTCGGCGGCAAGGGCGCCTCCGGCGTGGTCGACGCGGTCGGCGGCGCCGAGGTGGTGATCACGATGCTGCCCGACTCGCCGCAGGTGGAGGAGGTCGCGCCGCTGATCGTCGAGTACGGCCGCCCGAACCTGCTCTACATCGACATGAGCACCATCAAGCCCGAGACCTCCCGCTGGGTCGCCGGGCAGGCGGCGGCCGCCGGCGTACGGGCGGTGGACGCCCCCGTCAGCGGCGGCGAGCGCGGCGCGATCGACGGCACCCTGTCGATCATGGTGGGCGGGGCGGCCGAGGACGTCGAGGCGGCCCGGTCCGTCCTGGGCACCCTGGGCACGACCGTCGTGCACGTCGGCCCGGCCGGCGCGGGACAGACCGTCAAGGCGGCCAACCAACTCGTCGTCGGCGGCATCTACGGGCTAGTGGCGGAGGCGATCGTGCTGCTCGAAGCCTCCGGCGTGGACCCCCTGGCGGGGCTGGACGTGCTCGCGGGCGGCCTGGCGGGCTCCAGGATCCTGGAGCTCAAGCGGCACACCATGGTCCGGCGGGAGTTCAACCCCGGCTTCCGGATCGACCTGCACCACAAGGACATGGGCATCGCCGTCGCCGCCGCCCGCGAGGCCGGGGTCAGCCTGCCGCTGACCGGGCAGGTCGCCCAGCTCGTGGCCGCGGCCCGGGCGCAGGGCCACGGCTCGCTCGACCACTCCGCCCTCCTGAAGGTCGTGGAAAGGCTGAACGCGTGAGCGAGCGAAGCGAGAGAACCAGAAGCACGGCCAAGGGTTTTTCCGCGGGCGACGAAGGAGCCCGCGGAAAAAGGATTCCGTGCATGGAGGCCGTGGTGGCGGTGCTGGAGTCGGAGGGGGTGGACACCGTCTTCGGCATCCCGGGCGCGGCCATCCTGCCGCTCTACGCCGCGCTCCAGCACAGCTCGATCAGGCACGTCACCGTACGCCACGAGGAGGGCGGCACCCACGCGGCCGACGGCTGGTCCAGGGTGACCGGGAACGTCGGCGTCTGCATCGGCACCTCCGGCCCCGCCGGCACGAACATGATCACCGGCCTCTACACCGCCCTGGCCGACTCGATCCCCATGATCTGCGTCACCGGCCAGGCGGTCTCCTCCAAGCTGCACCAGGAGGCGTTCCAGGCGGTGGACATCGTGGAGATCGCCCGGCCGGTGACCAAGTGGGCGGTGCAGCTCAAGGAGCCGGCGCAGGCGCCGTGGGTGTTCAGGGAGGCGTTCAGGATCGCGCGGTCGGGGCGGCCCGGCCCCGTGCTCATCGACCTGCCGGTGGACGTGCAGCGCGGGACCTGCCTGTACGACCGGGAGCTGGACGCGCCGCTGCCCGTCGAGGAGCACGCGCCGCTGCCCAGAGCCGTGCGCAAGGCCGTGGACCTGCTGGCCGAGGCCAGGCGGCCGATCATCCTGGCCGGCGGCGGCGTGATCATCGCGGACGCGTCCGACCAGTTGCGCGCGCTGGCCGAGCACCTCCAGGTGCCCGTGCAGGTGACGCTCATGGGCAAGGGCGCCTTCCCCGAGGACCACCCGCTGTTCGCGGGCATGGCTGGCATCCAGACCCAGACGCGGTGGGGCAACGCCGCCTTCCTGGAGAGCGACCTGGTGCTGGCCATCGGGGCCCGCTTCGGCGACCGGCACACCGGCGATCTCGACGTCTATCGCCGGGGCCGCACGTTCGTGCACGTGGACATCGAGCCCACGCAGATCGGCCGGGTCTTCGAGCCCGACCTCGGGATCGTCGGGCACGCCCGGCCGGTGCTCGGGGAGCTGCTGCACGAGGCGCGCCGGCGCGGCGGGCCGCGGCAGCCGGGCAAGTGGGTGCGGAAGGTCGCCGACCTGCGCAGGACGATGGCCCGCCGCGACGACTTCGACGACGTGCCGATCAAGCCGCCCCGGGTGTTCAGGGAGATCAACGAGTATTTCGGCAGGGACACCACGTTCGTCACCGCCATCGGGCTCTACCAGATCTGGTCGGGCCAGTTCCAGACGACCTACCTGCCGCGCCGCTACCTGGTGTGCGGGCAGGCCGGGCCGCTGGGCTGGGAGGTGCCCGCGGCGATGGGCGTCAAGTGCGCGCATCCGGAGCGGCAGGTCGTGGCGGTGGTGGGCGACTACTCCTTCCAGTTCCTCATGGAGGAGGTGGCGGTGGCCGCCCAGTACCGGATCCCGTTCGTCATCGTCATGATCAACAACGAGTACCTGGGCCTCATCCGGCAGGCCGAGATCCCGTACGACATGAACTACGCCGTGGACCTGCACTACGGAGAAGGCGGCATCGACCATGTCAAGGCCATGGAGGCGTTCGGCTGCCCGGCGCGCCGGGTGGAGCTGCCGGGCGACATCCGGGACGCGCTGGCCTGGGCGACGGCGGAGTCGGCGCGGGAGCGGCTGCCGGTGCTGGTGGAGGTGATGGTGGAACGCGAGGCCAACGCCGCCATGGGTCCGTCGCTGGAGGCGATCAAGGAGTTCGAGCCGCTGCCCGAGCTCATCACCGCCGACTGGTCCGACTGAGGAGGAGCGCATGCGGATCAAGCCGGGTACGGCCTGGCGGGACGCCTACGAACGGTGCTGTTCGGCGGCCCCCGAGGCATTCCACGACGACCGGGTGCTCAACCACTGGGGCGGCATCTGGCACCGCGACGGGCGCCCCGTGCCCGGCTTCTCGCCGCTGGACGGCACCGCCATCGCGGGCCTGCCCCGGATCGACCGGGCGGGCGCGGGACGGGCGGTGGCGGGCGCGGTGGAGGAGCACCGGCGCTGGCGGCACCTGCCGCTCGCCGAGCGCAAGGCGATGGTGTCGGCCGCCGTCGAGTCGATGGCCGCCCACCGCGACCTGCTGGCCCTGCTGCTGGTCTGGGAGATCGGCAAGCCGTGGAAGACGGCCTGCGCGGACGTGGACCGCTGCCTGGACGGCGTGCGCTGGTACGTGGCCGAGATCGACCGCATGGTCGCCGGCCGGATGCCGCTGCCCGGGCCCGTCAGCAACATCGCGAGCTGGAACTACCCGATGAGCGTGCTCATGCACGCCATGCTCGTGCAGGCGCTGGCCGGCAACGCGGTGATCGCCAAGACCCCCACGGACGGCGGCCTGTGCTGCCTGACGCTCGCCTGCGCGCTGGCGGTGCGGGAGGGGCTGCCGTTCACGCTGGTGAGCGGGGGAGGGGCGGAGCTGTCGCCGGTGCTGGCCGGGGGGCGGGCGCTGGGCAGCGTGTCGTTCGTGGGCGGCCGGGACGCGGGGGCCAAGGTGGCGACCTCGCTGGCCGACCTCGGGCGCAGGCACGTGCTGGAGCAGGAGGGGCTGAACTGCTGGGGCGTGTGGGAGTACGGCGACTGGGAGCTGCTCACGAGGCAGATCCGGGCGTCGTTCGACTACGGCAAGCAGCGGTGCACGGCCTATCCGCGGTTCGTGGTGCGGCGGTCGCTGTTCCACGAGTTCTTGGGGGCGTACCTGGCGGCGGTGGGGTCCCTGCGGTTCGGCCATCCGCTCGCGGTGGCCGATCCCGGCGATCCGCTGCCGGAGCTGGACTTCGGGCCGCTGATCAACGCCTCCAAGGCCAAGGAACTGGCCGATCAGGTGGACGAGGCGGTGGCCAGGGGAGGGGTGCCGGTGCACCGGGCGTCGCTCGACGCCGGACATTTCCTGCCGGGGCAGGATATTTCGGCGTATTTGGCGCCGACGGCGCTCCTCAACCCGCCCCGCTCCTCACCCCTCTTCCACGCCGAGCCGTTCGGGCCCGTGGACACCATCGTGCTGGTGGACACGGAGGCCGAGCTGCTGGCCGCCATGAACGCCAGCAACGGCGCCCTGGTGGCCACGCTGTCGTGCGACGAGGAGGAGACATTCCACCGGCTGGCGCCGGAGGTGCGGGCGTTCAAGGTGGGGCACAACCGGCCACGCTCGCGCGGCGACCGCGAGGAGCTGTTCGGCGGGCTCGGGGCATCCTGGCGCGGCGCGTTCGTCGGCGGCGAGCTGCTGGTGCGGGCCTCCACCACGTCCTCCACTGCGTCCTCCACCGGGGGCCCGGACGGCGAGCGCCTGCCGGGCAACTTCCCGCACTACACCCTGTTGCCCTAGGGGGCGATGAGGCCGAAGCGGGTCGCCGCCAGGAGCACGAGGAAGGTCAGCATGGCGACCCGCATCACCTTTCCGCCGATCCCCAGCGACGGCCACGACAGGTACGCCAGCCAGCCGATGAAGGCGATCGCCGGCAGCACGGCCACGCCGCCCAGCGGGTTGGCCACGGCGAACCCGGCCAGCAGCAGGACCACCAGCACCGTCGGCGCCGTCCATCGGGGCACCTGCGTGAACAGGTAGGTCATCGGCACGGCGCTGCGCCGCTCGACGGCCTTGCGCAGGCCGGTCGCGCCCGGCGTGAAGAACTGCTCGCCCTTGGGAAGCGGGCGCTTGCTGTCTGGGGCCACACCCAGAGCCTACGGGACACGGGGCCGCCGAGCGGGCGGGCCGCCTGACCGGGTCGGCGCATCAGACGGGCGTACCGCGTTTAATCTGGTCGGGTGCTCGCCGTGATCCGATACACCGTTCCAGAGTCCCAGTCCCAAGATTTCGTCAAGCAGGGCCACACCATCCTTGACACGTTCGCCGCCCAGCCGGGCTACCAGCGTGGCAGGCTGGCCCGTTCGGTCGATGAGCCCAACCTGTGGGCCCTGGTCACGGAGTGGGAGGGTGCCGGTTTCTACCGCAGAGCGCTCTCCGCCGCCCGGATGGTGATGTATCCACTGATGATTCTCATGGTCAACGAACCCAGTGCGTTCGAGGACGTTTACACGCAGGAAGGCGCTTAACGATTACTGGCGCGCGAGAGGGTCCGTGCGTCCCCTAAGCTGGGATCTCACCAATTTCACTCGCCGACCTCCAGCCGGAAAGAGAATCAACCAAAATGGCACGACGCACCGACGTCATGGACACCATCGTCAGCCTCGCCAAACGCCGCGGGCTCGTCTACCCGTCGAGCGAGATCTACGGCGGACTGCGCGCGTCGTGGGACTACGGTCCACTGGGTGTCGAGCTCAAGAACAACGTCAAGCGGCAGTGGTGGCTGTCGATGGTCCAGTCGCGCGACGACGTGGTGGGCCTCGACTCCAGCGTGGTGCTGGCCCCCGAGGTGTGGCGGGCCAGCGGTCACGTCGAGACCTTCACCGACCCGCTGACCGAGTGCCTCTCCTGCCACAAGCGCTTCCGCGCCGATCACCTGATCGAGGCGTACGAGGAGAAGAACGGCAAGGAGCCCGAGGGCGGCCTGGCCGACATCACCTGCCCCAACTGCGGCAACAAGGGCACCTTCACCGAGCCCAGGCAGTTCAGCGGCCTGCTCAAGACCTACCTCGGCCCGGTCGAGGACGAGTCGGGCCTGGCCTACCTGCGCCCCGAGACCGCGCAGGGCATCTTCATCAACTACCTCAACGTGCAGCAGTCGGCGCGCAAGAAGATCCCGTTCGGCATCGGCCAGATCGGCAAGTCGTTCCGCAACGAGATCACGCCGGGCAACTTCATCTTCCGCACCCGCGAGTTCGAGCAGATGGAGATGGAGTTCTTCGTCAAGCCGGGCACGGACGAGGAGTGGCACCAGTTCTGGATCGACGAGCGCTACCGCTGGTACTCCGACCTGGGCATCAACAAGGACAACCTGCGCCTTTACGAGCACCCGAAGGAGAAGCTGTCCCACTACTCCAAGCGCACCGTCGACATCGAGTACCGCTTCAACTTCACCGGCTCCGAGTGGGGTGAGCTCGAAGGCGTCGCCAACCGCACCGACTTCGACCTGACCGCCCACTCCAAGGCGTCGGGCACCGACCTGAGCTTCTTCGAGCAGGACACGGGGGAGCGCTACGTCCCCTACGTCATCGAGCCCGCGGCCGGTGTCGACCGCGCCACGCTGACGTTCCTGCTCGACGCCTACAGCGAGGACGAGGCCCCCAACGCCAAGGGCGTCATGGAGAAGCGCACGGTCATGCGGCTCGACCACCGGCTCGCGCCGGTCAAGGCCGCGGTGCTGCCGCTCTCGCGCAACGCCGACCTGTCGCCGAAGGCCCGTGACCTGGCCGCGCAGCTGCGCCGCCGGTGGAACGTCGAGTTCGACGACGCGGGCGCCATCGGCCGCCGCTACCGGCGCCAGGACGAGATCGGCACGCCGTTCTGCATCACGGTCGACTTCGACACGCTCGAGGACCACGCGGTGACCATCCGCGAGCGCGACTCGATGGCCCAGGAGCGCATCTCCATCGACGGCGTCGAGTCCTACCTGCGCCAGCACCTGAACGATTAATTTCGTCCAGCGCTCGTCTCACGGGCCGCCCGCCGTTCTTACGGCGGGCGGCCCGTTGCGCGTTCACCACCACGATCTTTTACGGCTGCGCACGGTGGGCCCCACCCGCCGCACCGGGCCGAGGGCCCTCCAGGGTGACGCTTCTCCGCCTCACCGCCGCGCCACCGTGACGCGCGCAAGCTTGACCGGCGGATGGGCCTCCCTACGAATCCGGACGTGCCCTGGATTACATAGTTCGAAATTTGACCAC
Organism: Nonomuraea sp. NPDC052116; assembly: GCF_040680035.1. Lineage (NCBI taxonomy): Bacteria > Bacillati > Actinomycetota > Actinomycetes > Streptosporangiales > Streptosporangiaceae > Nonomuraea > Nonomuraea sp. NPDC052116. Next base: position 105,658 of record NZ_JBFAWA010000002.1, on the reverse strand, counting down.
ATGTGGCCGTCTTGATTGACAAGCCCCCTGGCAGACACGGACATTGCGGGCATCCCTAGCAGCCATTCGGGGGCTGATTTCTCGGAGGCGCGATGAAGCGCGCATTAATCATGTTCGCCGGCACCCTCCTGTTACTCGGTTCGTTCACCATCCCGCCCGCGTCGGCGGTGCCCAAGCCCGCTCCGGGCCCCGACGGCGTGTTCGTCTACACCGGCGAGCTCACCGCGGACCAGGTGGCCAAGCTCGTCGCGGCCGGCGTGGACCGCGAGGAGATGCGGATCGTCAAGCGGGCGAACGGCAAGGTCACCATCGAGGTGGTCCTCGCCGCCGCGCTGGCCGGCACGCTCGCCAAGCAGGGCGTCACCCTGAAGGCCCAGACCGCCGACAAGGCGCGGCTGGCACAGAAGGGCGACGGGGTGTTCAAGAAATACGCGGGCGCCGGCGGCATCCGCGAGGAGATCATCGCCGCGGCCGACGCCAAGCCCGGCATCGCCAAGGTCGTCAACCTCGGCAACAGCCTCAACGGCACGCCGATCACCGCGATCAAGGTGACCAAGGACGCCCGCAAGCTCGCCGACGGCAAGCGCCCGGCCATGCTGTACATGGCCGCCCAGCACGCCCGCGAGTGGATCACACCCGAGATGGTGCGGCGGCTGCTGCACCACTTCCTCGACGGCTACGGCGGCAACGCCGAGCTCACCAAGCTCGTGAACACCACCGAGCTGTGGTTCATGCCGGTGGCCAACCCCGACGGCTACGACTACACCTTCACCCCCGACAACCGGCTGTGGCGCAAGAACCTGCGGGACAACGACGGCGACGGCCGGCTCACCAGCGCCGACGGCGTCGACCCCAACCGCAACTTCGCCTACAAGTGGGGCTACGACAACGAGGGCTCGTCCAACGTCTTCTCCAGCCAGACCTACCGCGGCAAGTCGCCGCAGTCGGAGCCGGAGACCGTGGCGCTGGACAACCTGACCAAGCGGGTGCACTTCACGTACCTGCTGAACTACCACTCCGCGGCCATGCTGCTGCTGTACGGAATCGGCTGGCAGCAGGCCACGCCGTCGCCCGACGACCTGATCTTCGAGGCCATGCTCGGCGACGACGCCCACCCGGCCGTGCCCGGCTACGACCCCGACATCGGCGCCGAGCTCTACACCACCAACGGCGAGACCGACGGGCACATGACCAACCTGCGGAAGGTCATGTCGATCACGCCGGAGATGTCCACCTGCGAGGACGCGGTCGAGCGGAACCCGAACGACGAGTGGACGCTCGACGACTGCGCCGGCGGGCTGGGCTTCACCTTCCCCGACAGCGAGGCGCTGATCCAGGACGAGTTCCTCAAGAACGTCCCGCTGGCGCTGGCCGCGGCCAAGACCGTGCACACGCCGGACACCCCGGTCTCCGTGGTCGGGCGCACGGTGCCCGACTTCGCGCCGGACTCCTTCAGCGTCTCGTACGGCGACCCGCAGCCGGTGGCGGTCACCGCCCGCAGGTCGCTGCTGGGCAAGGTGCTGCGCTTCCGCGTCAACGGCGGCCCGGCGCAGACCAGGCCGCTGTCGGAATGGCAGGGCGGCAAGCGGTACGGCGACGAGAACGACCTGTTCTTCGCCGAGTACCGCGGCACCGTGAGCGGCGCGAAACCGGGGGACAAGGTCGAGGTCTGGTTCCAGGGCTTCAAGCAGGGCACCGGGCTCGTCTCCAGCTCGCACTTCACCTACACCCTGGCCAAGGACTCCGCGGCCAAGGTCCTGATCGTCGCCAACGAGGACTACACCGGCTTCAACCCGGACTACCCGCCCTCGGTGACGGCGCCCAAGCACACCACGACGTACAAGAAGGCCCTCCAGGCCGCCGGGTACGCCTCCGAGACCTGGGACGTGGACGCGCAGGGCGTGCCGGACCACCTGGGCGTGCTGTCGCACTTCAAGGGCGTCGTGTGGGAGCTGGGCGACAACCGGCTGTCGATGGACCAGCAGGACCTGGTCACCGTGACCCCGCTCGGTAACCTGCCCGACGCGGACGTCAAGCGGTCGCAGCAGGACCTGACCGTCTCCATCCGCGACTACCTCAACGAAGGGGGCAAGCTCCTCTACACCGGCGAGACGGCCGCGTACTACGGCATTCTCGACACGATCGTCGGAGGCATCTACTACGGCATCGACGGCGACCCGGACGGCGACTGCGTGGTCACCACGATCCAGGGCCTGTTCGACGAGTGCCTGCTGCTGGCCGACGACTTCACCCAGTACTACATGGGCGTCGGCGGGCGCATTGCGCGCAACTCCCCGACCGGCTTCGCCGGCAAGGGCCCGCTGGCCGGGACGGGCGGCACGTTCGGCGGTCCTGCCACGGTGGACAACCCGCTGGACGAGGCGGGGGTGCTGCAGCCCATGGGCACGGACCTGCCCAGGTTCACGGGCACTCCGGCGGCCGGCTACACGCTCGGCGCGGGCGGTCCGTTCGACCCGATCGAGGGCCAGTGGTACGTCAGGGGGCCGCACGCGGACGACTCGTACATGCGGCTGACCAGGACGGTCAACCTGGGAACCGTGACGGCGGCGCAGCAGCCGAGGCTGGGCTTCCAGCTGTCCTTCGACACCGAGCCCGGCTATGACAACGTCATCGTCGAGGCCCACACGATCGGCCAGGACAACTGGACCACGCTGCCCGACCTCAACGGCGGCACCGACAGCACCGTGCCGTCGGAGTGCGAGGCCGGCTTCTACCTGGGCGAGCACCCGTGGCTGGGGCACTACCTGACCGGTGGCAACCCCTGCACGGCCAGCGGCACCAGCGGCTCCTGGAACCGGTTCACCGGTGACTCCGGCGGCTGGAAGCAGGTCGCCTTCGACCTGTCCGCCTACGCGGGCCAGCAGGTCGAGGTGTCGATCAGCTACGTGACCGACCCGAGCACGGGCGGCGTGGGGGTGTTCGTGGACGACACGCGGGTCACCACCACCGGCGGCACCCTCGACTCCGAGGGCTTCGAGACCGGTCTCGGCCCCTGGGCCGTCCCCGGGCCGCCGGCGGGCAGCCCCACCGGCGGCGGCGACTTCGCCCGCGCGCAGGCGGACACCACGGCCGCCGTCTCCACCAAGGACACGGTGCTGCTGGGGTTCGGGCTGGAGCAGCTCGCCAACGACAACGAGCGGAACGCGACGATCAAGAAGGTGATGAAGTACCTGATCGGCTGATCCCCGCCTGACGGACGGCCACCCGGTTGCGGGTGGCCGTCCCTTTTCGCGGTAAGGACCGAAAGATCATGTAAAGACGAGGGTTACGCGGGTTTTCGCGGTCGCTTGATGACATGCGTCCTATGCGTACATCACGTTTCGCTCTTGTGCTGCTGGCAGCGGGCGCCGTGCTCATGACGGGAAGCGCCGCGTTCGCCGATCCCGATCCGTCCGCGCTGGAGCTGCGGGTGGTCGTGGACGACTGCTATCACTCGGTGGTTCAGCCATGACCGACCCCGCGCTGCTCGAACGGGCGTTGTTCGAGGTGAAGCGGGTGATCGTGGGTCAGGACCGCATGGTCGAGCGGCTGCTCGTGGCGGTGCTCGCCAAAGGCCACTGCCTGCTGGAAGGCGTGCCCGGCATCGCCAAGACGCTGGCCGCCGAGACCATGGCCACCGTGGTCGGCGGCACGTTCGCCCGCATCCAGTTCACACCCGACCTGGTGCCCGCCGACATCGTCGGCACCAGGATCTACCGGCCGTCGACCGAGACCTTCGACATCGAGCTCGGCCCGGTCATGGTCAACCTGCTGCTCGCCGACGAGATCAACCGGGCGCCCGCAAAGGTGCAGTCGGCGCTGCTGGAGATCATGGCCGAGCGGCAGGTCAGCATCGGCGGGGTCTCGCACGACGTGCCGAGGCCGTTCCTGGTGCTGGCCACCCAGAACCCGATCGAGTCCGAGGGCGTCTACCACCTGCCCGAGGCGCAGCGGGACCGCTTCCTCATGAAGATCGACGTGGACTATCCCAGCGAGTCGGAGGAGCTGGCGATCGTCTACCGCATGAGCGTGGACCCGCCCGTCCCGCACCCCGTGCTGGACCCCGCTCAGGTCGTCGCGCTCCAGCGGCGGGCCGAGGAGGTCTTCGTGCACCACGCCGTGGCCGAGTACGCCGTCCGCCTCGTCTACGCCACCCGCGATCCCGACCGGTTCGGGGTGGAGGACGTGCGCCGGCTGCTGGCGTTCGGGGCGAGCCCCAGGGCCACGCTCGGCCTGCTGGCGGCCGGGCGGGCGCTGGCCCTGATGCGGGGGCGCGACTACGTGCTGCCGGAGGAAGTGCGCGACCTGGCGCACGACGTCATGGCGCACCGGCTCGTGCTCTCCTTCGACGCGCTGGCCGACGGGGTGGCGCCCAGGCAGATCGTGGACCGGGTGCTGGCGGCCGTCCCGCTGCCCGTCATCGCCCCCCAGCAGCAGTCACAGCTGAACGAAGCCGTGGCATGAGGCCGTACCTGATGGCCGAGCCCGCGCTGCGCCGGCTCGAGCTGACGATCACCAGGAGACTGGATGGACTGCTGCAGGGGGAGCATCTGGGACTGGTCCCGGGGCCGGGGAGCGAGCCGGCGGAGACCCGGCCGTACCAGGCGGGCGACGACGTGCGGCGGATGGACTGGAACGTCACCGCCCGCACCAACGAGCCCCATGTCCGGGACCTGGTCGCCGATCGCGAGCTGGAGATCTGGGCGCTGCTCGACGCCACCGCCAGCATGGACTTCGGCACCGCGGCCATGGAGAAGCGGGAGCTGGCCGTGTCGGCGCTGGCGGCGGTCGGCTTCCTCACCCAGCGGACCGGCAACCGGATCGGCACCCACCTGCTGCACGGCGGCGGCGTCAGGACGCTGCCCGCCAGGACGGGCCGGCCGCATCTGATGGCGCTGCTGCAGGCGGCCTTCGCGCTGCCCCGCACCCCGCCCGGGGTGGCCGAGCCGCTGCTGGGCGTGGCCGCCGACCAGCTCGGCCGGGTGGTACGGCGCCGCGGCCTGGTCGTGGTCGTGTCGGACTTCCTCGACGCGCCCGAGACCTGGGAGCTGCCGCTGCGCAAGCTCACCGCCAGGCACCAGGTGCTGGCCGTGGAGGTGCTCGACCCGCGCGAGCTGACGCTGCCCGACATCGGGATCCTGACGCTGGTCGACCCGGAGACGGGGCGGCGGCGCGAGGTCGCGACGGGGAGCGCGCGGCTGCGCCGCAGGTACGCGGAGGCGGCGGCGGAGCAGCGGGACGCCGTCGCGCAGGCGCTGCGCCGGGCCGGGGCGACCCATCTGCGGCTGCGCACGGACCGGGACTGGGTGCGCGACCTGGTCCGGCACGTCATGCGCCAGCGCCGCCTGGCCGTCCTGGCGCGCCCCGCCGGGGGCGGAGGTGATGCGGCGTGACGCTGATCGCGCCCCTGTGGTTGCTGCTGCTCGTCCCCGTGGCCGCGCTGGCCCTGGCGTACGTGGTCATGGCCTTGCGGAGCAGGACCGCGTACGCCGTCAGGTTCACCAACCTCGACCTGCTCGACAAGGTCGCCCCGAGGCGGCCGGGCTGGCGCAGGCACGTTCCGGCGGCGGCGCTGCTGCTGATGTTCGCGCTGCTCGTGATCGGGTTCGCCCGGCCGACGGCCGAGGTGCGGGTGCCGAGGGAGCGGGCGACGATCATGGTGGCGTTCGACGTGTCGGCTTCCATGAGCGCCACCGACGTGCGGCCCAACCGGTTCGAGGCGGCCAAGCAGGCGGCCAGGCAGTTCGTGGCGGGCCTGCCCGAGCGGTTCAACCTGGGCCTGGTGTCGTTCTCCTCGTCGGCGTCCGTCGCCGTGCCGCCGACCACGGACCGGCAGGCGGTGCTGAGCGCGCTCGACCGGCTCAGCACCGCCTCCGGCACCGCCATCGGCGAGGCGGTCTACTCCTCCCTGGACGCCATCGCCGCGCTCGACTCGCAGGAGGAGAGGCCGCCCGCGCACATCGTGCTGCTGTCCGACGGCTCCAACACCACGGGCCGCACGGTCGGCGACGCGGCCGCGGCGGCCTCCGGGAGGGGCGTGCCGGTCACGACCATCGCGTACGGCACGGCGGACGGCACGATCGACATCTCGGGACGCGAGATCCCGGTGCCGGTGGACGCGCCGGCGCTGCGCGGGCTGGCCGAGGCGGCCGGCGGCGGCTTCTACGAGGCGGCCAGCGGCGACGAGCTGCAGGCGGTCTACGAGGACATCGGCACGTCGGTCGGCTACCGGACCGAGCGGCAGGAGGTATGGATGTGGTTCGTGGCGGCGGGGATGGCCTTCGCGCTGATCGCGGCGGTGACGTCGATGTTGTGGTTCTCGAGGCTGCCATGAGGGGTCTGGGCAGCCCGCGCGGGCCGGAGTTCGTCACCCCGCCCGTCGTGGCGATCATGGCGCAGGATCCACCGCAGAAGGGGGCGCCGCCCAAGGGACGTCTGCTGGTGGCCGCCGCGCTCGTCGCGGCGCTCACCGGGGCGGCGGCGGGCATCGCTGGGGGTGCGGCGGGGGCGCGGCTCTCCGAAGCGGCCCCCGCCGCGGCCCTCCCCAGGGTGGCGCCCGCGCCGTCGGCCGGCCTCAGCGGGCTGAGCGCGACGGCGGCCCGGGTGCTGCCCAGCGTGGTCTCGGTGGAGACGGGCGGCGGGGGCGGCTCGGGGTTCGTGGTGGACGGCCGCGGCCACATCCTCACCAACGCGCACGTGATCAGGGGCAGCGACCGGGCGACCGTCGTGCTGAACGACGGCCGCCGGATCAGCGCCCGCGTGATCGGCGAGGACGACGACGAGGACCTGGCCGTGCTGGAGGTGGACTATCCGCGGGAGCTCACGCCCGCCACCCTCGGCAGGTCCGGCGACCTGGCCGTCGGCGACCAGGTGCTCGCGATCGGCTCCCCGCTGGGCCTGTCGGGCACGGTCACCGCCGGCATCGTGAGCGCTCTGGACCGGGAGGTACGGTTGGGCACGGCACGCCGAACGGCCGTGCAGACGGACGCGTCCATCAACCCCGGCAACTCGGGCGGCCCGCTGGTCAACGCCCGGGGCGAGGTCGTCGGGGTGAACACGGCGATCGCGTCCGGGCGGGGCGGCGGCAACATCGGCATCGGGTTCGCCATCCCCATCGACCGGGCGGCGCCGATCGCGGAACGAATCATCCGAAACTAGGGTGCGGGGCATGCGACTGCTTGTGGTGGAAGACGAGGAGGACCTGGTCGACGCGTTGCGCGTCGGCCTCGTCCGTGCGGGATACGCGGTGGACGTCGCCTACGACGCGCCTTCCGCGCATGAGAAGTTGCAGGTGAACTCGTACGATCTGGTCCTGCTCGACCTCAACCTGCCCGGCGGGGACGGCTTCCAGCTGTGCCGCAGCGTGCGCGCGGCCGGGCAGGGCGCGCGGATCATCATGGTGACCGCCCGCGACCGGCTGGACGACCGGGTGCGCGGGCTCGACGAGGGGGCCGACGACTACCTGGTCAAGCCGTTCGCGTTCCCCGAGCTGCTGGCGCGGGTGCGGGCCCTGCTGCGCAGGGACTCCGGCGCCGGCACATCGGTGCTGGAGGTGGGCGGGCTGCGGATCGACACCGCCAGGCTGGAAGTGTCGCTGCACGGAAGGTCGCTGGCGCTCACCCCCAAGGAGTACGGGGTGCTGCACTACCTCATGCGCCGCCCCGGATACGTGGTCTCCTCCGAGGAACTGCTGGAACACGTCTGGGACGAGCACGCCGACCCGTTCACCAGCACCGTGCGCGTCACGGTCGGCAACCTGCGCCGCAAGCTGCAGGAGGAGGGCCTGATCGAGACCGTGATCAGCCGGGGCTACCGGCTCAGGGAACCGGCGTGATCCACACCATCCGCTTCCGGCTCACGGTCCTCTACTCGGGACTGCTGTTCGTGCTGGCCGCGCTCGTGCTCGGCGGCACCTACTTCGCGGTCTCCAAGACCACCGACCAGCGCCCGATCACGACGGAGTTCGCCAAGACCTACAGCGGCACCACCTTCCTCGGCAAGCGCGAGGTGGTCTTCGTCGAGGAGGTCGAGAACGCGGTCAACGTCCGGACGATGGCCACGCTGCGCGACTATTCGCTGATCACCCTGGCCGGCCTCTACGTCGCCAGCCTGGGCATCGGCTGGGTGCTGGCGGGCCGCGTGCTGCGGCCGGTCAGGTCGATCACGCGTACGACGGAGGAGATCCAGGCCACCGACCTCAAGCGGCGCATCAAGCTGAACGGGCCGCGCGACGAGCTCAAGGATCTGGCCGACACGATCGACACCATGCTGGACCGGCTGGAGGAGGCGTTCAGGGCGCAGCGCCAGCTCATCGACGACGCCTCCCACGAGCTGCGCAGCCCGCTGACGATCATCCGGGCGAACGTGGACGCCGTTCTCGCCGCCCCCGAGGCCAGCGACGAGGAGCGGGCCAGGGCCGTGGCCATCGTGGACCGCGCCACCACCCGCATGACCAGGCTCGTCGAGGACCTGCTGGCCAGCGCCAGGCGGCAGGGCGGCGCGTTCGCCGACGCCGACCTCGACCTGGCCAGGATGGTGGGCGAGGCGTGCGAGGAGTACGCGGCCCCGGCCGCCGCCCGCGACCTGACGCTCACCCGGGAGCTGGGATCGGGCTTGGAGGCGACCGGCGACGCCGACGCGCTGCGCCGCGCCGTGGCGAACCTGCTCTCCAACGCCGTGCGCCTCTCACCGCCCGGCGGGGCGATCCGGGTCGCGGCGGGCAGGTCCGAGGGCTGGCTGTGGGTGGCGGTCCGCGACGAGGGCCCCGGGATCGAGGCGGCCGACCAGGCGCGGGTGTTCGACCGGTTCTGGCGCGGCGAGTCCAGCCGCCGCGACCGCCACACGGGCCTCGGCCTGGCCATCGTCCGCCAGATCGTGGAGTCGCACGGAGGGCGGGTGGCGGTGTTCTCGCGGCTGGGGGAGGGGGCCACGTTCGTGCTCTGGCTGCCGCCGCGGGACGGCGTCCCCGGCGCGCCGCCCGATCACAACCCTCTCTAGCCGACGCGCCTGCGGCAGACCGCCCGGGCGATCAGGAACGCCGGCACCGGCACCACGAACACGGCTGCCCGCAGCCCGATCACGATCATCGCGTAGGTGTCGTGCGGCACCGTGAGCAGCGCGTGCGGAGCCGGGGGCGGCTCGGGGAACCCTGGCGCGGAGTGCATCGGCGGCGCCGCCTCCGAGAACCACGTTCCCGCCCACAACACGGTGAAGAACGCGATGACCGCGATGCCCAGCGCCGTGCGCACCGGGGCCTGCGCGGGCCGGTCGAGCAGGTGGTGGTGGTCGCCGTCGCCGGTGAAGCGCCGTTCGAGGAACGGATAGAGCAGCAGGATCCCGAAGAAGACCGTCAGGATCAGCGGCGGGATCCAGAGCCCGGGCTGCAGGACGTACCCGCCGACCGTGATCTCCCACGGCGGGACGAGCCGCTGCGCGCCGTCCAGCACCCCGAAATACCAGAACGGCTGCGCCGACGGGACGTAACCGCCCGAGCTGTACGCGCCGTGCTCCCACACCGGGTTGACCCGGACGAACGTGGCCAGCGCCGCGATGGCCCCCATCGTGAACAGCGCGGTCGCGCCGTTCTTGACCGCGAAGTAGGGAAAGAACGGGCCGCCGCTGACCCGGCCTTCAGCGTCCGCCGTGGCCCTTCGCACGTGTTCATGGTCGCGACCGCTTCGCTCCTCGTTGGCTCGTCCCTCGCTCTCTCGTCGCGAGCTCCTTCGCTCGTGTTCATGGTCGCGACCGCTTCGCTCCTCGTTGGCTCGTCCCTCGCTCTCTCGTCGCGAGCTCCTTCGCTCGTGTTCATGGTCGCGACCGCTTC